>CAZLFD010000037.1:0-15162 GCA_964558715.1 uncultured Candidatus Peribacteria bacterium | reverse complement strand
ACAATCGGACTGAAGTTCACGGGGTTTTGAACCCAAGATGTGGAAATGAAAAAATGTGCGAAGCACCCTTCTTCCTCCTCTTATGATAAGAGGGAGTGTTAAGAGGAGTTATGAAATATAAATGGAACTCCACTTTGATCACCCTCTTACACCAATAGGGGTTGAAATAAAAAATCTACCCCCTCCAGCTCTGTGCTGGAATCCCATCCGGTACCCCTCTCTCCCTTCGGCTCGGGGCATCAGGGTCTACAACGGGAGAGAGTTGCTCCGTACTGTTTCGTTGCCTATTCACTGCTTGCAATCAGGCACGACACATCGGGGCCCCTACTGGCTCCCTTATTCCTCCCGACTCCGGTCAAGCCAGAGCGGACCCTATCGGATGATTTTATTCCGAATCGCTGCCTGCGCGGCAGCAATGCGCGCAATCGGCACGCGGAACGGCGAGCAAGAAACGGCAGTAAAACTTTCGCGGTGGAAAAAATCGATAGAGCGTGGGTCGCCACCATGTTCACCACAGACCGATATTTTGAGGTGGCGGTTTTTCCAGCGCCCGCGCTGCACGCCCATTTTAATCAGTTCACCCACGCCGTTTTCATCCACGCTTTCAAACGGATCGATGGGGATAATCCCCTCTTTTAAGTATGCAGGAAGAAAGCGGGCGACGTCATCGCGCGAAAATCCGTAGGTCATCTGCGTCAGGTCGTTGGTTCCGAATGAAAAGAAGTCGGCATGCTTGGCGATAATCTCGGCGGCCGCACACGCTCGCGGCAGCTCGATCATGGTGCCGACTAGGTAATCGACCCGCTCCCCTTTTTCGGCAAACACCTTTTCGGCGACTTCTTCAATAATGTCGCGACAAGCTTTCAATTCGGCACTCAGACCGACCAGTGGCAGCATGATTTCTGGAACGGGAGTAATGCCTTTGGCCTGCACGTTAACAGCTGCTTCAAGAATGCCACGCGCCTGCATGCGAAGTATTTCGGGAAAAGTGATCAGCAGCCGGCAGCCGCGATGCCCCAACATGGGGTTCACCTCGGCCAAGTTTTGCACGCGGTCTTTTACCTGTTCAAACGTCAGCCCGAAATCATGGGCAAGCTCCTCGATATCTTTGTCTTTGTGCGGGAGGAATTCATGCAGTGGCGGGTCGAGCAGACGGATCGTAACTGGGCAATTATCCATCACCGTATAGATTTCTTCAAAATCATCGCGCTGATACGGAAGCAGCTTTGCCAGGGCCTTTTCTCTTTCTTCGATTGTCTTCGATAAGATCATCTGTCGCACGTGGCGAATGCGCTCGTCAGAAAAAAACATGTGTTCCGTGCGACACAGGCCAATACCATCGGCACCAAAATCGCGTGCATTTTGCGCATCGGTCGGAGTGTCAGCATTGGCACGAACCTGCATGCGTTTTATCTTTTCTGCCCAGGCAAGCAGGGTCATAAAGTGGGCGGTGAGTTTTCCGGGAATCGTCGGTACTTCACCAAGCATCACTTCGCCCGTTGCTCCGTCGATAGTAATAATGTCGTTTTCTTGCACAATCGTTTCGCCAAGCGTGAACTTTTTCGCTTTTTCGTTGATAATCAGTTCTGACGCGCCAGATACACAGGGCTTACCCATACCACGCGCAACAACGGCTGCGTGGCTCGCCTTACCTCCACAGGCAGTAAGAATGCCGACTGAAGCGTGCATGCCGTGGATGTCTTCTGGCGAAGTTTCGTGGCGCACGAGAATCACCTCTTCGCCCGCTTCTTTGCGTGTAGCAGCGACATCCGCCGTAAAGACTACTTTACCGCAGGCGGCACCCGGGCTACTGGCAATGCCGACGGTGATCACCTTTTTCTCTGCCTCGGGGTCGATGGAAGGATGCAAGAGTACATCGAGCTCATTGGCATCGAGCCGCATCAAAGCTTCTTCTTGGTCGATGAGGCCTTCTTCGACCATCTCGACAGCAATGCGCGTAGCGGCTTGAGCCGTGCGTTTACCACTACGCGTTTGAAGCAGGTAGAGCTTCTTTTCTTCGATGGTAAACTCGATGTCTTGCATTTCGCGAAAGTGCTGTTCGAGCTTGTGTTGTAAATCAAGCAGCTCGGCATACGCTTCTGGCAATTCGCTGCCTAGCTCGCTGATCTCACGCGGCGTGCGGATGCCGGCGACCACATCTTCGCCCTGGGCGTTCATGAGAAAGTCGCCGTAGAATTTCTTTTCGCCAGTAGAAGGATCGCGCGTAAAAGCGACTCCAGTTCCGGAAGTAGCGCCAGTGTTGCCAAACACCATCGATTGCACGTTAACCGCCGTACCGATGCTGTCGGGAATGTCATTGATCTGCCGATACTTTTTCGCCCGTGACGAGTTCCACGAGTGGAATACAGCGGCGATCGCGGCTTCGAGTTGATCCATCGGGTCATCGGGAAACGGCTTGCCGGTCTCGCGTTCCGCAATAGCCCGGAAGGACTGAATCAGCGCATGGAGGTCATCGACATCGAGTTCGGTATCTTCAGTAACACCGCGCCTAGATTTTAATGCGACGATCTCTTCTTCAAACAGGTGATGATCGGCCTCGAGCACGACATCAGAAAACATCTGCAAAAAGCGTCGATGTGAATCGGCGGCAAAACGCGGATTCCCGGTTTTTTTGGCGAGCGCTGCTTCGGTGATGGCATTCATACCCAGGTTGAGAACGGTGTCCATCATGCCGGGCATCGAGATTTTTGCTCCACTCCGTACAGAGAGAAGTAGTGGATTTTCGCCATCGCCGAATTTCTTACCGGTTTTCGCTTCTAATTCTGCAAGCGCGTCACGCACCTGGTCAATCAGATGAGGTGGATACACGCCGCCGACTTCTAAAAAACTGATACAAGCCTCCGTCGTAATCGTAAATCCGGGCGGCACCGGAAATTTGAGCCGCGTCATCTCTGCCAGATTCGCCCCTTTACCCCCAAACAAGCTGCCCATGTGCGCATTGCCATGCTCGAACGGAAAAACATAGTGCAACATGGCAGCAGCAAAAAAAGAAATCTGATGAAATTCTGCCGAAAGTCTGCATACTCTTCAAGAACTATAGTGTGTTACCACTCTGGCAACAAGCCTGACACATGACTGCAAGCGGATAAGATTGCAGCGCATAGAAAAGGTAATTCTAGACCGTACTCTGTGTACTTGCTTACTTGAATTACACTTGGATTTTAGTCACAATTCACAACGTGTATATCATTAGAAATCCGTGAAGCCCCGCATCTTTTTTGTCGAGCCGCAAGAGGACATCGACGAGCTGACCGAAAAGTTGCTCGCGGTAAAAGCGAGTTCGATTGCCTTGGTCATCCCGTATGGAGCGGTTTTGCTGCAAAGCATCATCTCGGTCAAGATTCTTCGCAACAATGCCGAAAAAGCAGGAAAAAGCCTGATCATCATCACGCGAGACAAGAACGGGCGCAACTTCGCCGAGCAACTCGGGATTCAATCATTTAGGGATTTGGAGCAGCTGGAATCGTCGCCGATCGAAAAAAAACTGCAAGAAATCAAAGACACCCAAAAAGTGGTGCCACACGGGCAGCGCACTGTCATTCATCCAGTTCCCGAAGAAAAGCCGAAGTCCAACATTAATTTCGAACAGAAAAAGTTGGAGCTTTTAGAGCTCTTAAGCAGGCCAAGTAAACCACTACTCTTTTCTATCAGCGCTATCTCATTGATGCTATTGCTGCTGGTTACAACCGTAGTATTGCCGGGGGCGACCGTGAAGATCAACCCGCAAAAAAAAGTGATCGAGGCGACGACAAATATCATCCTTGCAACCGATGTAACCCAGAATTCAACCGACTCATGGCGCCAACAGGTGATCCGCGCTGAGCCAATCGATTCGGTATTCGAGCGGACGATTCCTTTTGAAACCGTGACCAAGGTCTTTACCGGTCAAAATGCGACCGGCGAATTTACCGTGGTGAACGAGCTGCCAGAGGAGTTGGTTTTGCGCCCGGGTACTCGCTTCCAAAATGGTGATGGCATTATTTTTCGCAGTTCTGATTGGTTACGCGTGCCGGTGCTTTCGGAGCGGAGTGTCGAAGTAGTCGCCGACGAACGCGATGCTTATGGAGAGTTTGTCGGTGCGCGCGGGAATATCGACCCCGTAAGTCGCTTCTTTTTGCCAGGGCTCGACTCAGTCTCTCAGACAAGTGTGTATGCTGAAGTGCGCACCCCTACCGGTGGTGGAGTGAGTGGTTTTGTGCCACTGGTTTCAGAAGTAGATCTCGAAATCGCGCAGGCCCAGATCAGTGAAATGATCATTCGTGATGCCCGTTCAGATGCGGAAAACTTTGTCCGCCGTAAAAACATGCTCGAAGAATCGGACTATCTGCTCGTTCCGGGTGATGAATTTTTGGATACCGAAATCCTTGAAATCACCTTTCCTGAAAATATTGTCGGCAGGAACGTGGCTGATTTTACGGTACGCTCACGGATGAGCGTACGTATGCTCGCCTTCTCGCAACAAGAGATGCTTTCGGTGTTCGAAGGCACATTACTAAAATCTGTCAATCCGGGCATGGAACTGGTGATGGTAGAAGAAAACGGCATCAACCCCGAGGTACTCGAAGTCTTCCCCAACAAAGAGCGGGTTAAGATCACTGTAACCGCACGTGGGCTCGAGGCATTTGTCATCGAACCGCGTACTGTGGAAGGTATTCAGTTCGTCAATAAAGTAAAACGCGCCGTGGTCGGAAGATCGGTAGGAGATGCTAAGCGCATTCTGGAGAATTTTGAAGAAGTCGCCGAAGTCGAGATATCACTCTGGCCACCACTCGTGTGGCGCATTCCGTCGCTGCCGGAGAACATTTCGGTGCGACTGTTGCAATAGCAATTTTTCCTGATTCAATGTCCTGCTTGGAAAAAGTGCATCTTTTTAATTCTGTATCAACGCGCAGGGAATATCCGACGATAAACAAACCCCTGATCGCTCATTGCAGATTACCCCTTTTCCGTTGAGATTTCCGCTTAATTCCAGTACAATTAGTAAGAACATAATTCGAAGAAAATGAAACTCCTTTCCCAAATGCCCGTTACATCGCTAGCCGGAAAGCGTGTCTTGCTGCGCGCCGATTTTAATGTGCCGATCAAAAACGGTGAAGTGCAAGATGACACACGCATCCGCAAGACGATACCGACCATCAAGCATATTGTCGAAGCCGGGGGATCGGTTTGCCTCTGCAGCCATTTAGGCCGACCCGATGGTAAGCCGAATCAAAAATACACTCTTACACCTGTTGCAGAACGGCTCGCAAAACTGACCAATGCCAAGGTAGATTTTGTGACCAATTTTTTTGATGATAAATGGAAAGGTGGTAGCCGCATCGTCTTACTTGAAAATACTCGCTTTGTTTCTGAAGAAGAAGAGAATGATACGCTCTTTGCCGAAGCCCTCGCCAAAGATTGCGATCTGTTTGTAAATGATGCCTTTGGCGCTGCCCACCGTGGCCACGCTAGCACCGAAGCAGTTGCCGGCATCTTACCGCATGCAGCGGGATTTTTGCTAGAAAAAGAAGTGGTGACCCTAAAAAAAATCATGGATCAACCCGAGCATCCGGTAGTTCTGATTGTTGGCGGAGCAAAGATGAAGACCAAAATCGGTGTACTCGAAAAGTTCACCGAAATCGCCGATACCATTCTGGTCGCCGGTGGCATTGCCAATACCATGCTTGCTGCAAAGGGGTTTGAGATTGGTGGCTCACTCGCCGAAGAAGACAAGCAGCAAACAGCGCGCGACATCGTCAACACTGCTCAGAAAAAATACTGTAATCTTATCATTCCAGAAGATGTTGTCGTTTCGACTGAATTAGAAAATAAAGACGGTGTGCGCAGCACTTCGATCAGCGACATCCGCAAAGAAGAAAAGGTCTTTGACATTGGTCCTAAGACCATAAAAAAGTATGCCGATAAAATCACATCAGCCAAAACAGTGATTTGGAACGGGCCGGTTGGATTATTCGAAGAAACACCATTCGATGAAGGTACGAAAGCGATTTTACAAGCCGTCAAAGACTGTGAAGGCAGTACGATTCTTGGTGGTGGCGACACACTCGACGCCATTTCGCGCTTCGGTTTTTCGGTAAAAGACTTTACCCATGTTTCTACCGGTGGTGGTGCCATGCTCGAATTACTCGAAGGAAAGGAATTACCGGCGGTGGTGGCACTAGATTAACTCCGTGTGAGAATAATTTCCGCTTACCTGCGCTGAGCATTGCGGCTCTGCGGGGATTGGAATCGGGAGGTGGCTTTTTGTGATTTTTGTTTTTTGGATTGACGCGGCCGTCCTCCTGAGAACAAATTTTCTCGCAACGACGATCCGCGGATTTACCCCGATTTTCGGCGTTACTTGCGACTTAAAACTGACGACTTATCACAAGTTCGTTTCTCCTTTCGTCAAATATAGAATGTCTGAGGTCGGGTAGCGATACAAACCCTGGTCAAAACGCTGCTGATCGAAAATGTGCCCCATAATGCCCACACTGCGCCCCAGCACAAAAAGCCCGTTCAGCATGCCAAAATCAATGGCTTGCCGGATTTCTTCTTCGGAAAAGAGTTTTGGTTCGCTGCGCATCATGTCTACGAATGTAACACCAATACAGCCGTCGACATTGAGGATGAGGTTGCCTTTTTTCGCTGTTGTCAGTTTTTCAACTTCGAGCGCATAATCGAGAAGTGCTGTTTTTTTGAAATTCTTCTTTGCGAATTTTTTTAAAGAGACGACGCGGCGGTCAGGGTTTTTCGTGCTTTTTACCTTATGCCCGATACCGGGAATGTTGACGCCTTTCTTTTTCATCTCTTTCACGAATTCTTGCGGGGTCAGGCCGCGGTCAAAGGCATCTTTGAAATACTTGGCGGCTCCATCAATAGCGCCACCAAAACGTGGGCCGATGGTGAGCAGACCGCTGACCAGTGCAGAAATCATGTCTTTACCGGCACGTGCTGTCACAATGGCATTGTGTGCGCCAGAAACCGCTGGGCCATGATCGGCCACGGTTTTAAGGATCATCTCAATGTAGGTAGCGATGTACGGTGGCAACTCTTTGCGAAACCAGAGCAGTCCGATTACAGAGCCAATATTCAGCTTTTCATTCTCGACGACTTTGCTAATCGGCTGACCAAAGTACGTCGCTTCCTCACCCAGGTCGCACGAGACAGAGCAGAGCATATCGGTCGGTTTGCGAACAGAGCCGGACTTAATGGTTGCAGCGTATTCTTGGGGTGGAAATTCGACTTCTAGTTCATCGATTGGTTTGATAATACCTTTTTTTCTGAGGGATTCGTATGTCTTTTTGATTGCCACATCAAAATCGTCGAATGACTTCGGCACAATCGCACCGGCTTTTTTGAGAGCTTTGTTCTTGCCATCGGCGCTTTCGTTAGTTGCACCACTACGCGCACCGGCATGCCCAAATTGCACCTCGGTGGTAAACTCTTTTGCACATGTGCCCGTTACCCAGGCAATGAGTGGCTTTTTGATCTTCTTTTTTGTGATCATCTCTGCAATACGCAATTCTTCTTCACCACCGACTTCGCCAAGCATGACCAGCATTCTAATAGCAGGGTTCTTTTCAAAACGAAGTAAGTGGTCGAGCAGGGTCGAGCCAGCATAGGCATCGCCACCGATGGCGATTCCTTCGGCAATGCCATCGGCATTGCGCGCAATCACGTTGTAGAGCTCGTTCGACATACCACCAGATTTACTGACGAATCCGACCGAACCGGGGCGATGCAGTTTAGAAGCGACGATGTTTTCAAGGGTACCGCCGGTGTTCCCGATTTTAAATTGCCCCGCCACAATACCACCCACCGTAGCCGGGCCGACGATCCACTTGTTTTTCTGCTTTGCTTCGGCGATCAACTGGCGCGTTTTGCGTTCGGGAATCCCTTCGGCAATCACTACCACCGTACGGATAGTCTTCGCATTGAGCGCTTCACGCGTTGTATCATACGCGCTACGCAGTGAAGCGAAGTTGATCATCACATCGATTTCGGGGTGCGCTTTTACTGCCTCAGAAATTGTCGTATAGATGGGGATTAAGATTTCACTTTTGCCAAAAAACGCCTTATGAAAACCTCCTCGTGTGGGGTTGATAATCGCCGTCACACTCGGTTTTTCGCGTTTGCAAACAGCGTCAAAATCGAGCATCCGTTGCACGGCTTTGGCTTGCAATCCGTAAATGAGAGCATTACTCTTGCTGTCGAAAAGCACAGCATCGTTTTTAGGAGGTGACATAATACACGAAGAAAATGAGAATCAATGAAGAGTGTCGATCGCCTGGCGCACTACATTGGTCATGTGCGCTTCGGGACCATAGACTTCGAGTGGAATTTTGAGCTGCTCGGCGGCTGCTCGGATGTTGGCGAGACCTTCTTTATAGTTTGGCCCACCGCGGCGCACAAAAATGCGAATTTTTTGCTTGCGGATGACATCGGCAAATTCAGTGAGCGCCTGGATGATTCCAGTAAATGTCTTGGCAACATCGGTAAAATTGGCAATCCCGCCACCGATGATCAGCACTTGCCCACTCTTATTTTCTGTCATCAAAGTGAGAATCGTCTTTGCGTATTCATAGGTCAGTTCGGTCGATGGGTCGCCACTATATTCGCCATAGTTCGCTAGGTCTTTTCCAGCGCCAAGGTCAGAAATAGTATCGGCGTAGATCACACTTGCGCCACCACCTGCAACCATCGTCCACACGCGGCCTTTGGGGTTAAGGACCGTTAACTTGAGAGAAGCACCCGTCTTTTCATCCAACGATTTGATGTATTCTTCCGCCGGTGAGAGTGTCCGGCCAAACGAGGTCGGAAAATCAAGCTCGCCCCATAGATCAGTGCATTCACCAGCTGCCGTGTCATCCACCTTCGCCACGGTATCTAACGGAATGATGACATTGTCGACAATGGCAAATGGATTGATTTCAAGAAAGCTGAAGTGATAATCGGCAAAGACGGCGTAGAGCGTAGCGATGAATTCGGCCAGTTGCGCTTGATCTACGCCTTTTTTCAAATGTTTCGCGATGTCTTTTGCGGTAATTCCTGAGAGCAGATCGACCGGGATTTCAGTGACCTTGTCCCAGTTGTCTTCAATTTCAACACCACCCGCGTAAGAAAAACTGATAACGTCGCGCTCACGTTCACAGCGAAGAGATACGTAGTATTCCTGATTGTGTGGCACGAACGGTTCGATCAAAAAATGAGTGAGTTTTCCTTTTGCTTTGTCGATCGTTCTTTCGGCCTTGGCCTTTTCTGCAATCCATTTTTGCACTTCAACATAATCAAGCTTTAAACCGATAAGCTCATGTTTACCGCGTTTACCAAAGAGTTGGTCCGGTTTCACAACCAGCTTTTCTTGCTTCAGCCATGGGTTTTGCTTCGCCAACTTGGTGAAATCAGAATCAGGAGTCACCAAACATGACTTTCCGGGAAACACGATAGAACCATTGCTATGTGTAGTAAGTGCAATTTGTAAAAGCTGTTTCGCATCATACTCGCGAATGCCGACCTGAGCCATGGGGCGGATTGAAAGAAAAATCGGTCACACGATGCATTTCGTGTCGACGGCGATTGTTCCATGAACCGGGCTGGCAATCAAGGGGTTCATCTCTAATTCACTGATCTGCGGATAATCGGTGACGATTTGCCCCACTTTAACAATGACTTCGGCAATACTGTCGAGGTCGACCGGCTTTTCGCCGCGCGCACCTTTGAGAATAGAGATCGCCTTGATCTCTTCAATCATTTGCAAGGCTTCTTGGTGCGAGACCGGAGCGATACGAAAAGTGACATCTCTGAGGATTTCAACATAAATACCGCCCAAGCCAAACATCAGCATATGGCCGAATTGGAGGTCGCGGTTGACGCCGATGATAATCTCATTTCCGAGTGACATCATCGCTTCTACGGTAATCCCTTCGATGGTCGCTTGGGGCGCGTTTTCTTTCACGCTGGCGATGATCTCAGCGAAAGCTGTTTTAACAGCGTCGGTATCAGATAAATCGATGCGAATACCGCCCACATCGGTTTTGTGGTAAATCTGCGGCGAAGCGATTTTAAGCACGACCGGATAGCCGATTTCTGTCGCATGCGATGCTGCTTCTTCGGCAGTCTGCGCCAAACGGATTTCGGGCACATGAATACCATAGGCAGAAACAAGGTCTTTCGCTTCTTCAAAACTCAGGCGGTCGCCCGCTTTTTTACTGGCAAAGATGGCATCAGTGGTGGCGTTTTTTGGCGATGGGGGGAATGATTTTACTGCCCCTAGTCGTGCCGCCTCAGATTTTTTCCACGCGGAATATTGCTGCATGCGCTTGAGCGTATCGATGGCGCGTTCGGGAAACGGGTAGTTTGGAAAGCAATATCGGCAGAAAACCTGCCGCCCACGTTCGATACTTTCACCACCCACAAACGCCGAGAGTACGGTAATGTCGGAGTGCTGCTTCGCCAACGCAGTGGTGACGGCAGCCACCCGTTTGACTTCGGTCATTACTTGCGGCGTAAGCACTACAAGTAAGGAATCGACTTCTTTGCTAGCGAGCACTGTTTCGATGGCATGGCGATAGCGGTCGGTCAGGGCATCGCCGATCACATCGACAGGGTTCCCTAGTGCTGCAGTAGCCGGCAAGCCTTCGGCAAGTTTTTGCTGTGTTTTTTCGGACAACGTTGCAAGCTTCAGACCAGTGCGCGCCAGTTCATCGGTTGCCATAATACCTGGCCCACCGGCATTAGTGATAATACCGACCTTGTCACCATGGGGTGGATTTTGATAACTAAAGGCTTTTGCATAATCAAAAAGGTCTTCTACCGTTTGGGCGCGAATCACACCGCCTTGGCGAAAGGCCGTGGCGATGGCGATGTCAGACCCTGCGAGCGAGCCGGTGTGAGAAGAAATGGCTTTGGTACCGGCTTCAGACGTGCCAGACTTAACGATGATGATCGGTTTTTTCAAACTGATCTCACGCGCCAGACGCAAAAACTCGGTACCATCGGCAATACTTTCTAAATACATGAGAATCACCTTGGTGTCGGGGTCGCTCCCGAGATATTCGAGCAATTCGTTTTCGTTGATACCCGTTTTATTACCCATGCTGATGATCTTGGCAAAACCGAGACCGCTTTCGTATGCCCAGTCGATCATCGCCACCGCCATCGCTCCAGACTGCGAAACAAGGCTCACATTTCCGAATGTCGGCATCCCCTCGGCAAACGAGGCATTCATCAGGATTTTAGTATTGATAATGCCCAGGCAATTCGGACCGACCAGATTGATATTATATTTATCGACGATCTCTTTTAATTCTTCTTCTCGCCTCACCCCTTCGCCACCGATTTCTTTAAACCCAGCAGAAATGATCACCACATTCTGCACCCCTTTCTTGCCACATTGTTCTACCGCATTATTTACGGATGGCGCCGGTATGATGATGAGTGCGACATCTGGTGTTTCTGGAAGATCTATGACAGAGGGGTACATCGGCAGCCCCAAGACTTCTTCACCCTTCGGGTTCACCGGATACAGGTTCCCTTCGTAGCCGAGATTGACGAGATTGCTGAGAATATCGTAACCCAGCTTGCCCGGAACTTTAGAAGCACCCACCAGCGCAATCGACTGTGGGTTGAAAATATTAGGATTCATGGTGCGTATCTATTTGATTTTATTCTAACAGAATATGTGTTTTTGTTCCAGGTTTAATTCCGCTATCACAGCAAATATGAACCCCTCGAAGTATTCAAGCTTGCACCAACAATTTCGTTCACAGCCAGAACGCCCCACCATCTGGTGTATGGCTGGATGCATCCGTCAGACGGAAACGTCGCTTCATGGAAAGTTTTGTGGTAGTATTTGCAGTGTACACAGATATTGGAATGAACCTACGCATCGCCACCTTCAACCTCGAAAACCTCGACATTGATGAGGAACTCGAAAAGCGTATTCCCATTTTGCGCCCGCAATTGTTGCGCTTAGATGCGGATATTTTATGTTTTCAAGAAGTACACGGGCAAGACGGTACTGATGGCAAAAAGCATTTGCTGGCCTTGGCACAGCTCTTGAAAGACACACCGTATGAAAGGTATTTTGTGAAGACCACGCTTACCCAAAGGCGTGAGGCCTTTACTCGTAGAAATGTGGTAACCGTTTCCCGATTGCCGGTATTCGAGCGAAAGCAGTATTTAAATACCCTCACTCCGCCGCCGAAGTATAAAAGCATCACCGCGATTCCACCGAAGGAAAGCGCACGCAATATCGGTTGGGAGCGGCCGATACTACATACTCTTTTAGAACTGGAGAACGGTGAAAAACTGCATGTGATAAATATTCACTTTAAGTCGAAGCACCCCACGCCGATCGACGGGCAAAAGATCGACCGGTATACTTGGGCAAGCAGCGCTGCTTGGGCGGAAGGATTTTTTCTTTCGTCGATGAAGCGCGTCGGCCAGGCGATTGAAACCCGCTTTCTCGTCGACCGGATCATCAACTCCGATGAGGAGGCGAAGATCATCGTTTGCGGAGATTTTAACGCCGAAGCCCACGAAGTACCGATACAGGCCATTTGCAGTAAGGTGGAGAATACCGGCAACCCCGATCTGGGTGTTCGGGTTCTGATTCCGACCCTAAACAGCATTCCTGAATTATCCCGCTATTCCATCCGTTACCACGGTGAAAACCGCCTGTTCGACCATGTGCTCATCTCACGCAGTCTCTTACCGAATTATCGCGAGACCGAGATCCATAATGAAATACTTCCTGACGAAAGCATCGCCTTCGCAACCGATACAAAGTTCCCGGAGTCGGATCACGCACCGATCGTGGTGGAGTTTGAGTTTTAATCCGCAGATGACCTGTCCGGATTTCCGAATTGAACGAGGTACTCCTTCTTTGTTCGCGTCCAGCTTTTAATCTGCGCTTCTCGCCGCATCGCTTCTGATCGGTCTGAGAATTTCTCGGAATAGATGATTTGAACGGGTCCTCTCGATCGAGTATATTTTGCCCCTTCGCCCAGATTATGCTTTTGTTCTCGAGAATCTAAGTCTCGACAATAACCGGTGTACAGAGAATTATCGGAACATCGAGCGAGATAGACGAAGTACTCAGGTGCCATGTGTAATGATTAACACGGAAAACCACCCTTCGATTCCACCACGCTCATTCTGCTCGATTATGCGACTAAAGTCCGAAGGGAATCATTTTGAGTCGATAAAGCCATTCGGCTTCACTTCATTTCGCTCATGGCACGCTTGCATTTCCCATTCACTACTTTCATGGCAAAGCGAAGCGTGGTGGGCGAGAGAGGACTTGAACCTCCACGAACAAGTAATGTTCACAAGGCCCTCAACCTTGCGTGTCTACCAATTCCACCACTCGCCCAAACTTGTAAAGATCATGCTTTCCCAGATTCAAGAAAGCCGCACAATTATCTGTAAAGAGGAGTAGAAAGTCAATTTAAAAATGCACGTATAGCGTCTGTGCCGATCAGCAGTGCCGAGTCTTCACGAATCGCTACCAAGACAGCCGCCAACTCTCCTGACTGATTGCAAAAAGGCTTGCCAGAATCACCCAGGGCAAAAGTTCCGGGGAGTACGGCTAAATCATCGAGCAATATGGCAGATGAAGCAAGAGGCGATTTAGACGCCGCCGAAGCCTCGAAAGCAGTAACAGTACCGCGTGCATTGCCAGTTGCGCAATCGAAGAGATTGTCGTTCAAACTAGCAGCATCTTTTGCAAGTGTGAGCGGCGTACCGCACGTGTCTGCCTCTAGTAAGAGGAGGTGCGCTTCGCTATCACGTTTCTGTTCAGTAAACCCCTCTGCTGTCGCGTTCGGCGGCACGGCGTGTGAAACAGTAATCACAAAACGGTCGGTAATGTACCCACCACTTGCAATCGTTGTGATACCTTTTGGCTTGCTGCCATCATAGCTGTCTGCTGTCGGCAGTGTTGCAACGATTGTCGCCTCTGAGCCAACGCACGCTTGCGGCGCGCGCTGCACCAATGGCGGATTAGTTGTGCATCCAGCAAAGATGAACAAGCACAGCACACTGAAAAATCTAGACAGCTCTTTTATCATCCCAAAGCAAAATATGAACGCGTGAAGAGACCATTGCCCCTCGCTCGCTAGCAGCCGCAATGACCAAGTCAATCTTGTTAAGAATCTGCTGGCGAGTGATTCCTTCTGGCTGCAGCACAACTTGTGTAAACGGTATATTATAAGCTTGGCAGAACGCATCGGTTTTATCGATATCGGCCTGGTTGCGGATAACGAACTTGAAGGAGGTTTTTCTGTTCGGCAGCATTACAATCGGGTTCTCGAAGTCTAATTTCGGCGAAACATTGAACTGCCCGACAATATCATCGATTTCGCTAGCAATCGTGCCATTGGTTTCAATTTCTACAAAAAGCGGATCTACCCGTTCGCAGATCGCACGGATATTGGCCTGCTGCAACATCGGTTCGCCGCCGGTAAAGATCAGATTCTTGGTGGATTGCTTTTTAATCTCGGCGACAACTTCATCGAGTGACATATATTTTGGCTTTTCTAGCTTAGAATCCCACGAGAATTTAGAATCGCAAAAATCGCAAGTGAGATTGCAGCCCCAAAAGCGGATAAACAAAGAAGGAAAGCCTGTTCGCAGGCCTTCCCCCTGAATTGATGCAAAGATTTCGGAAATGGGGATGCCCCCTTTCATCATGCGGATACAACGGAAACAACGCGTTTTTTGTGCACTTGCCCGTTAAATTTGCGTTTGGCGATTTCGGAATATTTCACCACACCGTCTGCTGTCGCAAACAAAGAGAAGTCTTTTGCCAGACGGACGTTGTCGCCAGCCATCATCTTACTGCCACGCTGGCGCACGATTATGCTGCCTGCAGTAAGCTTTTCGCCACCGAATTTCTTTACGCCCAAGCGTTGGGCATTTGAATCGCGTCCGTTTCGGGTGGAGCCTCCCGCTTTCTTATGTGCCATAAAACCAAAAATTTAGCTGAGAAAGTTTGGCAAAAAGACGTCTCGTTGTCAAATGGTTTGTTGTCTTTATTAGCATGTGTGCATGAACGGCAAGCACATAATCAAGAAAAAGCGAAAAACCCGCTCAAAAAACAGTATTGAACTAAGCCCCAATTCTCGTGACAGATGAGGCAAGTCGCTGTCGGTAGTA
>CAZLFD010000036.1:0-15492 GCA_964558715.1 uncultured Candidatus Peribacteria bacterium | reverse complement strand
CCATTCTTTGTGAGTGAAAGAAAAGTGTCACGGGAATTGGGGCTTAGAAGAGAGCAACCCCGATAATCCATTGCTTTTATGCGTAATTTTTACTATAATAAAATGATATTTATAACACCAAAAACAGATGCCGTTTGCGCGCAGAATCATCATCGGTGTAACCGTATTAGCGTTCACTTTGGTGGCGTATCCGATAGCTCGGGGCGATATCGACTCGGCAATGCAACGAAAAGATGCTGAACTGCGCCGTATTGAGCAAGAATTCGAGCTGTATCGCGATTCGCTGGGCGAGCTGTTTTCACAAGACGAAGGTACTCACAAGCAGCGCCTGTCGCGCATTATGCAGCGGATAGAAACCGAACTGACCGAATTCGACACCTACAAAGAATCGAATACTAAGGCCGAAAATAATATCCGTGAGTCGCGCCGTAAAATCACGACCCTGAACGGGCAAGTGCAAATTTTGGAGCAATCACTCACTTCTGCCAAGCAAGAGCTAGATGTGATCAAGATCCAAATCCTTAAGCGGGTTGCCGATCTGCAATACCTGATGGAAGAAGCCGACCGTCTGGAGGCCGAAAAAGAAGTGCAGCAAAATGAGATACTCGCTTTTTTTGCGCTATTGCAGCAAGAGAATGAAGACTTTGGCATTTCTGATGATACCCGTACGATGCTGCGCTTGATTCTGTCAGACGAGACGTTTTCGAAAAACCTCTGGGAAGAAGAGCAAATCACCGCACTCGAGAGTGTGGGTCGGCAGATATTTCACGATATCGAGGCGGCAGAGCGAGAGATCGAAAAAGTGATGCGCCTCGTCAACGAAGAAAACGTGCGCCTGAATCAGCTGCATACCCAAAAAGACATCGAGCAGAAAAAACTGACCGAGCAGACTGCCGCCAAAAAAGCCCTGCTGGCAGCCGTGCAAGACAACGAAGAGGAATATCAAAAATTGCTTGAAGAAAGTAAACAGCAGATGTTCAACAGTGCGATGCAGATCTCACTGCTGCTCAATGACCGTGAAAGCGTGCAAGAAACCATGCGCCTTCTCGACGAAGAAAGCCGCCGCTTACAGCAACAACGTGCGCAGCAAACTGGCGAACAAGATCTATACGCTATCGGCGAAAGCTTTTTAGCAGAAGATTCCGCAAGCAGCGCCATTTTCGATTGGCCAGTCGAACCGCTCAGGGGCATTTCGGCTTATTTTCACGACGATGAATATGAAGACATCTTTCATGTCACGCATCAAGCTATCGATATTCCTGCGCCGCAAGGTACCGAGATCCGTGCGCCGGCGCTTGGCTATGTCTACAAGGTCACCGATAACGGTATGGGCTACAGTTCATTGATTCTCGCGCATCGTGACAACCTGATGACGGTGTACGGACACGTTTCTGAATTTCTGGTTGAAGAAGGGGAGTTGGTGGCGAAGGGTACGCCGATCGCCCTTAGCGGAGGCACACCCGGAACCATTGGCGCCGGCTGGATGACCACCGGGGCGCATCTGCATTTTGAAGTCTTTAAAAACGGCAGTCACGTGAATCCGCTGCAGTATTTGCCGCTCGATGAATTGCCGGAAGACACCGTTATTCCGCTTAAGTATCAACCGTAAGAAACGGCATTTCTTCTCATGAACCTCATGAAAACCCGTTCATTTCTCGCCTTTGCCTTCACGGCCACTGCCGCTTTTGCCCTTGGTCTGGCAGCAACATCCGATGTCACTTCACGCTTCTTGCGGGCAGATATCTTCGAATCACCAGAGACCGGATTACAACTGTGGTATTTGGGAACCACCGACAATGAGCGCGACTGGAATATTCCTACAAAATTAGGGGCAATCGCCGAACTGCCCTTAGGGATCGCCGCTGCGAATCCTGACTCGATCACACCCGTCGATAGCGTCGAGTTTCGCATTGTCGGCATGCCCGATTTTCTGACATTCGATTCTTCTTACACGTTTCCCGGGTTTCACGTCGATGTCGTTGAGCAGGCCGGCCAATCACTCTACACAAATGATATCAGTGTTTTTATCACCCCTGAAGAATTCAGTGATATCGATACCGGCATTCCCGGTTCACCGGCAAATGATCAACTCGGAAACCTGATTCAGAGCAGCAACGAGATTTTACAAATCGGCTTTCGGGTCGACGCTACCCCGACCACCGATACCGAACCGATTTCAGTAACTGCGGTGATCACCAAGCGCGACGGTGACTTTACGCGCCTCTATGCCGATTCCAACCCGAATCTGCCGGGCAACAACTCCGGTACGATCATCGTTGTGCCACAATATGCCACTTACCCGCGCATTGTCGAAACGCGTGCGCTGAGTGATGAAATGATCGAGCTCGATTTCGATACTCCGCTATTGACCGGAACCGGAAACCCCGGAGCAGAAAACAACATCAACTACTACATTTACGCCTGTGGCAGCTCTATCCCCGGTTCTGACGCCAATGACCCAAATGCTATCGACGCCGAGGATTGCCGCCAGCTTACCCAGCAAAGTGTTGCCGACCCTGGCACACCAGTCATCGCCGATCTCAACTCAGAGGATGCCAGTAAAGTCCGCATTACGACGGAGCTTGGCGTCTCCTTTTCTGACGGGGTGCACTATATCGTTCTTGTTGCTAACGTTGGAAACGCGACCGCTGAGGATTTTATTCCCGCAGAAGGAATCTATTCGCAACCGTTTTTATGGACGGTGCATCCGACGGTAAAGCAGGTGATTCCGATGGATGTTGGTATTCTCCACGTTCTTTTCAACAACCCGATCTGCGCCGGCGAAGGAGAATACGATCCGACGGATGCTACCAATTATGAAGTCGTCGCCTGTAATCTCGATTCGCCCTATGCCGAGTGTGTCGCACGCAACGTCGGTGATGAAGCCGGGCTCGCCATTTCTGATGTGATGTTTGATGGAAACCGTACGGTGGCTTTGTTTACCGAACCACAAGCCGAAGATGTGTATTATGCCGTGCGCGTAATGAACCTGCGTGATGAGAGCTGTGCTCCAGAATCGCAGGTATTGTCTGACCCGGGCCATATCTCGGAACAATTCTACGGCTATAATTCTATGCCGAGTGGAGGAGGGGAGCTAGCGATCGCCATTTCAGATGCATTTCGTATCAACCTGCCCTGGCGCGAAGAACTGCGCTTAAAACCGACCGGCGGTATTCCACCCTACGATTGGTTTCTTGAACCCACAGATGCGGGTTCGGTCGAGATCGATGAAGAAAATGGCGAGGTCATTTTTCGCCCAGCGCTAATCGATAGTAATAATCAGGCCTTCGAAGCCGAGCGCGATGTTACTCTTACCCTTATCGACGGAAATGAGCATAGCTATTCCATTCAAATCCACGTGCTGCGCCGCGGAGACCTGGGCGGGCGCAGTGCGCAATTGATGGACAAGACCGACATCCAAGACGTGAACGACATTTCTGCCGGTTGGAAACGATGAATTTTCTCGAACGATTAAAGCATCGGCGCGTCGCCTCCGCACTCCTCTTACTTCTATGCTGTGCTGTGGTACTGACAGGCTGCCCAAAACAAGAGGTAGAGCCAGAAAACAATGCCCAGTTTCTTGCCGAGTCACTGCGGCAACAACCACCAGTGGGGTCACTTATGTTGCAGCCACAAACAGGAAAAACCACATTCTCATTTGTCACCCAAGACCAGACGGTACACCCCATCGCCCCCGGAAAGTCAGCGATTATCCCCGTACATTTCACACCGGTCTATGAACCGGTTTCGTCGTTACAAATAGCTCTGCTGTTTGACCCGCGAGTATTTGAAGTCGTAGAACTGATTCCGGGAACGGGGATGACGCCATTTCACCAGATTGTTCAGGCCGATACGGGGTACATCAATTTTGCTGCCGGGGTCGATCAAAAAACCTACGGAAAAGACCTCATCGCTTTTTCTCTCCGCCTGCAGGTGCGCCAGAGTGCACCTGTCGGAGAAACCGCCATCAAATTTATCCCCGATGAACTTTCGGCTTTGTTACCAGATATTCGCAATACCGAGACGGCTGCCATCGAAGATGTGCCACTGCAACGTTTTTATATCGAATAGTACTGCTCATGAAACAATCATTCTTGCTCGCTACGGCATATCGATTTCTGATTCCACTGTGTGGCACTGCTCTGCTTGCTGCTTCTTTCCTGGTAGCGAATGCGGCCAGTGGCGATGCCGACCTTTCGATCTCGCTTTCTGAGAGTGATCTATCACCCGGAGACGAAACAATCGCAACGATACGACTAGATAGCTCTGAACTGATACTGGCGGGAGATGAAGAAATCAGTACAGCTAGTGTGTACCTCCAATTTCCACCGACCAAGTTAGAAGTGGTGGGCGCGATCGATTTTTCTGCAACAGCTTTTCCGATGCCGTATGTGGGTCGAGTCGATAATGAGGCGGGCGAAGTCGAGATCATACGTGCGCGTGACCCAGACACAGCATTTGCTGAGAATGCGGTTATCGCCAGTATTACTTTTCGGGCAGTAGCCGATTCACCTGAAGGTGATGCGGATATCGAGTTCGTTTCCGGCCTTAATAATATCCTCTTGAATGATATTGCTAATACCGATGTCGTCGGTGCACTTTCTGGAAATACGATAGTTGTCAGCAGCGGTGGAGGAGGTACATCAACACCCACACCAAGCCCTGCAAGCAGCACGACACCGACTCCAACTTTTTCAGCTACACCTCCTTTTACTCCAGCGCCATCCGCAGCACCTGAATCTGACGATTCTTCCGGTTCCGCAAAAATCTGGATCACACTCGATGACCCCGACATCTACCCTGGGCAGTCGACTACCGGTTCTATCCGCCTTGATACCGGTGGTATGCCGGTAAGCTCGGTAGAGGCGGTTTTTGATTATCCTTCCGATTTTATCGAGATTCAGGGTGAGAGCATCGACGTTTCGGGCAGCTCGTTTACCAGTGTCGCAACTAATAGCAATAGCATTTCTGATGGGCGTCTCGAGTTGGCGTTGTTTAATAATCCACCGATCACCTCGAGTAACGCGCTGCTCGGTACCTTCGAAATCGTTCGCCTCGATCCCATCGAATCGGCTATTACTTTGTTAATTAGCTCTGGAGCATATTTAGATGATATCAATAATACCAATGTGCTTTCGCTCGCCGATTCGTTTGGCGTAAGTTTTGCCGAGGCCGAGGGGCCGCGTGTCGATGCTTCGCTCAGCAAAAATTCTATCACTACCAATGGCAAGGTCATCGTGACGTTCAAAAGTGTCGCAACCGGCTCTTATGCTATTCGTAAAGATTCGTGCGAGAGCTATTCGACCCTGGGGCAAGGCCAGGTAATGGTTGCCGATAAGACGATGACGAGAGAATTTTCTGGCAGCCAGATCGGCATGGGTGCCGATCAAAAATTGGTCATCTGTGTCACCGATGATTTTGGCGCGACCGGGCGCTCGAACCTGCTTTCAATTAATGTGACTCAGGGGCACACCAGCGGCGCTAAAGTGCAGTTTTGTGGAATCACGCCCAATCCGGTGATCGCCGGACAGGCTTCTACGGTGAAGTTCGTCTCTGATTCCACCGGAGTCGTGAATATCCGTAAAAACAACTGTTCAGGGCAGATCGTACAGGCGACCTATGGCGGCACGAAGATGACCAACATTCCCATATCTCTTGCCGGAAATGATTGTACAACTGGGGTAATCTCAGTGTTTGTCGATGCGAATGATGTCGGTTCGCCCGGCTCCCATTCATTAGTGGCTTGTGTCGGCACCGCGACATCGAGCGCAACCACTTTTAATATCTCTTCATCTGGCCGTTCTGGTGGTGGAGGCGGCGGTGGTGGTGGAGGCACATCTGGTAGCAGATCTTTTGGCAGTGCTTCCTCAAATGGTGAAGACGACACCAATACACACAGCGCTGCACCAGATGACCCCAATATGTGTTACCCGGCGGATAACTTACGTGCGACACCGCTCGATGACGGGCGAATCAAATTTACCTGGAATACCATCACTGATGAACGCGTGACTGATTTGGAGCTGCATTGGGGTATGACCAGCGGGAATCTCACGAAATCCATTGAACTACCCAATGTACCGACGATGAACTTCCCGGCAAATGATTTAGAGGTGGGTACGCGCTATTACTTTACGCTCGAAACGCTCGGCGTGCTGTGTAGCAAAAATACTTCACGCGAGATTTCGGTCGTAAAAGGTGCCGATAACAAGTTAACATCGAGCACGCCGTCTTATTCGAGTGGTTCATCTGGCAGCTCTGCAAATACTTCCGGCGGATCGAGTAATGCCGGTATAAGGAGTGAAACCCTGCACGGTGCCGCGCCAACAGGGAACATGAGAACTGCAGATGGTTCTTGGGTTTCGGGTGGAGTCGCCGGAGGCAGCTCGGGCAGTGCGAGTGGTGACGTCGGCGGTAATGCTGGCAGCGGAAATTATTCGAGCACAGCCGGGCAACATTATGCCGCTATGCCGCCAGATACTGCTGGCAGCGGGCCGATTGCTTTGGCAGGCGGGCTACTTTTGCTTTCGGGTGCGATTGCGTATGCAGTACGAAGGCGGAAGAGAGTAAGCAGTAGTTAGCAAACAGGGAGTGTCTTGACAGTTGTCTATTGGTAATCAGTTCCGCACTGCGGGATAAGCGCTAAACAGAGGATTTACGTTGAAGCGAAACAAAATCGGCCCTTTTCGCGTTACTTACGTATGAAGCTTGATATTTTTGCAAATATCACGAACAATTCCGCTCTCTTTTCTTTGGCACCCTCATGCTGCGCTTGTATTTTCGCGCTATATCGTCGGTCTGCAATAAACGTACAGCCCTGTGGCTGCTTGCGGGGAATGCAATGTTCGTGCTCCTCTCATTACTAGAACCAGTCTTTTTCCGTGAGATCATCGACGTGCTCGTGAGTTTCGAATCGGAGGGTGAGCGTTCATTTGCGCCCCTCGCACAGGTTCTCGGCTTGTGGACGGCAGTCGGAATCATGCTCCTCACGGTACGCGGAATGGTCTCGCTTTATGCTGACCGCTTGGCGCATCAAAGTTATCAACTGTTGCGCAAACGCTATTTCGAGCATGTACTCGCGTTGTCACTGCGCTTTCATGGCGATATGCATTCCGGGAAGACCCTCAAAAATTTCACGCGCGGCACCGAAGCGTTGTTTTGGACAATACTTGGTTTTTACCGAATGATCTTCCAGGATTTTCTTACCATTATCTTCTTACTGCCTTTTGTGCTTTGGCTCAACTGGCGACTAGGCCTGGTGATGATCGGTTTTGTGGTGTTGTTCATGCTCATCGCCATTCCGGTGATGATCTATGCCAATATGCGGCAGATGAAAATCGAAGACCTTTACACGAAGCAGAGCGGGCAAGTGGGCGATGCGCTCGGCAATGTAGCGATCGTAAAAAGTTTTACCCGTATTAGCCACGAAATGGAGCGCTTTGGCAGCTTGATGCACGAGACTCTCTCACGCCAGATGCCGCTGCTCAACTGGTGGGCTGTGCTTACAGTTCTCGCTCGTATCGCCAGTACCCTTATCTTCATTTCTATCTTTTTTGTGGGCAGCTACTTGCATTTTCTCAATCTTGCCAGTGTAGGCGAAATCGTGATGTTTGTCGGCTTTGCTGCTTTATTCCTCAATTCACTCGAATCGCTTTTGTGGCAGTCGATCGACGTCTTCTGGCGTTTTCCTGGGATGAAAGAATATTTTGAGGTGATGGATACACCGGTGGAGGTCACAGATAAACCGGAGGCAAAAACTATGCCGCGTGTAAAGGGTTCTGTAGAATTCGCGGATGTCAGTTTTACGCATGATGGTAAAAAACACGCACTGAAGCACATTTCGTTTCTTGCCGAACCAGGCAAAGTTATCGCGCTAGTGGGGCAGACCGGCGCCGGTAAATCGACCATTGCTAATCTTATCTCGCGTTTTTTCGATGTGAGTGACGGCGCCATCCGTATCGACAGCACTGATATCCGCGAAGTCACGCAAGATTCGCTCAGGCAGAATATCGGGATGGTGTTTCAAGAGAACTTGCTGTTTCACGATACCATTCTCGAAAACATACGTGTCGGTCGGCCAGATGCAACCGAAACGGAGGTGATTGAAGCGGCCAAGCAGGCTCGCGCCTGGGAATTTATCGAACGTTTGCCGGATGGCCTCAATACTTTGGTGGGCGAGCGCGGTGTCAAACTCTCGGGCGGCGAGCGCCAGCGCATTGCCATTGCGCGGGTCATCCTCAAAAATCCGCCGATTCTTGTGCTCGACGAAGCCACGAGTGCGCTCGATGCGGTGACAGAAAAAAAGCTGCAAGATGCATTCGAGATCTTGATGAAAGGTCGCACCACTTTCATCATCGCACATCGCCTCAGCACGATCCGCAAAGCTGATACCATTCTCGTTTTAGAGCATGGCAAGATCATCGAACGCGGCAGTTATAGCGAACTTGTACACAAAAAAGGCATTTTTGCCGAAATGGTCGAAGCGCAGACTTCTGGCTTTTTGGTAGAGACATAAATTCGCACAGCGACTTCGCGATTGTTTTCTCCTCTGTTATTCCGGATTACCTATTTATGGACGGGGTGAAACAGTAGAACGCTGCGTACTGCGTTAAGCCTTTGTAAGGGTGCCCTTTATGGGTGCCTGTAATCTTGGGCCGACCACAAGAGTCGCCCCTACAGAGATGCCCTCCCTTCCTTGCATTTTTCAGGGTTGTACCTTCAAAAGAGGTGTTTTTGGAATCGTAACAAGAGCGCTCCGCTATTTCATCGTCGGAATCATCAAATTATTTCCGAAATCATGTCACCTTCAGGCTGCAAGCCTGAAGTACCAGAGGGTCAACACTGATGTTGGAATAGACTTATCGCATCTATTCGTGTAGATTGCGCAGCGTATTTTTATAATTACATGAAAAACGTACTCCTGGCTTCGCTAATACTGGCAGTTACCGCTGCTCCTGCAAGCGCTTTAGCCGATGACCGCTCTGAACTACTAACGGCATTCGAAACGACTTTCTCGAGCGATTTTGCTGCCAAAGGTTCGACCACGGCTACGGCAATCGTAGATGAAGAAACGGTTTTGACCTTTACACAAGTCGTTCAGCACATCAACAAAAATAACGATTGGGAATCACATTCCGACCTTACGCTCGATTTCGATGCCTCGCTTCTTACCTCGTTTCTGCCCAGTCCGTTCCCGGCGATAAGCGGCGTGTTGACGCTCGGCTCTGACACCTACTACAGTTTTGAAGACAAATACTTCTGGGGCCGCATCCGTGATCTGAATCTCGAAGTCACGCAAGACAGCTCAGATGTAAACATCAAGTCGATCGCCGAAGGCTGGTTCGAGCTCGCAAAATTCTTTAGCGATAAATATGTCACCATCGATTTCGAAGAAGCGCTCGCCAGCATAACCGGTGATAACCCACTTGTGGCAGAACTGCGCACGCAGATCGAAGCCTCGCTTGCCGCGTACGACGACTACGGCACATTCGCGACCGATGTTTTGCGCATCAGCCTCAATACCGGACTCTTTGATATCACCAAATCGAGCAGACAGTACATCATGACCCTTACCGAAGATGCAGGTAAAATCCGCTTGCAAAAGTTTGCCGAACTGTTTGAGGTATTAGGAATGTCAGATGATGATGTGGCAGAAATCGCAGCAGAGCTTGAAGCTATGAATGCTCGGGTGCGTGAAGCATGGCCAGAAGTTTTGGCGACCGTCGACTTCGCACTGCGCTTTAACACTTCACCGCGCACAATCACACTGATCGGAGCGACACTGAATGTTCAAACCGAACACGAGGTCACCGAATTTGATGGCGAGACCTGGGAATACGTCGTTACCGATACTGTTCCCATTGGTTTTACCATGCAAGGGAGTGTGATGGTTGCTGATAGACCGGGGCGTGTTTCGTTTCCGGCAGTCACCTCGGTCGTCGACTTCACGAAATTTCTAAAGGGTTTAGCGGCCATGCTCGAAATGCAACAGATGTTCGAACCGGAGCCACTTGAAGATTTTGAAACTGGCGGTTTCGAGGCGCCAGCGGCGTAAGCTGCATTTTTAGATCTATGATTCGGCGGAGTTCAACTAAAAAAGCTCCGCCGTTTTTGGATGTACCTATAGAGTACGTCGGAGCCCTCTCCAAGGGATTCCACCGATAGTCGAACCTGCTCTTCATTACTTGCAAACGACCGCCCGATTCCAGTCAAGCCGGAATGACAATCCCACTTCCATTTTTGGGCAAAAAACGGTATACTACAATGAATTATTTCCGTTTGTAATGCTGCCAGAAGGTGACGAAGGCAAAAGCCTATTCCAGCAAAAACTGGAAGAGGAGCAAAACGGCATAGTACAGCTAAATTCAATACTCCCTGCCGGAAGCGGTAGCGCAGGTACTCCGCCAAAGAAAAAAAGCCAGATTTCTGCAATTGCCCTTTTCACGACGACATTCCTTCTCTTTCTCTTTGTCGTTGCGCTTTTAATCCTTTCGCTTTCTGTTAATCAACAGGGGAGTATTAACCCAGTTTTACAATTTTTCGGACAAAACGAAGATACGGTGAGAAGTTTTCTCATAAAACTGGTGAACGTTTCGTTTGGCTTTTTCTCGGTTGCACTTCTCATTTCTATCACCATCGGACTGTTTCTTGGTTTCTCTCACCAGAGTGGGCAAAAGCGGACTGCTGCTTTGCTTTTCGCTTTTGTCTCGATGGGCTTGCAGTTTGTCACTGTGCTCGTGTGGTTTGGCATGTATAACTATGTGGTCTCGCTGCAGGCTGTGGCAAGCCAGGCAAATGATGATATTTTTCTGATCTACCAGAACGAAAAATTCTTTGCACCCCTCCCCGAGTCAATTGAAAGTACGTTTAATGCTCCGATTGATCTGCAGTTTTCGGCGGAAGATATCATCCAATATTACGAGCAGCATGAGCGAGTAGTAGATGCGATTGCGTGGGATCTGGGTACTGGCACTTACAGTGATGATTTCTCAAACCCGCTCGTGGTACGACAGCGATTTCGCCGCGCTGGTCAGCACTCTGTACGTGTTCAAATAACACTGAAGAGTGCCAATAGAAAAACAGAAGAGATTACAAAATCATTCAATTTTACCATTTCTGGCGGCGGGCTTAAAGCGAATAAAACCACTGGGCCGGTTCCACTTACCGTGCGCTTTGATGCTTCACAGATCGAATTGCCGGAGATTGTAAAAACATACGAATGGGATTTCAATGGCGATTTCAGTCCGGATAATATTACCAAACAGCCACAAACCGAGTACGTTTTCAAAGATATCGGTTCTCATAAGGTTACGGTAGCCCTGGTGAAAGACACCGGTGTCGAGAATTACTCTATTGTCATCAATACTACCGAACAAGAGGTCGGCGTTCTTGTGGCAGAAATCACCACTGTTCCGGCGCCTACTGCGGCAGACGCCGATGAGCTTGCTGTGGAAGTCGGGACAGAGATCGCTTTTTCAGCCACAAAATCTCGTGCTATCAAAAGTTCGATTGAAAAGTACGAGTGGTTTTTACCCGATAGCGAAAAGCCAGTGCTCGGGGAAAATACTGCTTTTACCTTTGACGAAGCAGGTTCCAATTCGATCCGCCTCGTCATTACCGATGAAAATGGCCAGACTGCTGAAGACTATATGGTCATAAATGTCTTTATCGATGCCGTGCCAGAAGCGATTATCGAATCTGACCCGGCTGCTGCAGAAGGAGTTATTTCGGGCATTTGGCCGCTAATGGTCGAATTCGATGCAGCAGCTTCGACTGACGCAAATAATGACATCGTAAATTATGATTGGGATGTCGATGGTGATGGAGAAACTGATAAAAGTAGTAGCCGAATAACTCATGAATTTACCCAGCCAGGCTCGTATCCGGTAACTCTTTCACTTACCGACAGTAACGGGAACACCGCTAGTGCTAAGGTTATCGTCAAAGTCCTCGAAAAGCAGCTCCTCGCTGATATCAAGACCGATACGACCAATGTCTTCTGGCCAGAATGCGAAGTCTCACTTTTGGGTTCTGTGAGGGGTTGTCCCGAGAGTGGGTGCGATATACGCTCGTACACCTGGAATTTTGGCGATAGCGATCGCACTGAAATCCGTAATGCTAATGCAAGCGTCAATTATCAATACCAGCAAACCGGCGAATTCAACGTGACGTTTACGGCCTTTCCGAGCAAAGGCAATGCGGTAACGGCGAAACAGAAGATCGTCTGTAATCCGCCAACACTCAGTGCCTGTTTTACTTCTTCACGCTCCCAGGTGAATGCCAGTAGCCCAAAACCCATCTCGTTTAGTTCGGCTTGTAGCCGCGGTGATGTTGAGCGAGTCGAGTGGGATTTTGCCGATGGGCGCGTGAGTTTTGACCGTGAAGTCACACATACTTTTTCTGAAGCTGGCGAATACGAGGTTGAACTCAAAGTATTTGGCAGTGACAACACTTTTGAGAAAACCACCAAAACGATTACGGTGCTTCCCTAAATCTGCCTTTGAAAATATGCTGTAATATGCTTAGATAGTGCCGTACTGATTGATTTTTTAAGCACTCATGCCACACTCAAAATCTAAAAAGGTCATTGTTTCAGTTATCGCCATTATGGCTGCGATGTCGATTCTGGCGACGGCATTTGTCGGATTTTTCTAAATCTCACATGAAGCTCCCTGCTTTCTCTTTGGCCGCGAACGACGGCAAGGTATATACCGATGCCGATATTGCCGCGGGAATCACTGTGCTGTATGCGTATCCCAAAGATATGACACCCGGTTGTACCACTGAATCGCAAGATTTTCGTGACCAGATGCCTGCGTTCGAAAAACTGGGTGCGCGTGTTATCGGGCTTTCTAAAGACTCCATTGCCTCACACCAGAAGTTTTGTGAGAAAGAATCACTCCCATTCATACTCCTTTCTGACCCAGAAAAGACTTTCCTCGAAGCATTGGGAACCTGGAAAGAAAAAAGCATGTACGGCAAAAAAATGATGGGCGTCGAGCGCTCCACCTTTGTCATTCACAATGGTGAGATCGTGCGTGAATGGCGTAAGGTCAAAGTTCCGGGGCATGTCCAAGAAGTGCTCGAATTCGTGCAGACACTTGCATAGCTTCTCTGGTATCTGAGGAGTGATGGGGTTTGCGATTTTTTCAAGAAACAGTGATCGATAGGAAACAAACCTTAAAAATCGGCATAGCCTTTATTCTCTCATGCTTCCTGCTTACTGGAGCCGCCTTTGGTGCGCCGATCTTTTCACCGACACTCGAAGAGATGAAGTGCCGCAAAATAACTGATACCGAAGCGCGCGCGCTTTGCCATGCACTGATCCGCAAAAAAGAAGCCGAAATCAAGAACGCCAGAAAAAAGGAAATCTCGGTCGGGGAGAAGACTGATATTTTGGATGTTGAAGATGAACGGATCGACTGGCGTTTGGGGCAGTGCCTACGCATCTACGACCCCAAAAAGCGTGATCTGTGCTTTCAAAAACTGCGTAAAGAGGCAGCAGAAAAACAAAAAAAAGAAGAGGCGAAAGCGAAGGCAGCAGAAGAGCAGCGTCAGAAAGAACTCAAGCGCCAACGTGGTCTGCAAAAAGCGCCGCTTACCATCAAAAAATGTGAAAATCTCAATAACCATCGTGACCGCATTGTCTGTTATGCCGAATTCCACCAAGAGCGGCTCAGCAAACAAAAAGAGGCGAACGCAACTTCACTCACGCAACGCAAGACAGGCAAGAAAGAATCCGCTGCTCTCTACTCACCCACGTTGGCGAGAATCAAATGCAAAAAAATATCCGACCGCAACGAGCGCAACGAGTGCTTGCAAGATGTGTATTATGATGAGCGGGAACGCAAAGAAGAGCAGCGCGCAGAGCTGATGGCAAACTTCAATCTCGATGAAGAGTTACGCACGTGTTATGAGATCAACAACGACAATCGCCGCGAAGATTGCTTTGACGATCTCGATAAGCTGGTGCGACAGGTTTTCGATGAGAAAGACGATGAATTTCAGGATTGGCTGAATACGAACCGACGATAATTTAACTCGAGAAGAGGCTGGGTGCGTTCTAATGATGAGTATCAACCCCCTCCAACTCCCCCTTTCTTAGGAGGAGAGAGATCGCAGTCAAACGATAAGTGACAAATTTTCTTACCACTTATAACTTTTCGCTGTATCCTATTCTTTAAACGTAAACAGTTCTTCTGCCGGAAAGCGCACCTTGGGTTGCGTTGGGTCTGCCGTGCGGTAGCCAACAGGCAGCATTACGGTAGATCTTATGTGCGGCGAGAGCTTTAGAATCTTATCGACTTCTTCTGGCAAAAAGCCTTCGATGGGGCAACTGTCGATGGCGAGTTCGGCGCACGCCGCCATGGCGAAGCCAAGTGCGATGTACGTCTGGCGGTCGCCCCAGGCTTTTAATTCTTCAGGAGTTCTGGTGCCCAATGAGGTATGCATAATGCCTTCGTAGGGGGCAAGTTTCTCTCTCGCTTCCAGACTGCCGCCGCTCATGATTCCGATCAGTTGCTCGATACGCTTCACGTCAGTATCGGTGCGGGTACAAAACACAAGCACATGCGATGCATTTTCAATCTGGGGCTGATCCCACGCATGCTTACGGATATTTTTTTTGAGATCTGGGTCGCTGACGGTGACGACATGGAAGGGCTGAAGCCCGAAGGAGGTAGGAGCCAGATGCACCGCGTGAAGGATCTTGGCGATATCTTGCTCGTGTACCGGTTTGCTGGTGTCAAAATCTTTCGCGGCAAAGCGCCAGTCGAGTTGAGAGAGGAAAGTCACTGTGTGTTGAAAGAGGAAGCGATTAACGATGTGTATGATACAGAATTTTTAATGTGAATGGAATCTCGCCCTGTAGCGGGTGTCACACGAACGTGTTCTTTAAAATTGCCCCCTCAGAATTCTTTACTTCTAAAATGACTTTTAATTTGGCTTTAGAGCGGAGATTAAGGGGTGAATTCCCAAAGCCCAAAACTCCTTATTCTTATTTTTGTAGTTTTTGTAGATCTGCAATAATTCCTTTTGCTCTATTTATCCAATATTCATCTCCGTTACATAGTTGTATAAATTGCTGATAGGCTTCAATCGCTTCTTCATTTCTACCAAGAGCTCTTAAAGCGTTTCCAAGTCCGTTGTAAGCATAGGCATATTTCGGATGAACACTAATTGCTTGCTGATAGGCTTCAATCGCTTCTTCATTTCTACCAAGAGCTATTAAAGCGTTTCCAAGTCCGTTGTAAGCATAGGCATGTTTCGGATCAACATTTACTGCTTGCTGACAGGCTTCAACCGCTTCTTCATTTCTACCAAGAGCTCTTAATACGATTCCAAGTCCATTGTAAGGATCAGCATATTTCGGATGAACACTAATTGCTTGCTGATAGGCTTCAACCGCTTCTTCATTTCTACCAAGAGCTATTAAAGCGTTTCCATTATTATTGAGAATATGACACTGTAAGCCAACTTCTGGTTGAAATAGAT
>CAZLFD010000035.1:0-15804 GCA_964558715.1 uncultured Candidatus Peribacteria bacterium | reverse complement strand
AAGGGCGGGGAAAGGGGGAAGGTGCCATTAATGTTTATTTGTGCAACAAGACCAGCATCAAGTGTCATCTGTAAAGAATACAAAGACTATCTCAAAAAATACTATTGGAAACCATGCCTTTGGGCAGTAGGATATTTCCTGACCACTGTCGGAGAAGTAAATCACGAGACCATAAAAGAGTATGTCGACTATCAGGGAAGACAAGATGTACTCGGAGACAATGAGGATGTCGAACTTTAGTTTGTGGTGTGGAAGCAAGGGAAGCCCCGACCTAAAAGATCGGGGGCTTCACTTTTTTGAGATTTTATGAATTCTCTCATCCTCAGATATAGAATTAGCTTTGTAATGATTGCCGCTGTTCTACTGGCGTTTATATTGTCTGCATGCCAGATGTCACAGAGGGATGAAGAACAAACGACCTCAATACCGGAAATTACTGTCGAAGCATCTCCAGGGACTGATTCGTCTTCGACCTCAGGAGGGCAAGAAGACGAATTAATGCCCTTAGCCACCAATCTGCTGGAACAATACAATGCCATGGAGGGCGATGTCATGCAGGTACAGCAGCGCCTGGTCCAAATTGGAGAAGAAGTCGATGAAGAGACGACGGAACAAGTAGCCAAGTTCAATGTCCGCATTCAGGCATTTCAGCAGAACTTTCAAAATCCCCAGAATGTGGCCCAAGCAGGCCTCGCACTTGCCCGTCAAAATGTGGAAGTGAGCCTACAAGCAGCTACAGGATTCCTTTTTTAGAACTTGAGCAGACCGTTAGTGATGCTTATCAAGGTTTAATAGAAGAGCCAGAAAATGAAGCTACTACATCACCAGAAACATCGCCTTTCGAATAAGTTAGTGTCAGCGAACCCAGTCCGGCTACCAGTTAAACGAGGCCTATTTATCAGCGATACTCTGGATTTGGAAAATCATACCTGCAACCAGCATCCCACTGGCTGCGCTGGTTGCCATAAGCCGGTATACCACCGTTGTCTTTGAGCATGCGGGCAAGATGAAGTAGATTCCAAGTCATAAAAGTGGTGTTGCGATTGGTAAAGTCATTCGCTTCTGCACCAGATTCTGGGTCAAGGTACGACGGGCCCGGGCCCGCTTCGCCGATCCATCCCGCATCGGCTTGTGGTGGAATGCTATAGCCGAGATGTTGCAGGGCGTAGAGAACACTCATCGAGCAGTGTTTGACACCATCTTCGTTTCCCGTAACCAGACAGCCTCCAGTTTTTCCGTAATAGGCATATTGCCCATGTATGTTCAGGTTTCCAGAAAAGCCGTATAACCGTTCGACCACTTTTGAGCATTCGCTGGATTTCTCACCAAGCCAGATAGGCGTTCCGATGACGAGGATGTCAGCATCCATTACCTTTTGTTGGACAAGTGGCCAGTGATCTTTCTCAAATCCGTGCTTGGTCATATCCGGATACACACCCGGTGCGATATAATGATCAACCGATCGGATAAGTTCGACCCTGACGCCTTGTTTCTGCATGATTGCCATTGACTTGCGCATCAGCCCTTCAGTGTGGGATTGCTGCGGAGACGGCTTGAGCGTGGTGTTGATATACACCGCTTTGAGGTCGGAGTAATTCGTCTCAGTCATAGATTCCTAAAAAAAGCTACAACAATTGTAACCGGAAGATTGATAAATAAGATAGAGCTGGCAGGATGGGAAGGATGATCGCAGTGAGGATGATAAACTGCAAAATCGCAAACAGTTCTTGCGTACTGAGCCGTTTGGCTACACGATGCAACGCATCACGCAAGGCAAGAATACCGGTAAAGAGGATGCTCAGCGCAATCGCAAGGAAGAGTTCATCTAAAACAACGAGAATACCAATGCAAAAACTGACGATCAGAGCGAGAGCCGTAATAGCGCTAAACTTTTTTTGCGTAAAAACAAAGTAAGCGTGTGAGATCAGCGGGAAGAGCATTGCCACCACAAAGATTGTCGGCAGTATCCACAGCAGTTGATGCACTGTTGCGAGATATGTCGCTAAAAAACCGAGTGCACCCATCATGGCAAATGTACGCACGCCGCCCAACGGGCTTTCAACGAGCAGCTTGTTTTGCAGGCGAGATTCGCGTTCTAAACCAATCAGGCCGGCAAGACCGGTGCGGTAGCAAGCGAGACAAGAAGAGTGCCCAGGTTCTCCATAGAGTAAGAAATCCCTTTATAATAGCAAAAAAATGGGATTATGGGAATGGGCGATTCCCTCCCCCGACCTGCCCTGAGTTAGTTGGGGCACGGGAGGCTCAGAAGGTAGATATTTTTTGCGTCACCCCGACCAAAGGTGTGATTTCGGGGAGAAGCAGGGGGTCTGATATTTATCGAGAATTCGAAGATGAAAGGTTGCCCTTTTGAGCCCGCTGCCCCCCGCAACAGGGGTGACACGCAGTAGGAGTGATAGTCTAGAAGTACTCACTCTCGGCAACAACTGGCAATGATTCGACCGTCGGGAATACTTCGAGCGATTGCGTGATCGCTTTCGCGACCTGCGCATTGGTTACGAGCGCGACATTGTTGTCGATGGCAGCGCGGCGAATGCGATAGCCGTCGGTGATCTCTTCGTGAGCAAAGTTCTTAGGAATATTGATGACCATGTCGATCTCGCGGTCACGGATCTTTTGCAATATCTGTGAATCTTTATCAAAAGAGAGTTTCGCAAGTTTTTGACAGCTAATACTATTATCTTCAAAAAAGTCGGCTGTGCCCGGAGTAGCGTAAACCGTAAGCCTCATCTTTTCAAAAAATTGCGCCGCTTCGACCAGAGCGAGTTTCGATTTGATATCACCAATAGAAAACAGTACGCCTTTTTTCGGAATCGAAAACCCGACCGAGATCATCGCTTTTAAAAATGCCTCAGGGAAAGATTTACCAAAGCAGCCGACTTCGCCGGTGCTTACCATTTCAACAGATAAGACCGGATCGGCACCAGACAAGCGCGAGAATGAGAATTGCGGGCATTTGACGCCGACATGATCGAGCTCGAGTGTGCGATACTTTTGCTTACGCACTTCGAGTGGTTCCACATCATCAAGCGCGGCTTTTGTCGCTACCTCGATAAAGTTAATCCCGCTGATCTTTGAGACAAACGGAAAACTGCGGCTCGCACGCAGATTTAGCTCGATGACTTTGACGGCGTTTTCTTTCGCAAGAAACTGCATGTTGAAGGGGCCGGTGATCTGGAGCGCGTTCGCCAATTTACGGGCGATCAACTTGATGCGGCGAATGGTTTCAAGATATGTGCGCTGAGGCGGAAAGACGATCGTCGCATCGCCCGAATGCACACCAGCGTTTTCGACATGCTCAGAAATCGCGTGCAGGATGATCTCGCCTTTATATGCCACGGCATCGATTTCGATCTCACGCGCCCCCACTTCAAACTTAGAAACTACCACGGGCGCATCAGAATCGACCTTGGCAGCCTTACCGAGAAACTCTTCTAATTCACCCACATCACGGGCCACCGCCATCGCCGCCCCAGAAAGTACTTTCGATGGGCGCACAAGAACCGGATACCCGACCTTTTCGGCAAAAGTTTCGGCCTCAGCAACGGTAGCAAATTCTTGCCAGCGCGGCTGATCGATGTCGAGTTCATCGCAAAGCGTCGAAAATTTGTGCCGGTCTTCTGCACGATCGATGTTTTCCGCCAAAGTACCAAAGAGTGGAATGTCGAGTTCACCTAGCTTCGGCGCGAGATTGTTTGGAATCTGCCCACCGGCATAGATCACGCTTCCGGTCGGCTGCATCAAGTCGATCACATCGAGCGTCCGCTCAAGCGAGAGCTCATCAAAAAAGAGGTAATCACAGGTCTCATAATCGGTAGAGACCGTTTCGGGATTACTGTTCAGCATGATGGTCTCGTATCCTTTCTCGCGCAAAGTGCTGACCGCGTTTACACAACACCAGTCGAATTCTACGGAGCTGCCGATAGAATATGGACCTCCCCCCAAAACAAATGCTCGTTCTTTATGAGATGCAATCTTAGTGGCATCTAGATCGTTTCGGGTACCATGATATGTCCAGAACATGTAATTCGTTTCTGCCGGAAATTCTGCCGCCAAAGTATCGATTTTTTTTACTACTGGGCGGATGCTCAGGTCATGCCGCAACGTGCGGATTTCATTTTCTGTAAAGACTCCATTCCAGATTTTTTCAATTGCCGCATCCGAAAAGCCGTTTTGCTTTGCTTCTAAAATCACTTGATGCAGGGAATCATCTTTTTGAACACTATTTTTGTTCGATACTTGTGGAGCAGTAGTCAAAAGCTTTTTCTCTGTCTCCAAAATGTTGACTAACTTTCCTAAAAACCAACAGTCAATACCGGTAAGCTTGTTGATCTCATCAATAGTCATCCCCTGCTTCAGTGCTTCATAAACTGCAAAAATGCGCCGTGGTGTCGGCTTTTGCATCGTTTCGCTGAGTTCGCCATTAAAACGAAAAGGATGGACAGATAAGCCATGAGCACCGATCTGTAACATGCGAAGGCCCTTTTGTGCTGCTTCTTCAAAGGTGCGTCCTAGCGCCATCACTTCGCCGACTGATTTCATTTCACTTCCGATCTGTTCGGTGACCTTGCGGAATTTGTTTAGATCCCAACGCGGAATCTTGAGTGCCACATAATCAAGCGCCGGCTCAAACATCGCGCTTGTTGTTCCGGTAACAGCGTTTTTGATTTCGGGCAAGGTTTTCCCAAGAGCGATCTGCGCCGCCACAAAAGCAAGAGGATAGCCGGTCGCCTTACTCGCCAATGCAGAGCTACGAGAAAGACGGGCATTCACTTCGATAACGCGGTAGTCGTCAGAAAGCGGATCAAGCGCATATTGAATATTACATTCTCCGACAATGCCAAGATGCTCGATGACTTTGAGGGCAATACTGCGCAATTTCTGGTATTCGTGATCGTTAAGTGTTTGACTCGGTGCAATGACGATGGATTCACCTGTATGAATACCGAGTGGGTCAAAATTCTCCATATTACAGACTGTGATCTTATTCCCCTTGGCGTCGCGCACCACTTCGTATTCGATTTCTTTCCAACCCTTAAGGCTTTCTTCAACAAGAATCTGTGGTGAGAACGAGAAGACCTTGTCGATCAGCGCTTCAAATTCATCATCGTTTGTCGCAAAACCCGATCCACCTCCGCCTAGAGTAAACGCCGCGCGGATGATGACCGGGTAGCCGATTTTTTTTATCGCGACACGAGCTTCTTCTTTTGTCGTACATGCCATCGACCTGGCGTACTTCACATCGACCTGATCGAGCGCGCGATTAAACAGCTCGCGGTCTTCCGTCATCTCAATCGCTTCGACCGGCGTACCAAGTACTTCAATATTGTATTTTTCAAGAATGCCAGAATTCTTCAGTTCGATTCCGGTGTTAAGTGCCGTCTGCCCACCCCATGCGAGCATAATCGCGTCGGGCCGCTCTTTTTCAATCACTCCAGAAACGAATTCTAAGGTGACAGGTAAAAAATAGACCTTGTCGGCGACTCCGCGTGAGGTCTGATTGGTAGCGATATTGGGGTTTATGAGAATTACTTCGGCTCCGGCTTCTTTGCAAGCTTTGATCGCCTGCGATCCGGAATAGTCAAACTCCCCTGCCTGGCCGATTTTGAGAGCACCGGAGCCGAGCAGAAGGATTTTTTGGGGCATAGTCGAGATTGCGGAGTTAAACTCATTCCAAATCATTATCCGCACTTTTGACTTTTGATTCAAGAGCAATTCAAGCGGTAAGTCTTAGAGTCTCGAGTAAGAACATTTAAAAGAATTTCTATCTGCAAAGAAAAACACACCCCGCAATTCCAGGGGTTCTTAATTACTTACAACTTTTATCTGGCGACTTGTTTACGATGGCGAAACAGGCTCGTTTTGTACCGAAGCAGCACGTTCGATTACGCGAATATCGCGCAGGTAAAACGCAGGTGGCGTAAAAAACAACGTGTTTTGCAATGTGCCGATCAGCAAGACCTTGTCTCCTGCGTGGATATAATATTCATCGATATTTTCGGAAAATGACTTGTGTAGATTTTTACCAATCACACGAAGTCGTTTTCCATCGGCGTGCAAGTAGAAGCGCTCAGAAGTACCCTGGTCGCTACTCTCAACCACTCCGGCAACGGATATAGTCTGGTCATAAAAGGGGTCTTCGAGCAGTGCGTCAACGGTGTAAACGTTATCGCCAGACCGCGCAATAACGAGTTTTTCCTGCGAGGCACACCCCGGCAAAACGATTGTGGTCACAAGAACCAACGCCCAGATCAGATAAGCTCTCTGCATATTTTTTAAATCGCCACTACTTTTTACTACGACTGGTATTTCGTCAAATAAAAACAAAACGCCTATTTGTCAAGTTCACACTTGCTTAATGCCAAAGCTCAGGTGCCGAATACTATTGCTACCAAAAAACGATCCCAAGCGCACTCGGGATCGTTTTTTTAAACTGGCTTCTAGTTCTTGGTAAACTATTGCTTGTTACTGCAAATAGGTGACCATATCATCGACCGACGGGTCCATCGCACGTGCGGTTTCCATACCGGCTGAATCGAAGAAGATCACAGTACTTTGCGTCGTGACTCCGTAAGCCTGACGGAGGTCCGTTTCCGTATCATAGTCGGCCTTCAGGATGACGCTACCATCGGGCAAATTGTCCATGTTTTCGTTGATAGTAGATTCCATGGCGGCACAAGTCGGACACCAATCGGCGTGGAAGAAGATGGCGGAATTCTTTCCATCAGCCTGTGCAGCAGTAAAAGCGGAAGGTGAGTAGTCAACATAGGCGAACTGCTCGGTATCTGCCTCCATAACCACATTATCTTCCTCATCAGCAGGCTGGAGATTATCAATCATCTCATCGACCGACGGGTCCATCGCACGTGCGGTTTCCATACCAGCTGAATCGAAGAAGATCACAGTACTTTGCATCGTGACTCCGTATTCCTGAAGGAGGTCCTTCTCTGTATCGAAGTCTGCCTTCAGCATGACGCTACCATCGGGCAAATTGTCCATGTTTTCGTTGATAGTAGATTCCATGGCGGCACAAGTCGGACACCAATCGGCGTGGAAGAAGATGGCAGAGCTTTTCCCTTCGCTCTGCGCGGCGGCAAAGGCCGCTTCGGAATAGGCCTCATACATGAAAGGATCGTCTTCCATCGCCATTTCCTCATCTTCACCTGGCAGCAACACGGTATCAATGACGTGGACCACACCGTTGCTCGCCGGAATATCGGCAGAGACGACAGTGGCACTGCCCACCATTACCGTTTCACCAACGATGCTGATAGTGAGCGTATCACCGTTCGCGGTAGGAACCTGCATACCGTCGCTCAGGTCACCGGCCATGTAGGCACCGGAAACCACATGGAATTTGAGGATGTTCTGCAGTTCGAGCTGATTCTCTTCTTCAAGCAGCGTTTCGAGCGTGCCCTCGGGCAGCGCGTCAAAAGCGGTGTTCGTCGGGGCGAAGACGGTAAACGGACCATTCGCCGTAAGCGTACCGACCAAGCCACCGGCGGCAACGGCAGTGGCAAGGGTACTTAGATCATCGGTTTCGGAAGCAAGTTGCACGATATTGCGCGTCTCTTCCGAACCCGACATATCGTCACCTGCGTCTATCATGCTATCGTCTTCGTCCATGGAGTCATCTGCCATACGGCTGGGGATGGTGAACGGAGAAGATGCTTCGGAATTCACAACGAGTTCCGCCATGTCGCCACGCGTGATCACGTAGTTTACATCAGCAGGCAGTGCGGTGTTGATGTCGTTCTCGGCAGCGGCACGCAGGTATGGGTCATACCAGGTATCACCAGCTTCTTCAGTAGTTGGAATCGCGAATGTCTCGAGTACGATTTTTAATGCCTCGGGGTGCGACACATTGTTTTGTCCGCCAAAAGTGCCATCAGCATAGCCATTCACAATGCCGTTTTTCTTCGCAGTACATACATAAGGGCTAAACCATTGGTCGGTTGGAACATCAGGAAAACTGTACGCGTTTACGTCGCAGTCCATGATTTCTGCTTCGCTATAGCGAGCACCGACGATGATTTTTGTGAAGTCATAACGATTAATCGTTGACTCCGGACGATACGAGCCATCTGCATATCCCTGAACCAGACCCTTGTCTTGGATATATTCGATAGCGGTCTGAAATTCCGTATTTGCGTCGACATCGACGAAACCGGACATCGACATGGCATGGGCCGAGCCGATAATGGCAAAACCGAATGCGGCTGCCATGAAGGTCTTTGCTTTCATAAGGAAAGAAAAAGAAAGAAAAATCACACGACTTATATACTGAACGTTCGTTCAGTGTCACGCAAGGCATTCTTGTAACCCAGGCTACGAAACCGAAGAATTCAGTTGAAAAAGGTCGATCAGCGCGCGTTCGACCCGCAAGCGGAAGAGATCGGTCTGATCGGGGCTAATCGGCAAGCGCCCGGTTTTAGAATCGATATCAAGCTCGAGCAACTGCTTATGGAGTGTAAGTAAGTGGGATAATTGAAATTTGCGCGCCGTTCCCGAGAGTTTCGAAAAAACAAAAGGATGTACGCCGGCACTTTTGGCATCGCCGCCTTCGTCGAGCACCATGCGTACTTGGATGAGTTGGCGTACCGTAGCCACCAGATCGCGCGCAAAAATCGCCTGTGGCGCTTCGCCGCTTTCCATCAGCTTGTCGAATACCTCAAAAACCACGCGCGGATTCGCCGTTTGCATCGCATTACTAAAGGCAAAATTTGCCATTTCATCACTTGGTACGCAGATTTTTTTAATCTCTGCTTCGGCGATGGGTTTGTCGATTTCGCTGCAATAGAGAATAAGTTTTTCGATTTCAGTGTTTAATTTCCACGGATCAGCGCCGCAATATTCTAACAAAAAGCGGGCTGCTGCCGGGAGGATCTTTCCCTCCTTCTCTGCAACTTTTCGCAAAATCCATTCGGTCGCCTCTTGCACGCCTTCGCGCGAAAGCGAACCCGAAAAGTCACGATGCCAAGCGGGAAACTCTTGTACTTGACCGACGATTTTACTGACCGTTTTGTAAGCAGCGGTGCGTTTGTCAGGGTTCGGCACGACAAGGATAACGACCGACTCATCAGGAATCTGAGCAAGCTCTTCGGCAAGCGCCACCATGCCCGCTTTTTTCTTGTCATTGAATGGACGACTAGGCGGAGGTGGCGGAAAATTGTCGATAAAGAAGATGCGTTTGCCATCGCCAAAAAACGGCGGAGCCTGGATCTCGCCGATGATCTCAAACGGCTCACGCTCTAAAAAATCAAACCGGACAACATTAAATTCACCATATTTTTCTAAGGATGATTTTTCCCAATTGCGCGCAAACGCTTTCAACTCAAAATCATTCTCTCCAGTTAAGAGGAAAATATTCTCACGTTTGCCCACTGTAGATTTGGTGGCTGCCATACACATATAAGTATCGCAGAAGAAAGAATAAACAGCAAGGTAGAGTCATTCCGAAATACCTGCCCAACGAAGTGTGAAGGTTGGTAACATCGAAAGGCGTTTTCTGGGGAAGTGCGAATTTATAATTTCCCATTCGGTATACTCTCTTAACAAGTTCCGCTACAATCGCAACCGAATTCTTTTAGCAAAATGGCCATCAACACTCCGCTTATCCTCACCAACTTTAAAACCTACCAATCCGCCACCGGAGCAAAGGCTCTGAAACTCGCACAAGCACACGAACAGGTCGCGCAAGAAACCAAGAAGTCGTTCGCCGTTGCCGTGCAACCGATGGATATCCACATGATTATAAAGGCGGTAGATATTCCCGTATTTGCGCAACACTGCGACGCGGTGGAATATGGCTCGCACACCGGATGGATATTACCGGAGGCCTTAAAAGAAGCTGGCGCGAGTGGAGTGATTTTGAACCACAGTGAACATCGCTTTGCGGATTATGAGATGCTAGTACAAACGGTTAATCGCGCACAACAGATCGGCCTTACGGTTTGTGTTTGCGCAGAAAATGCGGCGGAAGGCGAAAAAATCGACGCACTTTGTACTCCGGAATTTATTGCGGTAGAACCGCCAGAGCTCATCGGTGGCGATATTTCGGTTTCGACCGCACAGCCAGAACTGATCAGCGATTCGGTAATCAAAATCAAGCATTCTGAAGTGCTTGTCGGCGCCGGGGTAAAGAATGGCGAAGATGTGCGCATCGCGTTAGAACTTGGCGCCGTGGGTGTTCTGCTCGCAAGTGGTGTGACCAAAGCGAGTGATCCGGTTGCGGTGCTGAAAGATTTGGTGAGTAAGATCTGACCGATGTTGTCCTTGCGAATTAACACTATTAGACAGCGTGGCGCGGAGCACCCCTCCCCTGGTCACAACCAAAAATCTCACCTGAAGAAATCATGACTACCCACAGCAATCACGACTACCTCGACTCTTATCGGCAAGCAAAAGTGAGCTTAAACCCAGAGCAGCAAGAAGCGGTAGAAGCGATCGAAGGTCCGGTACTCGTTATCGCCGGCCCGGGAACCGGAAAAACCCAGGTGCTCGCCCTGCGTATTGCCGAGATTTTAAACGAACAACCAGATATCGACCCCGGCAACCTGCTCTGCCTTACCTTTACCAATGCCGGAGCGATCGCCATGCGCCAACGTTTGTTGACGTTTATTGGGCATGAAGCGCACAAAGTACAGATCCACACCTTTCACAGTTTCTGCAATCAAGTGATACAAGAAAACGCCTCGTATTTTGGCGTGCGCGAAACAGAAAACGTAGGCGAGCTTGAACAATACGAACTGATGGAAGCGATGATCGATGCGCTGCCCGCACGCCATCTGCTCTTTCATAAATCGAGTTACCACGAAATCAAAAACTTGTTGGATTTGTTCTCGGCGATGAAGCAAGAAAACTGGAATGTTGAAGATATCGAAACCGCGGTAAACGAATACTTGGCAGAGATTCCGCAGCGCGAAGATTTTTTGTACAAACGCAAATACAAAGAGTTCAATGCCGGCGACCCCAATCCGAAGAAGATCCGCGAAGAAGAAGAGAAAATGCAGCGCCTGCTCGCAGGTGTGCGTTTGTTCCCCGAATACCAAAAACGGATGCAAGAAAACGGTTGGTACGATTATCAAGATATGATCCAGTGGGTGATCCGCGCATTTAGAGAGAATGAAACACTGCTCGCCAAATATCAGGAACGGTTCCAGTATATTCTGGTCGATGAGTTTCAAGATACCAACGGTGCGCAAAAAACGGTGTTAGACTTGCTGATCGATTATTGGGAAACGCCAAATGTGTTTGTGGTGGGAGACGACGACCAGTCGATCTATCGCTTTCAGGGTGCCAACCTCAGAAATATCATGGAGTTTTACGAAAAGTACAAAGCAGAGACAAAAGTGGTCTGTATCGAAAAAAACTACCGCAGCACACCAGCGGTTTTAGATCTTGCCGAACACGTCATCAATGCTAACACCGAACGCCTAGTGCACGAGATCCCTAATCTTGAAAAACATCTCACTGCCGAGCATGCCGATTATAAAGCAGCGGCTGAGCAGCCAAAACTGGTCGGATACTACAACACGGCGCACGAAGAACTCGGCATTATAAACCGATTGCAAGAACTGCGCGATGCCGGAACCAATTTATCAGACGTGGCGGTCATCTACCAAAACCACCACCAAGTCGCGAATATTTTGAAGCTCTGTGAGATGAAAGAGATTCCCGTGCGCGTCAAAGAGACAGCGGATATTCTTTCGCTGCCGTTGATTCAGCAGGTGATCGAACTGCTGCACTATTTTTGCGATGAAGCCGCGCAACCATTTTCGCGCGAAGATATTTTGTTTCGCAGTCTCTACTTTCGCTGTTTTGAGCTCACAGCGCGCGACATCGGCTTACTCGCCCTCTGGCGGCGCGCAGACTCAAAAAATCGCTTTCTCAAGCTGATTCTGCAAAACCCAGAAGAACTTGCGACAATTAAAGGGATTACCGATGCAGAGAAATTAGCTGCCATTGGCAGGTTAATCACAGAGTTAGAGCAAGATTTTGTCGATCTGCCCATCGCGCTTTTTGTCGAAGCGGTATTCAATAAAACTGGGATTTTGCAACAAGTGATGGCAGCGCCAGACCGTTCGTTTCAGCTACGCGCGCTGACGACCTTTATGGGTTTTGTGCGTGAAACGGCAGAGAAAGACACAGCGGCAACAGTCGCGAATATTTTGGATATTTTGCAGCGGATGCATCGCCACGGGCTTACCTTACCCATCCATAAGATCGCCTATGAAGACAGCGGCGTCAATTTTATCACCGCGCATTCTGCCAAAGGGTTAGAGTTTGAACATGTCTTTCTCATCGGCGTCGATAAAAAAGTCTGGGAACGCAAACAGCGCGACCTGGGATTTTCGTTCCCCGATACACTGACACGCAGCAACGCCGGGGATTTTTTAGAAGAAAAACGCCGTCTACTGTTTGTTGCGCTTACTCGTGCCAAACGGTATCTGGAAGTCTCATTTGCCGAGCGCAGTGAAAATGGCAAAGAGCTCGAGCCATCGCAATTCGTTTCAGAACTGGCGGAGAAAATAACTATCGAGCAGCGACAATCAAATGCTGACGCGATTGATGACTATCAGTTTCAGCTCTTGCAAATACCGATTGTGGAGGATGTGCCGATCATCGAGCCATCGATTCTAAAACAAGTTTTAGAGGGCTATCGCATGAGCGCTACGCATCTCAATGCCTATTTGCGCTGCCCACTCTCGTTTTATTTTGAGTACATTTTGCGCATTCCCGGCGCACCCAATGCCCATGCCGCCTTTGGTACCGCCGTGCATATCGCGCTTGAAAGAGAATATCAACAGGCAAAACTTTCGGGAACGTATGGCGATGGCGTCGCACTTTTGAAGTTTTTTGAAGAAGATATCGCGCGTCAGCGCTACGCCTTTACCGAGAGTGAATTCCAAAAATTTCTCGCGCATGGCAAAGAAGTGCTCGCCGGATATTTTGCGCACTTTCTCGCCAACAAACCTGTTGCACCAACCCATACGGAGTATAGGATCTCGACGCATTTACACGGTGTGCCGGCAATAGGAGAATTGGATAAGATCGAAGAACTCGAACCCGGTAAGGTGCGTATCACGGATTATAAAACGGGCAATGCCGATAGCCGCCATACGACCGAACGGCTTGCCGCGCCGTCGGATAAAAATAATCTGCTCGGCGGTGATTACTGGCGTCAGGTCGTGTTTTACACGCTACTTTTGGAAAATGATGCACAAAAGAAATGGCAGGTCGCTGAATGCGCGATCGACTTTGTGGAACCCAAAAAAGACGGCTCGTGCCGCCGAGAAGTCTTTCGTGTTACAGAAGCGGATAAACAGATCGTGCTCGAACAGATCACCGACAGCTACCAAAGAATTCAGAATATGGAATTCCCCGGTTGCAAAGAAGAAGATTGTGTCTGGTGTAATCTTGGCTAGACAATATGGCGGAGTTCACTATAGGAAAATATCATTGAAGAATGCGTAGGGGCGAACCTATGTGTTCGCCCTCATGGTCGTCTGACCAGTCACAATCGAGAAAGCAGGTGTACGGCAGGTTATGGGTAAGCACCTAAACCTGCGATTTGTGAAACCGGAATCCGTAGATTCCGTCTTTGCGAGGAGCGACCACAGGGAGCGATGTCGCATCAAGTACGAGACAGGCTCCAGCAATCCAGACAAAAAATCAAAAAAATGCCTTGTTTGTTTCTGGTTTACTTCGGTTTCAGTTTTTACGGCGCAATACCCTCCATTTATTTTGCTTTCACTATTTTTTCGAGAGAGGAAAACTGACATCTCGCGAAGCCGCGCCGAATGTTCGGCGCTGCTTTACACCTCTTGATTGAGTGTATGGTTCAAGTTGTTGGAATGAGACTAGCAGTCGTTAATTCGCAATAATCCGCACAATATCATTCCATGTCACAAACGCGAGCAGCAAAAGAAGGAGAATGAACCCCGTTCCGTGTATCGCCGCTTCGATTCGGTCGCTCGGTTTGCGGCCAGTCACCATTTCGCCCACAATAAAGAGCAGGCGCCCGCCATCCAAAGCCGGAAACGGCATAATATTTAAGACTCCGATTGAAATCGAGAGGATTGCCGCCAGTTTCAAGACTTCTGCCACACTGCCGAGTGAGACAAAGTGATGCGTTATCTGCGCAATCGCTACCGGCCCACCGACATTCTCGACTTTTTCCAGACTAATAAGCGATGAGACCACGTCGCCTAGCATCAGAACGGTAAAGTAAATCAGACGCCACATCTCTTTCGCCGCCTCGATGAGTGCGATATGGAAGGGGTACTGGATATCATTCACCTGAATTACGCGCGGGTTCCCTGATAGCAGCAGTCCGAGTTGTCCTTCGGCATCAGGCTCTAGTAAAAAGACCATTTCCTGATCTAAAATCACGTCTCCTGCTTCATCATATTGCACACGATTTACACTGATGTGAAATTCTGCACCGCGTAGACCTTCGTCTTTTACCGCGACAAATTCATCGGCCGTTTTTACCGGCGTTTGGTCGATGTAGGTGATCATGTCATCCGGTTTGATTCCTGCTTGCTCTGCGGGTGAACCTTCAACCACACCGCGCACATGCACACCCGAGTCGTCGACCTCGATGTATCCGGCTTCAATCCCCTTCGCCACATCCACTTCGTAATTGATGATGATCGGCTGCATGCCGGCAGTGAAGGCAAATGCGAGCAAAAGCCAACCCATGATAAAATTCATGATCACCCCCGCCGAAACCGCAAATGCGCGGATGTAGAGCGGGCGGTTATTAAAAGCGCGCGGGTCTTTTTTGGCTTTCTTGTTCTCGGGGTCGTCTTCACCAAACATGCGCACAAAGCCACCAAACGGAATCCAATTGATAGAGTAGATTATCTTAGACTTTTTGTTGAGATAGCCCCAGGCACGTGGCGGTAAGCCAAAGCCAAATTCTTCAATCTTGATGCCACCGAGGCGTGCGGCCCAAAAGTGACCGCCTTCATGTACCAAAATGATGGCAGAGAAAATAACGAAGAATACGATTGCAGTAATCAAAAGAGACATTGTATTTGAGAGGAAAAAATCAGACTTTTAAAACTTCGATTTCTTTGTGCTTCGCCATTTCTTCTACTTTTCTGTTCGCCTCTTCCACCTTGGTCTGCAACTCTTTTTCAAGTCGCTTCTGCTCGTCTTCGCTGAGTTCATCATCCTTTTTGATGGTGTCATTCGCATGCTGGCGTATCTGGCGGATGGAAACCCGGGCGTTTTCGGCTTTTTGGTGGACGATCTTGGCGAATTCTTTGCGTCGGTCTTCGGTAAGTGGCGGGATATTGATGCGCAGCGCCGAACCAGTATTTACGGGGTTTAGCTTTAAGTCAGAATTGTCGCGCATGGCTTTTTCAATCAGTACCAATTGGCTCTTATCCCAGGGGTCGATCATAATCTCTTGCGGACCAGGAATGGCGATATTTGCTACGTGCTTAAGCGGCATTTTTTGCCCATACGATTCGATTTGAAGGTCTTCGACAAGGCTCGCTGAAGCCCGCCCCGTTTGAATCGAGGAAAATTCTTTTTTGAGGAAATCAAATATCTTGGCAAATTCGTTAGCAGCAGTCTCGATGGCCGTGTGCATAGCGCATAAAAATGGCTCGCTGACCATTTTCTCATAATTGGCAGAAAAAGAAAAGGTAGATTTTCAATCTGACAAACAGATTTAATTGCAAATCATAAATTTCAAATGACAAATTTTCTCGCGAATTTTTTCTTCTAAGCCCCAATTCCCGTGACACTTTTCTTTCACTCACAAAGAAT
>CAZLFD010000034.1:0-16207 GCA_964558715.1 uncultured Candidatus Peribacteria bacterium | reverse complement strand
AGTCATAGATTCAAATTTAGGCTACTTGTTGCCTCTATTCTTGTCTAGACCCAAAAATTTTAAAATTTCTTTTTCCGTTTTGGGCGAAGGGCAGAGGGGAATTAAAGGGGTGAATGCCCGAGCCCAAAACTCCTTATTATATTTTAATAAACTCTAGCTCTATTCCATCTGGTACGCTAAATTTTGAAATATCAATGTCTTGTCCACTAGCAAGAAGTAATTTAATAATCAATTTCTTATCTTCTCCCATGCTAGGAGAAAATTTATCATAAATAGTTTTAAGATATTGAGTTGTGTGTTCAATAATATTTTTTGCGAATTCTGGTTTTAGAATATATTTTATCTCAAAAAAGTATAGCGCGTCTTTTGTTTGTAGACTCCCGTCGGGAGTATACATAAATTCCGGCTTATCTGGGTTTCCGTACATAAAATGAACAAGTGTTTTCATCTCAGTTCCATATTTTTTTTGTTGTTCTGTAAGAATTTTAGATTCAATATTTTGAAAGCGGATATAGTTATTTTTAGTTATTGGTAATTCGTTCTCTAAAATTTCTTTATCTAACTTTTTAGCTTTCTCTTCTATTGTTTTCTCGTCTGAATTTTGAAAATTAGCATTGAATTGTCCATTTTTGAAATTTAGTGCCAAATTTGTCAACTCGTCTATTTTGAATAAAACTAAAAGTCCAAATAATAACAAAATTCCATAACTATATTCGGTTTTATAAAATAAAAAAAATGATGAGAGTATAAAAATTAATCCTATGATTATTTTAATAATGTTTTTCATGGTTATTTGGCAATAATTAAAACTTCTTTTGAGTTTCCGTTACTCAAAACATATTTGTAGTCCATTTTTTTTACTTCAACTTTTTTCCCAATTTTTTCTAGCATTTCAATAAGTTCTTGAGTGGTAGGAATACCGTCATCACGATAGGAAATAACCAAAATAGAATTTTTGAATTTTGTAAAAAGATTTTGAAAAGCGTCATGAATTTCACCTTTATTACACCACTCATTTTTACCATTTTTTATTTTTTTGTGTTTTGATTCGGGGTCTATTAAATTAGGCCACTCATCGTATTTTACAATTCCCTCTAAGAAATGATAAAAATCGAAATAATTTACTCCTACACCCTTTTTTGATATGTAAGGGGTATCAATATAAACAAGGTCTGGTTTTTCATAATTCCACTCGAAAATATCATTTTGAAAAGCAATGTTATTTTTTTTGTTATCTAAAACAGCATTATTCGCCTCATTAACAAACTTTAAAAAATGCTTTTCAAAGGGGGTGTCCCATGTCTTTTTATTGCCAAAACTTCTTTCTACTTCAGCCGTACGAACATATAAGTTTTTTCGGTGAAATAAGTTATATGGTCTCTTGATAATACAAGCCTGAAATAAAGCAAAAAAAGCTAATGCTTGTTTGTATTTATCATCAAGCTTATAAATATTTGTAGTTGTTTGATCAAGCCATGAGTTTTCTTCGTCTGTGAAATAGATGTTATGAAAAGTGTCATGTATAAAAGTTGGATATTGTATATTTTTGTTTTTTTGCAAAATAAAATTCAAATCATCATCGCTTAGAAATACATTATTATTTTCAATAAGTGCCAATCCAATAGTATGATTAAACTTTAAGTAATCATTGTAAAAAACTTGCTTTCCTTGTTTTTTGAACATATAACCAACGCTTCCAGTTCCGCCAAATGCGTCTAATACAGTATTGAAGTTTAAATCTTTTGTAGAATATGAAATCCAATCAAGAATTTTATTTTTACTTCCTTGATAACGGGTGCTTGGAAAAACGCCAAATTCATTTGTTGGCTCTATGTCAAACAAAGTATCTTGCCCCGTTTTTTTTAGTAAAGTTAAAGTCATAAATTCTTGATATTTCTATATTGCAAATACTCTTTTAAATTACAGTATGGCGATTTTGCCAGTCCGCCTCTTTCCGCCATCTCCTTTGTCATGTAGTTCATCCAAAAATCGTCAAATACTTTTCTCCTAATTCAGCAAAAGGTCCTGTTCCGTCTTTAAGTTCTTTTACTTTTACACAGGAGCCTATATTTTTTGTATTTCCACTTCCCGGTCTATCTTTGGCTATTCGGTACTTTTCCTGAACAATAAAATCAAAATCTTTTACGACTGATAAGATTTCTTCCAAATCATCAATTGTATAAACTTTATTTTCATCAATAAGTCCGTCTTGTTTTGTATAAATTGCTCCTAAAATATAGTGTTTTGAATATTCACTGTAAGGAAATGTTATGTTTTTCTTTGATTTTCTTTCTCTGAAATATCCAGTAAACGCACCAAGTGTAAAACCTGAAACATCGCCATTACCTTTGCGATAAGTACTTTTGAGATCAAGAGCAATTTTTTCTTTTTTTGGCGTTATAAAAGTAACATCAGGATAATGATTTTGCTCCGCCGAAAAAATCATTTGATACTTGTTTTCATCAGCAAATTTTTTGAGTACAGGAAACATCATCAACTCAATGATTTTTGAAATGACTTTTGTATCAACTGAAATAGTGTAGATATTTTTTGCAATATCAATAAATCCCTTAACTGACCAATCGCCGTTTGGAGTTTCGAGAATATTTCTAAAATCTTCAGAATGTTTTAGAAGCTGTTTTTGAAAATTGTCTTGATTCATATTTGTCATAATTTAAGTACTTATATTGTATTTCATTTCCCCTGAAAATAAAATCGTTTTCGTAGCGTAGCGGAGGAAACACCATATTTCCCCTTATAAATAAAGAAAAAGAAATTTGAAAATTTTTTGAAACAATTGGGCGATAGCCCAAAAAAGAAAAGGAATATTTCAGCTAACTCGTTTTTATCCAAACTATACATCTCTAAGGTAACAATATCTTGTATGTTATGCAACCTTTTGTTAACCGTAGTCTATGGATACTATTCTAGAAAAAAAATGAACGAACTTTAAAGCCCCGCAACTATTCGCCACAAACCCGTAAAGCATACCTGCTCTACATAAAAGAGTATGCCCACTTTGTCTAGAGAAAAAAGAATTTGTGACAAATAAAACGCAATCGAAGAATTTTTGCTCCACAAGCGTAAGTGTAAACAGTCTCTGCAAATAATAGATCGGTAATGAATTTTTGGTTTTGGTTCACGACTGAAAGAAGCGCGAGGCGCGTATTATTCGCTGAAGGGTGCGCTCGTTCTTGCCGTTTTGAGCAAAAGTGAGAACTGGCGGAGAGAGAGGGATTCGAACCCTCGGTGACATTACTGCCACACACGCCTTCCAAGCGTGCGCCTTCGACCACTCGGCCATCTCTCCGTTTTTAAATAGCGAAGCGTATTGTACGGTAGAGGTTTCTATGAGGCAACCTGATTCATCGCCTGCGATTCCGAAATACAAAACATGTGGAGCCACTTTCAGAGTTGCGTCTTCGGTCGCCTTCCCGATTCTGGTCAAGCCAGAATACTCCCTGGTGTTTGTCATCTGCAGAAACATGGGCTAAGCTGCCGATACTGTTTTTGGCTATGGGAAAAATCCCGATATTATCGGCGGAAGAGATTAAGAAAATGCGTATTGCGGGCAAGCTTGCCGCGCGTGTACTTGAATTTATCGAACCACACGTTCAAGCGGGCGTAAGTACTGCCGAGCTCGACCGCTTGTGCCATCAGTTTATTCTCGAGCACGATGCGATTCCGGCTCCTTTGCACTATCGCGGGTTCCCGAAAAGTATTTGCACGTCTGTCAACAATATTATCTGCCACGGCATTCCATCTGAAGGTGAGATCCTCCAAAATGGTGACGTGGTCAATATCGACATCACGGTGATAAAAGACGGTTTTCACGGCGATACATCGCGCATGTTTGTGATCGGCGAAGTGAGCGAAGCCACAAAACTGCTCGTCGAACGCACCAAAAAAGCGATGGAGAAAGGCATTGCCGTGGTAAAGCCAGGAGCGCGATTTAATGAGATCGGCAAAGCCATCGAAAAATACGCGCACAAATTTGACTACGGTGTAGTGCAAGATTTTACCGGTCATGGCATCGGCAAAAACTTCCACGAAGAACCGCATGTTTTTCATTACGATACCGGAAGGCCCGGCCCGCGCATGGAGGCCGGCATGGCGTTTACCATCGAGCCGATGATCAACGCGAGCCCTGATTGGCGCTCTGTTATTGACAAAGGTGATGGCTGGACAGCGCGTACGATGGATGGAGCGATTTCGGCACAGTTTGAGCACACAGTAATCGTTACACAAAACGGATATGAGATCATGACGCAGCTGCAATAGACAATTGGAAAATAGCAATTCGCAATGAGGGAATCGCAAGCAAGCAGCAAGAGCTTTGTCAGCTTATTTTTGGCACCTTGCACTTTTGATCGGCGAGGCTAATTTGACAAAAATATAATATCAAGTAACTAAAAAACTGACTAGACAACTGTATATTTTCTTGATAAATTCAAACAAGTAAACGCCAAGGAGTCAATAACGAGTGACGCGCTTTTCTGCGATGAACCTCTCTTCTTTTCTTCAAATATGAAGCCTCTTAGTAAAATCCCCAAGCGAACATCTGTGTTTATCACTAAAACCGAGCGTGGTTCAGAGTCTGAAAGTGTGCTCGAACAACATCAGATCAAACCAAAACAAATGGTCACAGTAATTTCGACTAATCGCACGTCGATGCTTTTAGAATCACAGCATAATCGTTTCACCATCGATAAAAAAATCGCCGACTCTATCATTGTCTCCGAAGTCTTAAGCGATTTGGAGCAGGCGTTTGAGGGCAATCAAACCAAGCAGCGCGAAACGATTCTTGGGCTTTTGAAAAGGACTAAAGAGCACTTTACGCTCGAAGAATTTGTAAAAAAAGTGCAACGCGCAAATCCGCGGATTGGCCAGGTAACAGTCTATCGAGCGCTTAAAACTTTGACAGCCAAGGGGGTTCTTGAAGTTTTTATCATGCCCGATGGTTCGCGTAAATTTGAAATCAGACGCGGTTATCACGACCACATCATCTGTGAAGGCTGCGGTTCGATCTATGATTTTTACGACGAAGATCTCGAGCAACACCACCTACGCATCGCTCGCAAACATGGCGTAATACTCGAGCGCCACAAGATGCAACTCTTCGGACAACGGTGTCCGCAATGCGTAAAACCGGCTGCGGGTGTGATTGCTTGAAATTTGCTACCAAAAATGCGATAATGAAAGGAATTGAAACATTTCTTTCCTCTAAAAGTGGATGAGTAGCGATTCCGTTAAAAAAGACATCGAAGAGAACAGTGATATTGCTGCGTTCAGTTATTTCCTCATCCTCTCGTGGGTAATCCTCTACACACGCAAAGATTCGCCGTTCATCCAGTTTCACGCGAAACAGGCGAGCATTCTTTTTGTCATCTTCGTCTTCATTTGGATACTCCCATCAAACCTCAGCTTTCTCAACCTGGTCACGGCAGCCCTCGCCATCACCGGTTTGTTTCAGGCGAATCAGGGCAAGTGGTGGAAAATGCCGATCGTCTCGCATATGGTCGAAGCCGGCATTTCTCCCGACACTTTTTGGAGGCAAGGCGTGCGTTTTGGAAATATTTTGCGGCGCTCTTTTCAAGCCGAATCACCTGCAAAAAAAGAGACGAAACCGGCAAGTAAGGCAGAAATCGATTCGAGTGATGTCAGCGGACTCAAAACCATCGTTACCAAACAAGAGACGTTTATAAATTTACAAATGGAGCAGATCGAGTTTCTTGAACAAGAACTACTCACCGAAAAGTATCTCACCAAATCGGCCATAAAGGATTTGTCTGGCGAATACCAAAAATCCGTCGAAAATTTAAAAAAAGAAGTAACTTCCGTATTGCCGGGCAAGTTTAACGAGCACGATACCAAACTCTATTCCCGGTTCGAGAAGAAAGATGCACCCGTCGTTTTTGTCGGCGGATACGAAGAAGATACTCTGGCCATTTTTGTCGCTGCAGCGGCAGATGAGGCAGATATTGTGTTTGGCCGTTTTCATGGCTTTTCCGTGAACCCTACTGATGAGAAAGCGGTGAAGAAGGTGATCAAGGCAGTGAGTGAGGCGGTGGAGTAAAATTTGGCCCCCTGATATTCTAGAGTGCGATTGTCGATTCAAAGCTCTTGCTATGAACCATGTTCTTTCTGGAAACGGAAGAACGTAGATACAAGAAAATCGACGTCATTCAACTACTTCTTTTTTCTGAAAATCAGATCAACACCCGATTCTCAAGCGATCTTGCCAGTGTAATCTCATCCGCATATTCAACATCGCCGCCAACGGGTATGCCGCGGGCGAGGCGGGTGATTTTAACATTCGGATGTGCGTGTAATTTTCGTTGCAAGAGTGCTGCCGTAGCCTCCCCTTCGAGTGTGGGGTTGGTGGCGACGATGATCTCCATTATCTCTTCGTTTTGTAGCCTGGTAATAAGCGAATCGATGGCGAGGTCTTCTGGCCCAATGCCGTCGAGCGGGGCAAGCGCGCCGCCAAGTACATGGTAAAGCCCGTTGAAGGCGCCAGATTTTTCGACTGCGAGTAAGTCTAACGCGTCTTCCACCACGCAAATACTGCTGCGGTCGCGACGGTCATCGAGGCAGATATCGCACAGCGCACCACTAGAAAAGTGACCGCAACACTCGCATTTGCGTAGATCTGTGGTGACGTCTAGGATGGAATTCCCCAGTTTGCGCCGCATCTCTTCCGGATTACGCAGCAAAAAAAACGCCAGGCGCGCGGCGGTTTTGCCGCCCACCCCAGGAAGCATGCGCAGCGACTCGATCAGATTTTCGACCGGCACAGGTAGTGAAGCTCTCACAAAAATTCCAAAAAAGAATCTGAAAGCTATTGTGCCACATTCTCGGCGCTTCTGCAGCACAGAAAAAATTGACAAAAATATTCAGTTACATATAATACGAATTATCGCTGATACGCAGTACCTGCTCTCGCTGAAAACGTTTGGGAATTCTGGGTGAGTTGCGGCATACTGTTTTGGCGACCTCACTCACGTCTTTTTTTCAATTCATATGTACTCTTTAAACCGCATTCAGATTATCGGGCATCTCACCGAAAACCCTGAGGTTCGCCAACTTGGCAATGGTACCAGTGTGTGCGATTTGAACATCAAATCAGCGAATTCCATCACCAAAGATAGTGGCGAACAAGCCATGATGAGCAGTTACCACACCGTTACTGTTTGGCGAAAATTGGCTGAGATCGTAGGCGATTATTGCCGCGCCGGTAGCCAGATCTATGTATCGGGCCGTATTAAGACCGAAAGCTGGGAAGCCGAAAACGGGCAAAAACGCTACAAAACGAAAGTCATCGCCGATGAGATCATCTTACTCGATTCTAAGAAAGAAATCGAAGCGTTGCCCGAAACTTCTGCCATTGGCGGTGGGCTAAACCAGGCTGAAGTACTCGGCAACTTAACGCGCGAACCGGAAGTGCGCCAAACCACGACGGGTCAAACTGTCGTCAACCTGGGCATTGCCACTAACCGCCGTTGGCAAGACAAGAGTAGTGGCGAGCAAAAAGAAGAGACCGAATTTCACACAGTCGTCGCCTGGGCTGATCTGGCAAAAGAAATCGGTGACAAAATGAAAACCGGAGAGAAGATCTATGTGCGTGGCCGTATGCAAACACGCAGCTGGGAGACACCAGACGGCGATAAACGCTACGCGACCGAACTGATCGCCGAGCAGGTATTGCAGCTAGGCGCGAAAAATGCCGAACTCGCCAGTGGCGCGGGTGCAGCGCCGGCAATGGCTGCCGACCAAAACGAAGGCGTCGATCAGCCGGCTCCTGTCGATATTCCAGAAATCAAGTATGAGTCGGACATCAAGCCCGAAGACCTCCCTTTCTAAGCTCCCGTGAAGAAATTGTTTTGGATCGACCTGCGCGCTTTCGACAAGAAGCTGCTCACCGCTGCCATTGAAGCAGGTGTTGATGCTGTGTATCTCGAAAAGAGCAAGTCTGAGACCGTTAAAAAACTCGGTAAAGTGACGACAATCGCCACCGATGGTGACATGGTTCTCGGTAAAGATGTCGAACATATTGTCATCACCAAAAAGGCGGATGAAGACAAAGTCGTCGCGTTAAAGGGGAAGATTCCTGCAATCATCGAAAACAACGACTGGACGATCATTCCCCTAGAAAACCTGATCTCTAAAACCACGAACCTGATTCAAACTGTCAAAAATCCCAAAGAAGCTCGCTTAGCGTTCGAAACCATGGAGCGTGGAGCTGACGGTATTTTGCTACAGCCTCAATCGGTGAATGACATTATCGAAACCGGAAAAATCGTGCGTGACATCGGTGCTGAAGCCTTTACTCTCGAAACCGTCAAGATCATTGCCACCAAATCCGTCACCATGAGTGACCGCTGCTGCATCGACACTACCTCGCTCTTGCCACCGGGAACAGGTTTTTTGGTCGGCGATTCGGGTAAGGCGATGTTCCTTGTCCATAACGAGAACGTGCAGAGCCCATTTTGTGCGGCACGCCCGTTTCGAGTAAACGCTGGCGCTGTGCATGCCTACATCCGCCTGCCTGACAACCGCACCAAATATCTCTGCGAAGTGACTGCCGGAGATGAAATACTCGCCGTCGACCCGCAAGGTAAATCGCAAATCGTTGCTGTTGGGCGTAATAAAATCGAACGCCGCCCGATGCTGCTGGTGACTGCCGAAGGAAAGGGCGGCAAAAAAGTCTCACTTGTGATGCAAAATGCCGAAACCATCCGCCTTACGTCACCTGCCGGAAAACCGATCTCGATCACCCAGCTCAATAAAGGAGATGAAGTGTTGGCCTTTTTTGGCGAAGCGACCGGCCGCCACTTTGGTGAGGCAATTAAAGAAACGATTAGGGAACAGTAGGCAGTAAACAGGTTATGGCAATTTGTAATGAGGATTCCTCACTCCTTAAATAGGGGGAGTTGGAAGGGGTAAAGGCGGCGAAATCATACACCTTCCGATTCCAGTCAAGCCGGAATGACCCAAAAAATTCCCTTGCCAAGCACCGCCCATTCATGCACAATCTCTCAGCTCTCTTTATCACACATGGCAGTACCAAAGAAGAAAACGGCAAAATCATACTCGAAGACACGCTACACAACGTGGAAAAAATTGCAGCAGAAAAAACTGCTCGATCGCACGAAAATCGTAAAAGATAAAGAAACGGGCGAGGCTCGCCTGAGCCATTGTGCCAATCCTGAGACTGGCCGCTTTAAGGGGCGCGTCGTCGTGAATAAATCGAAAAAGACTACTGAAACAACACGTATTCAGGCGTAAGCATTTTACTCCCAGGTATAAAACTCTCTCCGCAATGCGGCGTTTTTGTGTTATTCTCCAGCCATGAAACTCCGCCACCTCGCCCGCCAGGCAACACTACAGGTACTTGTTTCTTTGCTTTTGAACGACGAAAAGCGCGAGACTGTCATCGAGTATGTACACAAAGAGTTTGCTGAGCGCTTGCCGAAGCGCGATTTTTTGGATGAACTCGTTGACGGAGTATTGAGTAATCGCGAAGAACTGGATGAAAAAATCCGCCAATATGCGCCAGAGTGGCCAATAGAAAAACTCGACCCGGTCGAGCGGGTCACCCTTGAAATCGGCTGTTACGAAATCCTCAATACCGATATCCCGGCCGCGATCGCTATCAACGAAGCAGTCGATTTAGCGAAAGAATTTGGCGACGAATCGGCGGGGCGCTTTATCAATGGTGTGCTCAGTTCCATCGCCCGTGAAGCAGGATCGTTCCCCCAAAAAAAATGACGCCAACAGAACTCACACGAATTTTCGGCATCGATATTTCTCGTCCCGAATTATTCATCACGGCCCTGACGCATAAGAGTTTTGCCAACGAAAAAAGTGATGAAGAACACAATGAACGGCTGGAATTCTTAGGCGATGCCGTGCTCGAACTTGCGGTGACGCAGCGTTTGTTTGAACAATTTCCGCACGAGCCAGAAGGGAAGATGACCAAATACCGTAGTGCTCTTGTGTCTGGCGTTTCATTGGCAGCGGTGATGCGCAAGCTTGGTATCAGTCAACATATTCGTTTATCACGCGGCGAAGCTGCTAGCGGTGGGCAGAGCAAAAATCCTATTCTCGCGAATGTGTTTGAAGCATTGATCGGTGCACTTTACCTGACATGCGGCATGGAGGCTGTCGTCCGATTCCTCGATGCACAATTATTTCCACGTCTCCCCGAAGTGGTAGAAAAGCATCTCTATGTCGACCCGAAATCTGGCTTTCAGGAATGGGCGCAAGATAAATTGGGTATTACCCCAGAATACCGCGTGCTTGATGAATCGGGCCCTGACCACGACAAGATCTTTCGCACGGGTGCCTTTGTCGAAGAGAAGCAAATGGGAGAAGGCGAGGGGTCGAGTAAGCAAAAGGCCGAAGTAGCGGCCGCTGAAGATGCCTTGACGAAACTGGTTCAGAATTGACCAATGGCTCAGAAATGAAAATCCTTATCCACAATGTCGGATACTTTCTCGGACACGATGGGTCTTTCTTGAATTATCTTCGGCATGGGCATCGATACTTTGTCTGCGATCCGATTGTACGCACACAGAACGTTACACGTTTTTGCACACTCCTTTCCGAATTTGAACCTGATGTTTGTGGCATGATCGAAGTGGAGATCGATGCCAAAAAACAGTATCCGTTTCTCGCAGATCATTATTGTATTTGGGCAGAAAAATATAGCGCCAAAAGCCCCTTGCGTGAGATTCCGGTACTGGCCGACAAAGGGAATGCGATTCTTTCGCGCTCTCTGATCCATGTGAATAAGCACTATCTCAAGCATGGTAACAAGCGCTTGGTCTTGCAGGCAGAAATTGCCCCTGGGGTGTATTTTTTTCTCGTTCATCTTTCGCTGCGCAAGTGGATCCGTAGCCGTCAGTTGGCAGAACTGGGTCGCGTGATTCGCAAAAAAAAACAGGTTATCGTAGCAGGGGATTTTAATATTTTCGATGGTGCCAAAGAGCTGGTGCCACTTCTCAAAGCAACTGACCTGCGGCTGATAAGTGAGATGAACAAGCCCACCTTTCCGGCGCATAGCCCCAAATGCACACTCGATGTTTTTCTTTGCTCCGCATCGTTAAAAGTGCGAAATATCCAGGTTATCAAAACCAAACTTTCTGATCACTGCCCGGTGCTTTTGGAGTTAGAAAATATCCCGTACCCTTCGATTGCTGAAGCGACAAAGTGATTGTATCCCATGCGAATATTTGCTATACTCAGAAGATAAAAAGTACACAAACTCACACATGAAAAAATTTTGGCGAATACTCATCGGCGTAGGAATGGTAGTGTTTGGCATTATCGGTCTGATGTCGAGCTTGATGATCGAAGGCGAGCCAACAAACGAGCCGGTGCTCACGAATACCCATCCTAATGTACCGGCAGTCGATATTGACGCGGCTAAGCAAGAAGAGATGCGCAAGGAAACTGAGGCAAAAAAAGAAGCGAACAAGACCACCACCACACCACTCGATTCGACGGCAACACAAACTCCGGCTGTAGAATTTACCGAAGAAGAGATCAAAGCTGATCGGACGCTTTTTAAAGAATTAGTCAAAGACCGTTCTGTCGAAGGGTGTGAAAATCTGCTTGATCTTCGGTTGCAAACACTCTGTCGTGATAACATCCGATTGGCCTTAGCCCTGCGCGATAATAGCCTTAATACCTGCGAACTGATCTCGGTTCCAGAAGAAAAAGCAAATTGTCGTGATCAGGTGTTACTTGCCACGGCGAAGCAAGATGATGACTATTCGGTCTGTATCGAGATCATGAATTCTACGCTGCGCATTCGTTGCCAAGAAGAAGAAGCCCGCCACAAGATCACCGAAGTGACGAGTATAAATGACTGCGAAAAGATCACTAGCCGCAAAGAGCGGAATATGTGCTTCGATTTCTTTGCCGCAAAACGTGCTGTTTCGCAGCTTGAAAAAGAAGGAGCCGATGCCTGCGGTGCAATCAGCAGCCCAGAGACACGCGCCACGTGTCTCCTTGAAAATGCGGTTCGCCTTGCCGGCTCCGAAAAAAACGTCAATCCCTGTCGCGAGCTCGAAGATCAAGAATTGCAGACTGCCTGTATTCGTAAGGTTCGCGAAGAACTAGAAATCAACCAGACTGAAGCAAGCATCAACACCGGAGACGTGACCGGGTGCGAGGGGATGACCGAAGATGAAGGCCGCCAATATTGTATTGATAATGCGCTCATGAGTAAGGCAATCGAAGAGCATGATCCGCAGTTTTGTACCGATATCGTTGATGATAGCCGTCGCCAACGATGCCTGACGGATGCGACTCGTGAAGAAAGCATGTACTTTTTTAAGATGGCGCGCGAAGAAAAAGACACCAAATGGTGCCGCCTAATCTCTGACCTCCTCGCGCAGGAATCGTGCATGACCATCGTTTCACAGATGACCGATAGTGGTACTTAAATGCGCGCGATGATTGCTTGCGACATTGCTGTTGTACCGACTTTTGTCGTACCTGGCGTATAGATGTCGCCGGTTCTTAGGCCAGCTGCTAATGCTCCCGCAATGGCTTTTTTAATAGCTGCCGCTTCTTTGAGCAATCCAAATGAGGTCTCAAGCAACATCGCCACACAGCCGATCTGCGCAATCGGGTTGGCGATGCCTTGCCCGGTAATATCTGGCGCACTGCCTCCCATCGGTTCGAATAAACCAAATCCATTACTATTCATGCTCGCGCTGCTCTGCATGCCGATCGAGCCGCTGATCTGCGCTGCTTCGTCACTCAAAATATCTCCAAACAGGTTACCGGCAAGAATCACATCAAATTCCTGTGGCCGCACCAAAATCTGCATGGCGGCGTTATCGATATACAAGTGCGAGAGTTCTACATCCGCAAATTCTTTTGCATGCAGCTCGCGCACGACGTAGCGCCAAAACTGCGAGGTGCGCAGTACGTTCGATTTATCCACATTGAGTAGCTTACCTTTGCGCTTTCGCGCCAATTCAAAAGCCACGCGGGCAATACGTTCTACTTCGTCTTTTTTGTAGATCATCTGATCGGCGCCAAACGTTTCGCCATCGCCGGATTTTTCGCCAAAATACACATCTCCCGTTAACTCCCGCACAATCATAAAATCGAAGCCATCGCCAATGATCTCGGCTTTGAGTGGTGAAAAATCCGCTAACTCTTTAATAACCCCCGCCGGTCGCAGATTGGCAAAGAGGTCAAAGTGCTTCCTAAGCGGCAGCAGCGCACCTACCTCAGGTCGTTTCTCTGCCGGCAGATCGTCCCATTTTGGCCCGCCGACTGAGCCAAACAAAATCGCATCGGCCGCTTCGCATGCGGCCAAAGTATCTTTTGGCAATGGTTCACCGGTCGCATCTATGGCTGCGCCGCCGACTAATTTTTCTGTCAACTCAAACTGATGTCCGAATTTCTCTTCGACTTTTTTAAGTACCTTGATGGCCTCGGCCATTACCTCAGGCCCGATGCCGTCGCCAGCAAGAATTGCGATTGGTTTATTCATAGGTAATACAAATGGTTTGTGGTTAGAAGTGTGCCAGCGCTTCTTCAGGATTCGTCATTCTGTGACGTTTCACTTTCCCAAAAAAACGCTTCGATCAAAAATGCCATCGAGACGATCATGCCCGCAATCCATACCGTGAGAATACGAAACTGTTGGAAGAGCATTAAAAGTGTGATTGTCACGCCCACAATCACTCCCTGGCGGATAGCCGCGTTCACATGCTCTGCTAAAGTCACGTGAGGAATAAAAGCTACGCGCAGCAAAGTCGAGAAAGTCGCTACTGTGAGCGAAACGCTAAAGAAAGCCGTCACATAAAAGAGGGGAATCGCGATCAGTGGTGAAGCAAATGGGGATGTTTTGTTGAACACCAGACCCCATGCTGCCCACACAGAAAACATCGCAATCACCAAAATCCACAACGGCCAGTAATGGCGTTCGACTTTCATAGCGCTTTTCTCAAAGCTTCTCCTTTATCCAGCTTTTCCCACGGAAAACCATCGCGGCCAAAATGCCCACCCGCTGCGGTTTTCTGAAAAATCGGCCGCTGTAAACCAAGGTCGCGAATAAGAATGCCTGGGCGCAAATCCCAATTATCGGTGATGATTTTTTTGAGCTGATGATCTGCAAACTTCCCTGTGCCCTTCGTATTTACAAAAATTGAAACCGGTTCTGCCACGCCGATGGCGTACGAAATCTGTACTTCACACACATCCGCCAATTCTGCCGCGACGATATTTTTGGCAATGTGCCGCGCGGCATACGCTCCGGTTCTATCCACCTTTGTCGGGTCTTTTCCAGAAAAAGCTCCGCCGCCATGCGCGCAATAGCCGCCATAGGTATCAACAATGATCTTGCGCCCCGTGAGGCCGGCATCACCCTGTGGGCCGCCGATTATAAAACTGCCGGTCGGGTTGATATGAAACACCGTCTCGTCATCCACCAGTCCGTCGAGCACAGGCAATATCACATTCTTCTTTAGCTCTTCCTGTAATTTTTCGGGTGAAATATCGGGATGGTGTTGCGCCGAGAGCACGACAGCCGAAACGCGTCTTGGCATGCCGATATCACTATATTCCACGGTAACTTGCGATTTGCCATCTGGTCGTAAAAAATTACAAACATCATCGTGCCGCACCGCTTCTAGTTGTCGTGTCAGTTTATGCGCTAAAGTAATAGGCAGTGGCATCAACTCTTCCGTTTCGCGGCAGGCAAAACCAAACATCATACCTTGGTCACCGGCACCGATGGTTTTGATACCTACTTTTTCATCCACCCCTTGAGCGATTTCGGCGCTCTGATTCCCAATCGCCGAGAGTACGGCGATCGACTCGCTATCAAAACCAAAAGCAGCATCGGTGTACCCGATATTCCGTACCACTTCACGTGCCAGATGTTCGACATCGACCCAGGCTTGCGTGCGCATTTCGCCAAAACACATCACCATGCCGGTTTTGACCGCCGTCTCGACCGCTACTCGAGAATTCGGATCTTGTTTAAGGGCTTCGTCGAGAATGGCATCAGATATCTGGTCGCAGATCTTATCGGGATGGCCGCAGGTAACGGATTCGGAGGTGAATTGAAACTCGGGCATATTACGTCTGGAGAATCTTTCAAAATGGTAACAAAGCAATGGTCAAACGGCAATCCGCAATCAGAAATCGTAATGATAAATAAAAACCCGCATTCGTAATGAATACGGGCTTCAAGATTATATTCATTCAAAAAACTTAGCGCACGAACCCACACAGAGCTACATGGCGAGCGCGTTTAATCGCTGTTGCTAGCTTTTTCTGGTTACGCAGGCTCACACCGGTGTGTTCACGGCGTTTGATGCGATTGTAATAATCTAAGAATCGATGCAACAGGACCGCATTTTTATAGTCGATATGCTCGAGTCGCAATTCACTAATGGGGCAGCGTTTTTTTGGGAAGATGGGCATGAGTGGAAAAAAATCAAATGTCTTCGAGCATCTGGTTCAGCTCGGCGTCAAGGCGGCTTTTATCGATGGCATCGTCCTCTTTCTTCTTCTCTTTTTTTTCTGCGGTTTTCTCAGCTTTGGGTGCTTCTTCGGTGTCTACCTTCTGCATCTCTGGGCGAGTATCGACATGCTTTTTACCGCGAGGCGCACGCTTTTCTTCATTCTTCTTGCTGCGCTGCTTTTCTGGCAGGTTTTCGATGTTCCAGGCTGTAATCTGCTCAAGCGTCATCGGTTCGACATTGGTCGGTACGATGGTGACCAGATGGCGGATGACATTATTATCAAGGCGAAGCTCTTCATCGAGTGCCTTCAGCTTGTCGGCACCAAGCGTGAAATGTAAAACGGTGTAAATAGCGGCTGTTTCTTTCTTGATCGGATATGCTAGGTTTTTACGGCCCCAAAAATCTTCAAAGCTTACAGAGCCACCGCTGCTGTTGATATGCTCTTTTTTTATCGCTTCGATATGCGAAGATGCGTCTTCCTCAGAAAGAGAGGGCGACAACAGGAGCATCAGCTCGTACTTTTTTACAGCAGAATCAGGCATTCTTCGTGGACAAAGGAAAGCGCTTTTAGCTCGTAGTTCGGCAAAAGCGGAAGAAAGGCAAGGGGTATCTTTTCAGAAAACTATTTCTGATGCAAGGAGTTTTTGCTTTTTTCTCTTCTAAGCCCCAATTCCCGTGACACTTTTCTTTCACTCACAAAGAATGGT
>CAZLFD010000033.1:8427-16688 GCA_964558715.1 uncultured Candidatus Peribacteria bacterium | reverse complement strand
TACTACCGACAGCGACTTGCCTCATCTGTCACGAGAATTGGGGCTTAGTTCAATAATTGAAAACCGGTATTTTCATAGATTTGGCTTTATAATTTGGATAGTATTTAAAAATTTGTAATTTATCATATACAATTGCGCACATGAACTACCAAAATAAAATCCTCTTGCGGTCTCTGATTGTGCTCATGCTTCTTATCGGAGCTTTGTACTGGGTGCTTGCCGGAAATCGAGGAGTTCTGCATATTGCGGGGGTAGAAGGGCCATACTCTTTGGTGGTGCGTGAATTCCGCGTCTTTCAATGCGAACAAGATGAATGTCAGTTTTCACTGCCAATGGGAAAACAAACGGTTTGCATCACAAAATCGGGCTACTACGAATTGTGTACTGAGCTGCCGATTCCGTGGCGCCGAACCCTTCGATTCGCACCGGTTTTAGAGCGCATTCCTACACTGGTCGAAGATACTACGCTCTTCAGCATAGAACCGAATATCGAAATCATCAGGCGTGATCCACTACGCATCTTAACCGACCAGGGAAACGAGTATTTTTACGATTTCATTGCAGGCCAACTCTACAAGGGCACTCCCGGAGATGAACAAGACGACGCTTTGGTCGCAGCTTTCTATCAATTAGAGAACATTCGCCTCGCTGCACTTGGCGAGAACATCATCGTGCATACCGACCAAGAAGTATTTTTGATCGACACAGGAATGAATGCGCGCCAACGGATCTTTACCGGCGAATCTGTTCAGGTGAAAGCTCTCGATGCAAATACGCTCGCAATTTCTGACACCGAACGACTTGTGCTTTTTTCACCATCTACAGGACGCCTAACGTCGCTCCCTTTTCAAACTCCCGTTGAATGGCTCGCCTTGTGCACTGAAGACACCTTGTCTTTTGCGGCATATACGAAGACAGATACAAACATCCGCTTTGCAACATTTCTTATAGATTCAGGAATCGAGCGTGAAATCATGACGGCAAAAGTAAACGATCCCTATTTCTCGCTGCAGTGCGTATATGAACCAAATGCCCTAGGCCTGACCTTTGAAGATGGCAAGCGCTTTTTGCTACGCTACTAAAGCTCCTTCGTCTTTTTCGCAACAGTCTTCTTTCCTTGCTTTGCCGTCGAATCGGCTTTTTTGGCAACTTGTTTCTTGACGGCCTTCGCCTTTTTCGCAGCTCTTTTCTTGGTATTGGCGGCTTCGTCTTCAATGTCGGCTGCTGTTTCATCGGCGCGTTTGATCGCCATATTGAGCACACCCTCAAGTTCTTTGCGGGCTTTACTACTCATTTCTTCGCTCTTTGCCTCGAGCAATGCTACCAAATCTCCGGCAGATTTTTTTCCGGAGGCAATCAGATCTTTTACTTCTTTAGAATCCAGTACGCCCTTCGCCTCGTCACCGACCCCTTTTGCGGCATCAAGCAGGGCTTGGCCGAAGGCAGAAAATTTTGATTCCGATTTGCGCAGTTCTGTACGCAGGCGTTTGCCAGATTTCGGAGCAAAGAGGATTCCGGCGGAAATGCCGGCTAAGAGCCCAAAGAGAATCTTTTTCATAATACTTTAAAAAGAGGAAATAGAAGCGGCGATGTTGCGGATTTGTGCTGCATATTGGGCATCGCCCGAGATTTCAAAGTACGTCTCTAAATCGCGCGGCTGCGAAATTGTGATTATACCTAAAGCAGCTGTTTCGGTCGTCTTGCTGCGCGAGCCAGGGAATACCTCGATAGTAGCAATGCGGTTTTCTGCTGTTACCTCAGTTGGTGCGATTTCTAAGCGCGAGAGCGCCGACCCGGTCGATGGAGTAACATGACGCCACCACCACGACACCGGAACCGAGAATGAGTATGAGAGGCGCTCGTTGGTATATTCTTTCCAACCGGGGAGAACATCCTCACTGGTTGAACTCGTGGGGAGTGGTGAAGGGCTACTCTCTTCCGTATTTGTCGTTGTTGTCGGGCTTGGCGAAGTGGCCAGAGCCGCTGAAATATCACTCGGGGGTAAGCTCGAATCGACACAGATTCCGGTAGCATCGTCTTCGAGATTCGAGAATTCACAGCGGTACCCACTAGGGCAGAGTTTTTTGGCGATACCCCCGCAATAGATGGTTTTGCCCGAAGTGGGAGAAGGTGATGGCGAGCCAGATGCAGATTTTAGATCGATCCACTCCAGATCGCCTAACATCTCGTAAAAGGTCGCTTGCTGGGCTTCGGGATTTTGACCCGGTATAAAATGAAAGACGATGATAAGCCCTTCTTCGCGTAAGCGCACAAATACATCGATGCCACCACCAGGAACCAAAAGCCGCCAACCTTGTCGACCCGAGACTGTGATCGAGATACCGCTGGTCATTTCTTGCTGTGCCGCCAAGCCGGCAGGGGATTGCGTATCTAACTTATCTACCGTGATGACCGGTGCCTGGTCTTCCGGAAAATACTGCAATACAGGTACGCCCTCAGGTTCTGCAACATTACGCTGCCAGTTTCCAGGGAGTTCCATCGAAAAGCCGAATTCCGGTTCATTAAATTGTGATTGGCGGCTTTCTGCCGGTGGGCCGACCAGATCTACGGCAAAAACAGTGATCACCGGCATTTCATTTTCTTGTTTCGTCTCGGTTTCGCCCGTCACCACGACTCTTTCATCTTCAAAACGCGAAAGATCGATGATTGAACTTTTCAGTAAAAACTCCGTCTCTTCATCTGTGGTAAGAAAATGTGTGCCGTTCTCAAAAATTGTAATCTCTTTTGGGGTAATGATTCCTTCTTGTACGATGGTGGATGTTTGTGGCGTAGGCGATTGAAGCGGATTTTCTTCGGAGGCGGTTTGCACGCACGCACTCAGCGGGATGAGAAAAAGGAGTGCCAACAGGAAGCGGAATAGGCGCATTTGGCTTTTAAAAACAGGTTCATAAGGGGCATAGACGATTGTGACCGAATCAGTTTTGAAAATCAAACTTTCCTTCTCAGGTTTTCTCTGGCATTATTCTGCTGCTGACTTTCTGTATTTGCAAAGCTTATGATCACTGTACATGCCAAGAATTTTCACCTCACCGATGAAGACAAAGAAAAAGTAGAAGAGAAGGCCGAGAAGCTCCTTCATCTTGCGAAAGATATGTCTGATGAATCGACCCGCATCCGCGTAGAATTCGAGATTATCGCCCCGCGTAAAGACCTGATCATGGGAACCATCACCATTACTCTGCCGCATCACGATACACTGCGAGCTGAAGCCAAAGAAGAAAAAAATGTTCTGACGATCATGGATAAACTGGAGAAGGAAATCAGACCACAGATAGAAAAGCACAAGAATAAAAATAAGCATCCGTTGTGATTCCTTTCCTCCTCCCCTAGACAGGGGGAAGTCGGGAGAGGTAGAAATCCTGATCTACGCCACACCCTTAAACTCCCCCTGTCTAGCGGGACAGCTTTTTTATTTATTTTGCATCACGTGAATATTTACGGAATCCAAACAGAGGTCATTCACCTTGGCGATGACCTTGCCGAAGTTTTTCTTGGTTCACTCGCGAACCCGATCGCTGAAAAATCCATCATTATCGTGACTTCCAAAGTCATCGCGGTGGCGCAAGGAAGGGTGCGATCATTTGCATCGGATGCAGAATTTTCGGAACTTGTCCATCTAGAAGCAGATGAAGTACTCGGCAAAGCCGAACACTACAATATTTGGCTGACGCGTAAAAACGGTCTTCTCATGCCGAATGCCGGAATCGATAAAAGTAATTCTCAGCTAGGAACCGCAATTCTCCTTCCGGAAAATTGTCAGCAATTCGCCGATGAGTTCCGTGCGCAATTGCAGCAAAAATCTTCTGTGCAAGAGCTCGGGGTGATCGTGGCAGATTCTACGGTCGTATCGTTTCGCCTTGGCATTGTAGGCCGGGCAGTGGCTTGGTCGGGCTTTGTAGGTGTAAGTGACGAACGCGGCAAGGCTGATCTCTTTGGCAATCGACTAACGGTTTCGCGGATCGCCGTGGCAGATAACCTGGCTTCGGTCGCGCAGAACTTTTTCGGTCAGGCGGCAGAACAGACTCCTTTTGTCGTCTGCGAAAATACTCCCGTCACCTACACCGACGAGCAGCAAGATTCTCGGGTAGCGCAAATCGCACCAGAAGACGACTTGTATGCATCACTCTGGCGAACAACAAGTGGTAAGTTCTAAGTTGTAAGGAGTAAGGAGGGGCACAATATTTTGTACCCTCGAGTTGTCTTTCAGGGTTACACCCTGAAGCGCTGTTTTTGGAAACGCGAAAATGACTCTATCGATTACTTTTTATGTCGATACGATATTTCCAAAATATACAAAGCTGCAGGTTGCAAGCCTGAAGCATCCAAAGGACTATGCCATTTTTTCCGATAGTCGTCACAATCTCTTGCTAAGGGCTATGACGTTGAGTAATTCGATTTAGGTACCGCTCCGGAACACCTAAACCTGCTGCTCATCAATTTAGGTATTTGTCATATGTACAACTGGGTTCTCTGGATCAAACGGCACTCGCGTACCGACTTTTTGTTGGAGTTCCGTTGCAATATCCTCTGGCAGTGAACGATACACATGTACCGTGTCGCCGATTTCAAATTCATCCCATACGGTCGCCATCACTTTGCTTGGGGTATTTACACAGCCATGCGAGCCGTGCACGGCGCGTTTTTCTGGGTTCCAAAATGGCGGCACTCGCCAGCCGGCATCGTGGATGGCATAGCCACCGCGAAAGTAAAAAGCCATATTCACAAACCATTCGCCTTGCATCCAATGGGGGCCGCGGCGTTCGTAGATACTATAGGTGCCCGGAGGAGTCGGTGTCAGGTTTTTGCCGCTCGTTATCCGAGTATAAACCTTTAATTCGCAGTCCTTTACTCCGTACATCAGTTGGTTTGCGAGATCGATAATGATGCGACGACCGTTCGTTTTTTGTTGAGCACAAAAATTGTTCTGTTGCCTCAACATCGAATTGCAAAAGTGGTAGTTACGAAACGAGGTACGGCTGTTGCAAAAGTCTTGCGACAGACGCCAGTTTTTTTGCAGGTCGAGTGTTTTTTTGCGCTCAAACGACTCGAGCGTCATTTTCCATTTCTCTGTCGCGCAATACCCTTTTGCTTGCTTGTCGGTGATCTGTTCACAATGCGAAGTTGCGAGACGCCATTTTTCTTTCAGTTCATCAACATATGCCATAATAGCTGAAGGTGCACCATGCAGAGGTGTTTCTGGTTTCGATGTTTTTGTCGGAACTGCTTCCGCAGTCGCCATTGTCTTCTGAATTACGACTGGCGTGGGCGTGGGGGTGGGGTTTTGCGCCCGATAAATATTGTACAGCGTGTTGGCTGCTGCAAATTGCGGTAGCACGAGAAGACACCCGGCAAACAAGATGATGCGTTTGATGTACATGTTCGTAATAGCTAATTAAGCTATTTTACCATAATTTATATACATTCGCCAATTCTTTCGCGCTGATCTGCCCGGGGGCAGAGGCTTTGGTTTCATCTACTGTGGCAAACATGATTTCACTGCCCAGAACCGGAGCGGCGACGCGCGTGATCTTACCCAGTTCGCCCATCGATATCGTAATATGCGGAATCTGTTTACTCGTTAGTTTCTCGGCCAGGCGGATCATGGTCACGACATCTTTAAAAGCATTCGGCATGGCGGCAAACTTCACCATATCTGGCTTGTGCTCTAACATTTTCGGAAGCTTAGCTGTAAGGTGCGGCAGACCTGGGGTACCGTCAAAAAAATGGGCAGAGAAGATCAACTTTGCTGATCTTTTGTTTTTGTGAAGTTGCTCCAATAATTTCGCATCGAATTCATGATCGATATCAACAAAGGCGGCACCGGCTTGGGCTGAAGCGATGAGCAGTGCTGTCTTTTCTTCAGCTGTACCGGTAAACGCTCCCTTTTCTTCTGCTCCTTTGCAGTTGACAAGCACCGGATGCGCAATCTGTTGTATCAATGCTTTGACGTCCAAATCTTCGATTTCTCCTAGCCAGACTTCTACCAAATCGGCACCCGCGGTTTTTGCCTGCTCGGCTTCGTCGACTACGGCAGCCATCGTGGTCGCGGTGATGGGGATGCAGATCTTTGTCACAATTCAAGAAGACAAGTGTACAGAATACAGTGTACAGAATTTTGATCGCCGGTTCGAGTTTGCTTCACGAGCCTCTACGATTTGCGCTGTCGGCAGATTTTAATCTGCTGAAAAAAACGCATGCAATGAGTCACAGACCATTTTGGCTTGACTGGAATGGGGGGTGGTACGCCATTTTACCTCCAACAATCTTTTCCATCGCAAAAGGAGAGAGATTTACTGCTCGATAAGTGAGCGCAGTTCATCGATCTGGCTTTGCTGATCATCGATGATTGCTTGCTGAGCCTTGACCGCCTCGATGAGCACGGGGATGAATTCGAGGTAGTCGACACTCTTCTCACCGCTGTCATCCGTGGCGACCGCCTGCGGCAGCACGGCTTCTACTTCTTGGGCGATGAGGCCGAAATTCTCGCCGGCAGGAAAATCTTTTTCGGGGAATTCTTCCGTGCGGTATTCGTAACGCACGCCCCGCAGTTGCCCGAGAATCTCCAGCGGCGAGGCGAGGGTGAAGATGTCTTTTTTGAAGCGGGCGTCACTGAAATTGTAGATATTACCGGTATAGCGGATGTCGCCGGTTACGTCGAGGTCGTAGCTTGGTGAGTTGTTCTTGATGCCCACGTCACCCCGCAGTGAGGTGGTGGTGATCGCATTATTGCCGAGCACCACCGTGTTCGACCCGATACCGACGGCACCGTACCCGATGACAATCTGGTTGGTTTGCCCGTCAGCTTCCGCACGGGAATTCCCGCCTAAAAACAGCGAGTTGTTGGCGGTGAGTAGTGCGTCAGTGCTGTAGCCATACAATTTCCCGGCCATGCCACCAAGTGCGGTGTTGTAATCGCCTGAAGTCATATTTTCGAGCGCACCATGCCCGCTGGCGGTGTTGCTATCGCCTGAAGTCATATTTAAGAGCGCACCACCACCGCTGGCGGTGTTGTAACTTCCGGTGATATTATTTTGAAGGCTATAATGACCGAGGGCGGCGTTGCTATCGCCTTCAGTGTTTTTGTGTAAGGCGGCTAAACCGAAAGCACTGTTTTGCATACCGGTAGTATTGCTAAAGAGCGCTTCAAGCCCAGTGGCGGTGTTTTCTCTACCGGTAGTATTGTAATATAGGCTTTGAGTACCTATTGCAGTGTTGTTGCCGCCGGTGGTGTTCAGAGCTAGCGCAGCACGACCCACCGCAGTATTACTCTCACCTTCTGTGTTATGATAGAGTGCGTTATTACCAATAGCGGTACCGTACTTGCCAGTAGTGTTAAATACAAGGCTGTTAAGGCCGATGGCGGTATTCTCGGCACCGGATGTGTTGTTCCAAAGGGCGTTATACCCAATGGCGGTATTGTAGTTTCCGGTGGTATTTAAGCCGAGCGCGTCAGGGCCGATGCCGGTGTTGGCGACTCCGGTAGTAGTACTAAGCCCGGCTCCGATGCCGATAAAGGTATTGCCAATGCCTTCATACCCCGTCGTATGCGTAAGGTTCCGGCCGCCGTCGCCAACGACTAATGAGGCGGTAAAGACGGTCTGATCGGGCAGGTAGAGCATTGGGGTGCCGTTAATGCCGATTGTACCGGCTACATCTAGTGCGTAAGCGGGAGTTGTTGTTCCAATGCCGACATGGCCGTTCTGGTCGAGAGTAAATCGAACCTCGTTTGCGGTGTCATCGTAGATGTTGAAATTCCCAGGACCGGTCGGATTATCAATATCAGTTGAAAGCAATGCGTATTCACGCCCTCCCTCCCCGGTGTGCAATATGGATATACCTTCGCCGAGTACACCACCCGGGTTGCCGGCGATGGTAAGCGCACGGAACGGATTGGTCGCTCCGATACCGACATTGCCGCCGGAATAGTTGACACCATTCGCCACCGTATCCCACTGGCCGCTGCCACTCCCACCGCCATCATCCGCGACGACCCAATTACCGCCACTGTACTTGAGGATTTTATTGTCCACTATTCCGGTAAGGTCGACATCGGTCAGGTCGGCCATGGCACTCGCGCCACCGCCTTCACCACCACCGAGGTCGGCGGCGTTCGTACAGTTGGCACCGTTTTGGTCGCAATACTGCGTCGCCCCGATCTGCCCCTCCACATCCAGCTTCAGGGTGCCATCGGGCGTAGCATCGCCGATCCCCACGTCTCCGCCGTTCGCTACGATAAACAA
>CAZLFD010000033.1:0-8327 GCA_964558715.1 uncultured Candidatus Peribacteria bacterium | reverse complement strand
CATACGCCTTTACACTCTGTTGCGTCGGTACTTTTGTAGCAAGATTTGATGCGAATGTATCTTCATCGATCACCCAACTGTTGGCAGAAACATTCGTATCGGTATTCATGGTGGCACCCGCTGCATTGACATTCGCAGCATCTGTTACATCTGCCCCGTTTTCGACATTGATGATCGTGCGGATGTTCGCTGCCGTGAGTTCTTGGGCATCGCCTGCTCCTGGGTCGATGCGCCCGAGGATACGATTCGTCGCGGAAACATCTTGCAGCTTGGCGTAAGTCACCACATTATTCGCCACGACATTGCTCGTGATGTCTCCGGTCACTTCTCCTGCTAACTGCGGTACACTGACGGTCGAGTTTATCTCGATCCAGTCAGTACCGTTACAAACGTAGATGATGTCATCGCTCTGATTATATGTCGCCCATCTTTCTTCGGTGGCGCCACATGTGCCGTAACTACCCAGCCCTCCGGTCGGGCCGTCGGCATCGGTTACCGGTGCTTTCCAGTCGAGACCCAAGATAAAACCATCGACATACCCCTTGGTTGCCGCCGCCGATGCTGCAGCAGCGCTCATATCTCCGAGTCCGGTGATGATCTCACCTCCGGCATCGGTGCTTACCCCCAAGATCTCAGTCAGCGTCTGATCGTCGGTATTATCCAGATACCCGCTCAGGTCGATATCGATCAATGAATCTGTCAACGAAAGCGTGTTGCTGCCAAAGGTAAGGTCTTGGAATTCATTCGTCGGGTCGGCATCGGCATCATCACTATCGAGTGCAACCAGTGCATCATCCACATATTTCTTGGTCGCGGCATGCAGGTCGACCGTTGGTGCTCCGCTAAGAGTGAGGGCGCCGGTCATGGTGTCGCCGGCGAGTCCGACAAAATTGCTATCGATATAATTCTTGCTCGCGACGGTTTGGTTCAGTAGTGCCGAATCACTCTTTTTTGCTTTAAGTTCAAACTCATTCGCTGCCTCATCTAGCCACAAGCTCCACTGGCTGTCGGCAAAATCATCATCTATCGGCGCGGCATTGGGAGCAGGCAAAAGCGCGCTGCCACCCTCGACGTCGAGCCGTGCGCTCGGTGCAATGTTGTTGTCACCGATACCTACTTTGCCATCCTCAAGAATCGCCATCCTAAACTCGCCGGCTGCGGTAAAAGTGATGTCTTCTGCAGAATTAATATCGACATCGTTATTGGGGTAGGCGGAGCCGACAGTAAACTGCCGACTGTTATTGAAACCTACAGAGCCGATAATACTATTATCGCTATCGCGGAAGACTGTTTTGGCCTGCAAGAGGTCACCACCTGCAGCGCTACCATCGTTATCTTGTATTGTCATGTTGGCGTCAGTAGATTCAATACGAGCTTCGGAGCCGACCATATGAAATGCGTGCTCTGGATCGGTTATGCCGATACCCACCTTGCCATCGGCTTTTACGACCATGGCAGGAGTCGTTTGATTATCCGTATTCGTGATGTAGAAATCGTTTCCCATGGCATGAAGATACGCCTTATCTGCCAAGGTATTCCCGGTTCCGGAATTTCCATAACCGAAAGAAGTCTGCATGTTACCTGCATCATCGATAAAATCAATGCTGCTAAAGCCGGCGTTATCTAAGTTCTGTATACGTACTATGTTAGCATTCGCGCCAGATCGGTCTCCTACTACATCGAGCGGATCTGACGGCGTGGCTGTGCCGACACCTAATCTTCCGGCGGTACTGATTGTTACTAGGGTATTGGGGTTGTACCACCATTTGAATTGGCCGCTTGACCAGGCGATACTGCTGTCAGACGTACACACATAGGTAGTTCCTTTGGCGGTAACCGTTTCGCCATCGATCTCATAACCGATTTCGATATTCGCGACATTCAAGAAGACTTTTTCTTCACCGGCTGCACATCCATTTGCGCCATCGCCGTTGACCGAGTTCTGCGTTAATTTTACGCGTCTGCTCACGCCGTATACATCAAGCTTGCCGGCAGGAACACTAGTACCGATTCCCACTCGTTCATTGATGATATCTGGGTAGATGACATTGTTGAATTTTCCTCCTTCAACACCGTTGGTGGGTGTAGTCGGCCAGTCGAAACTCGACGCCAAGAGCGATGCACCATTGTACGACGCAGTCAAAAGCGCTCCAAATGCCATGAGGAACGCGACTCCGAAAAAGAGTTTGTTGTGTAAATTTTTCATGTTTGTTTAAAGACATAGCTTTATCTCATAAATTATAGCAAAAAAAGTACAGTAAAGGAATACGTTTTTCGCAACTTTGCGCGCTGCACCTCCTAATCATTATTGTTAACCGTGTACCGGCGCATATGATCATCTGAAGTGCCGCGGATCTCGGAATTGAGGAGATTTACCATTGCCCTAAGATCAGAAATATTGCTGATGCGAAGAGGTTTTTTTGCCGGAGCGGTAAAACACCTAGATATCACCATAGTTGAAAAACTACCCCAGTACTGTCTGGCTCGTCTGGATCTTGCCGATTTCTTTCAAACTGTAGATATTTTCTTCGGGTCAAAAACGTACCACGATGGGAGATAAGTTCGTTATCCGAAATGCGATAATACTCGTAGAACCATTGAAAAAAGATGATGACCCAAATCAACACTTCGCTGACCGTAACAAGCGAGAACATGATCAGCGGATTACTGATAATGTCGTATCGAAGATGACTCTAAAATCGTCTAGGCGACTCCTGCAAAAAATTGGTCGGTAAGTAGGCGCCACAGAATCATGAGTGGTGATTTGCGTAATTTGTACCGCCAGAAAGCAACATCGTACCTTTTTATCTTGCAAAGAAAAGCTGCTAAGAAACGGAGTATTTTTCTGTTTGTTGCGCACAGGAGAAAAATAGCAATCAGCAATTAGGAAACGCTTAATCTACCTCACCTCTGTCTTCGGTGGAGCCATGGAGCAAAGGCAGGGTCTCGCAAAATATACGATTTAGCATGCATGCGACAAAACTCCAATTCGAAATTTGAACGTTGTCATTTGTAGTTTTACAACTCTTGTTCTAGCACCCTTTACTGGAGCAATGTATACTACATACAAGTAGTATCACTTATGCATATTCGCGCCACCATTGTCGTTTTCGCGCTTATCAGCTGCTTGTCGGTGATCGCCGGCTTAAGCTGGCTTTACCCGTTAGAAACGGTGGTCGCACCAATTGTTCCCGAGCAAATCGAGTATAGAATCGTTGCGGAATATCCGCATGACGTACGTGCTTTTACGCAAGGCTTGGTCTTTGAAGAGGGAAGATTTTACGAAGGTACTGGCATGTGGGGTGAATCTGATATTCGCATGGTAGATGTCGAATCTGGTGTAGTGCTGAGCGAGCAGCCCCTGGGCGCTGAACTATTCGGTGAAGGCATAACTATTGTCGGCGATCGCTTAATACAATTAACTTGGCAGGCAGGCAGGGGATTCGTCTACGACAAAAGTAATTTTGAACTGCTCGCAGATTTCCAATATTCTGGCGAAGGATGGGGACTGACTTTTGATGGCACCCACCTCATTATGAGCGATGGTACTGCAGAACTCCGCTTTTTGAGTCCGACTGATTTTTCTGAGGTCCGCCGTGTTACTGTTTTGCAAGCCGGTGAACCGCTTGCGAATCTCAACGAGTTGGAATTTATCGATGGTTCGGTGTTCGCGAATGTCTGGAAGACCGACGAAATCGTCCGTATTTCGCCGCAAACTGGCATTGTCACGGGAATTCTCGACCTCAGTGGCATTTTAGATGAATCCGAAAAATCAGAGGTGACGGATGTACTGAATGGCATCGCTTACGATGCGGCATCTGACATTGTTTATGTGACGGGAAAATATTGGCCGAAAGTCTTTGTTTTGCGGCTCGATGCGAATTGAGTAGACTCCTTGGATTTTTCAGAGAATTAAGAATGAAAAATTAAAAATTCTGAATTCTTTCTTTGTAATTGATTCTTTATACCATCGTTTATACGCTGAGCAGATGATGGCTCATTGCTTTCCCAATCCTTTCGCTACTGCTTGTGCCACCGTACTCACCGGAATAAGCCGAATTTCCGTTTTTGGAGCTTTTTGTGAAACGGGGACGATTGCTGCAGTAAAGCCCATTTTTCCGCCTTCTTTCAGTCGCTTTTCTAGTTGCGAAACGGCGCGTACTTCTCCGCTCAAACCCACTTCACCAAGCGCTAAATAGTCTTGCGGTATAGCCGTTTTATTCCTCGAACTGGCGACTGCCAAGCACATTGCCAAATCTGCTGCCGGTTCATCGATGCGAAAACCACCCACCACGTTGGCAAAAACATCGAGTGATGAAAGTTTGATGCCAGCGTGTTTTTCGAGCACCGCAAGCAAAAGTGATAAGCGTTGTAAGCCGATACCGCTTGATGAACGCTTGGGTAATCCAAACGGAGTCGTGGCGGTAAGCGCTTGCAATTCCACCAAAAATGGCCGTTGCCCTTCAAGCGCTGGGTAAATGGTACTGCCGATCGCCCCTACCAACCGCCCCGATAAAAACGCTTCCGACGGATTTTCGACCTCGGCAAGGCCTGCTGCTTTCATGGCAAAAATACCGACTTCGCTCGTAGTGCCAAAACGGTTTTTCGAGCTGCGTAAAATTCGCAAGTCGTGCTGGTCATCACCTTCAAACTGCAACACGGTATCTACTAAATGTGCGAGCAGTTGTGGACCCGCCATTTCGCCGCCTTTGGTAACTTGGCCGATCAATAAGAGGGGAATACCATGGGTTTTGCTGGCGTGCATCAGCATTTCGGTAATCGCGCGGATCTGCGGAAGCGAACCCGGCGCACCAGGAAGTTCGCGAGAACTGAAAGTCTGCGCACTATCGACAATCACAAACGCCGGTCGATGCTCCACCACGGTCGCAATCACATCTTCTATCACAAATGTTGCGGCAATAAGAAGGTTGCTCGGCATACCGCCCAAGCGTTCGGCGCGCTTTTCGACCTGATACACCGATTCTTCGCCACTAAAGATGAGTACGGGTTTCTCGTTTTCTGCCTTCGCGATATTGATGGCGATCTGCAATGCCAAAGTCGATTTGCCGATGCCGGGGTTCCCTACAAAAAGAGTAAGTGAATCGGGAAAAAAACCGCCACCTAAAACTCGGTCTGCTTCGGCAAAACCAGAGGTTATCCGTTGCCCGCTGTGGTCAGCGCTGCTCTTGGTACGAAAATCGATCACACTGCCACCGGGCGCCTGGCGCGAAACTGGCTTTGCCTCTACCGTTTCGGCTTCTGTAATCGTATTCCAATTGCCGCACTGTTCGCATTGGCCACTCCATTTTGGGTAGCTAGTGCCACATTTTGCGCAACGGTAAACGGTTTTTACTTTTGCCATGGTCGTTCTTGTAAAGTGAAATGATTATCGCATAGATGAGTACGTATTGCGAATGAAAATTGACCAAAATTTATAAATAATGTATAATATAATAACTGCATATGTTCCCATAATGCAGTCAAAAAAATTAATATTAACATGTTCGAAACCCTCTTGCGCGCCGGTGAGTATCCTCTGCAATTTATCCTTTGTATTGTGCTTGCCCTGATTCCGGTGGCAGTGTGGCTTTGTATCTTTCATCGCAAACACGCGCACAAGTGGCAACAGGTTCTGCTTACCTTCGTTGCAGGAATGGCTTCTGGCGCTTTTATTCTTGCGTACCAATATTTTTGGGGAGAGCGCTTCGAACTGATCTTCTTTTCGGTCGAGCCAGAGAATTTTGGCAGCAACATCAAAGAGCGCCTCGGCGTAACAGCACTTTCGTATTTTTTGATCTATCTTTCGGTCGGATTCATCGAAGAATACGCCAAACATTGGGTCGTCAAAAAAACCGATCATCGCATTTTTCAATCGGTCGATGACGTGATCGAATTTTCTATCATTGCCGCACTTGGTTTTGCATTCCTTGAAAATATCGGCTATTTCTTTATGGTCATCCTCAGAGATCAGAGCGAACAGTTGGCATCACTTTTCCTTGTTCGCTCGGTTTTTGTGGTCTTCATCCACATTCTCTGCTCTGGAATCTACGGCTACTTTTATGGCCTAGGGCATTTTGCCAAACCAGTACTTGCCGAACGTGAACGCCAGGGCAAATTGATCTTCGTTCCGAATATCCTTCATCGCCTTATTCACCTAAAACGCGACCGTGTCTTTCGCGACGAAATGGCGACCTTTGGCTTGCTGATTGCGATGACGCTACATGGCCTCTACGATTTTTTGCTTGAGATGGAAACCGTCGGCAATCTGGCTTCTTACTTTACGACGGCAGAAATGCCGATTGTTGTCGCAGAACTGAAATTGCATGTGGTTATGCTGCCGATCCTCCTTGTGGGCGGATATTCGTATCTGATGTATTTGCTGCGTAAAAAAGAGCACCAAGAGTGCTATGGGCAACTGGTGGTGAAAGAGGAGTACGTTCCGGTGCAGAACTAGCAAACAGCAAACAGCGGGGTGTCCTGTCGGGTTGTTTTTAGCGAAAACCCCAACCTGCGAATCCTGCAAGGGGGGTGTGATTTCGGTGTGAAAGCAGTAATCTCGCAATAATATGGTATCTGAGTACTGGTTTTTGGATGTGACGAAAAGAAACATGCCCACCTTATGGCTGAAGACTTAAGTGCTACAGTCTTAGAAACGTTTTGAAGCAACTTGTAAAGTTGCTCCTTAATGGAATTAATTCATAATTTTTCATTTGTAATTACCAAGAGTGTTCCATCGCTAAATGCTGCTCTAGCACCTTTACTTTCACAATCTGCCCCTGTTTTTTCAGCGGGGTTTTGAGGCGGATGTAATTCGAACTCAAACCACTATGACGGTCTTCGGCGAGTACTTCGGCAACTGACCCCAATTGTGATTGTATAAATAATTTGTTCAAAAGGTCGCCTTGCTCGCGCAGCTTTCTCGCACGTTCTTTTTTTACACCTGCAAGCACTTGATCGGGAAAGTTAGCAGCGCCCGTACCTTGGCGCGGTGAAAAAGGAAAAACATGCAGCTTGGCAAAGCCGATTTTTTCTGCCATGTTTCCTGTTTCTTGAAACTCTGCCTCCGTCTCACCCGGAAAACCGACGATCAGGTCGCAGGTCAGCGCGATGTGCGGGCGAACTACACGCGCTTGCTTCGCAATCTGGTATACTTCCTCAATACCATGCCCACGGTTCATTCGCCGCAGAACGGTAGGGGAGCCAGATTGCACGGAGAGATGCAGGTGGTCGCAAATACGTGGATTCTTCAGCGCTGCAAAAAATCTATCATCTAAAAACTGTGGACCCAGTGAACTCATGCGGATGCGGGGGATTTTTGTTTGTTCTAAAATTGTGTTCAATAAATCCGGTAGTTTGCTTGTCAGTGGTTGTTTCGCAGAATCTGTGCAACCCCAGCTGGCGAGTTGGATGCCCGTCAGCACGACTTCTTGCACACCCATATCTTCAGCACGTTTGATCTGGCGGATGATACTTTCTATTTTGAAATCAACCGTTGATCCGCGTGCTATGCGGGTAATGCAAAAGGTGCATTTGTTATCGCAGCCGGTCTGAATCGCAACTGGTAATCTGGTTTTTTCCGCCAGCGGATACTCCAATTCTTCCTCGGCAATGCCAAAGTGCGCGAGAATGTCTTTTTCTTCTTGAAAGACCAGGGCTTGCGGAAAACGCTGTTGCCATACATTTTGCTCGACTCTTGGTCCGCAACCGAAGACAGCAAGCTGTTTCCCTTGTTTTTCTACGCGATAGGCCTCTTGTCGGCTTTGCCGATCTGCCCGCCCTGTTACGATGCACGAATTGATAAATACGATATCCGCTTCAGCTTCACATTCTGCTTGCTGTAAACCGCCAGTCAGCAACGCGGCACCGATGCGCGCCGAATCGAGCGCGTTCATCTTGCAGCCGAGAGTCTTGAAGAAGAACTTCATTATAGGAATATCGAGGTCATATTATTGTTAAACCTTGCAGGAATTACAAATTTCAGATTACAAATGACAAATTTTTCCAATCCACAATTGGGGTGAGCAGATAGCACAGAGATTCGCTCGCTTAAGATCAAGAAAGGGGAATAAAGGAGGATTGCACATGTCAGATTCATGATGTTTTGATACCGATATCCGCTGCAAAATAGCGCACCATTTCTCTGAATTTCTGCTCAGAAATCTTGCTCCGTTTTCGGTACTTATTTTTCTACTGCTTAGAGAGATTATAAAATAATCTTATGTCTCTATTCTCGTCATGACCCAAATATAATGGTTTTTTGTATTGATAGTCTTTTGTGGTCTTGTTGCACAAATAAGTTGAACAATAATTAAAAGAAGTGTACTAAA
>CAZLFD010000032.1:0-16835 GCA_964558715.1 uncultured Candidatus Peribacteria bacterium | reverse complement strand
AACGCTACAATCGGACTGAAGTTCACGGGGTTTTGAACCCAAGATGTGGAAATAATACGGGGTGAATTACAAATTTTATTATTCATCATCAAGTTATTGCTCCGATATCTCCTCAAAAACCTCATCATAGTGGAAGAATCCCGTTTTCCCATGTAGCCATTCCGCCGCCATTACCGCGCCCAGCGCAAACCCTTCGCGGTTACGCGAGGTCGATTTCACCTCTACGGTTTCAGCAGGAAAATCGAACAGCACCGAATGCGTGCCAGGTATTTCGCCGACACGAATTGTGGCGAGGTGCAGTTCGTTATCCTGGACTCCGTTTTGCGGTCGGTCGAGCAGCAGCTCGGTTTTGCGGTCGATCTCATCAAGCAGAATCTTGCCAATGGAATGTGCAGTACCACTCGGAGCATCCACTTTGTGGCGGTGATGTGCCTCCCACGCGGCAATGTCGCATTCTGGCAATGCATTGGCGAATTGCGCCGCACGGCGCACGATGCGGAAAAACATCTGTACTGCCGGTGAAAAATTACTCGCCCACATGAATCCGTTGCCAGATGACTCGACGAGTTTTTGAATCCGCGGCAGTTCACTATTCCATCCGGTAGTACCGACGACGACGTTGAATCCTTGTTCGCAGGCAGTCTCGATATTGCCGATGACGGCAGATGGATGGGAGAAATCGATGAGGACATCAGCATCCGCGGAGGAATCCAATCTCCGTGCGGTCGCTTCAGCTGCTTGTGGGTCGATGATGGCAGATACGGTATGCCCTCGTGCTTCGGCAATAGCGTGGATTAGGCGGCCCATTTTTCCGTATCCGATCAGTCCAATATACATATTCAATAAAACAATAGAAAAATCATGTTATCAGGCCGCTTTTATTTCTTTCTTTGGTTCTTCTCCCTCCTCAAGTTCTCCCTGTCTAGAGAGAGAACTGCTAAGTTTACCATCCGCCAATTCAAGAGTGCGGCTCGCCCGTTTTGCGATGGCGGCATCGTGTGTAACAACAATGAGTGTCGTGCCTTCGGTTTTGTTGATGTTGAAGAGTAAGTCGATGATTTCTGTTCCCGTTTGTGCATCAAGATTCCCCGTCGGCTCATCGGCAAGAATAAGTTGTGGCTTGGTGATAAGTGCCCGGGCAATCGCCGCGCGCTGGCGCTGCCCGCCCGAAAGTTCGCTTGGTTTGTTGCGTGCTTTATCTGCGAGGCCGACTTTTTGCAGCATTACCTCTGCCTGTGCCAGCGCTTGATTATGAGGAGCTTTACGAATAGTAAGTGGTAACGCGACATTTTCGAGCAACGAAAATTCATCCACCAAAAAGAACTCTTGAAAGACAAACCCGATCTGCTCATTCCGAAAACGATTTCCTTCGCGCTCCGATAATTGGGAAATATCTCGCTCGTCAAAAAAAACCTCACCGCTATCTGGCGCCTGCAAACCGCCCAAAATATGCAAACAAGTAGATTTACCCGAGCCCGAGCGCCCCTTAATGGCAGCAGATTCGCCGTGTTTAATCTTGAACGTCGCCGGGCCAAATGTCCAGGTGGCGTCTCCTAACCGGTAGGTTTTGCAAACGTTGTGAAAACGGATCATAGGCAAAGAATTCTTGCCAATGGTAGCGGGTTGCGTGTTATGAGTAAACGCAAGAGGAGCATATTTCTTCTTCTCCTTACCTGTTCGTCAGCAGCTTGAGCGAAGATAGATTAAAAAAAAGCGTTACGTGCCTAAGAATTTCGGTAAAACTGCAACGCAAGAATATCACGACTCCTCCTGTACCTTCTCTTATTCTTAAGAGGAGAAAAGATGATTCTGCGGACATTGTTGTGATTTCTGTCTTCTTACTACTTGTCACTTGTCTTCTTGTCTTCCACCCATTTCATCGCTTCTGAGAAGGCAAAGACAACAGCAGCGGCGAGCAGACAGAGCAGGTAGTATTTTGGCGGGAATGGCTCGAGCTTCATAAATCCGCTGAGTGGTGAATACAATGCAATAAGGAACAATACGAGCCCGACGATAACAGCACCAAGCACCCAGAGGTTTTCGGTAAACGCGCCCTTTTCGCGCCAAATCGGCAAGTTGCGGCGAATAGAATAGATGAGGGTGAGTTCGATGATGACGATGGTCGCCAATGCCAAGCTTTGCGCTTGTGCTTCACCAAGAGTGTCATGCACTAGAGTAAAGATGATGAGGATTGTTACGGCTCCGGCAGCACCCAGGCCGAGCACATATTTGGTTTGCCCCGTCAAAAATCCTTCTTTTACCGAGCGTGGTGGCTTGTTCATAGAATCTTTTTCGGGAGCTTCGGCAGCTAGTGCCAATGCCGGGAAAGAATCGGTAAGCAGGTTAAGGAAGAGGATGTGCACCGGCAAAAGCGGCAACGGCATACCCGCAGCAACCGCCACAAGGATAACAAGTACCTCCATAAAATTGGTACGTAGGAGGAAAGAAACGGATTTTTTGATGTTGGTAAAAATCCGCCGCCCTTCTTCGATGCCCGCGACAATGGTGTCGAATTTGTCATCAAGAAGAATAAGGTCGCTCGCCTCGCGCGCGACACTGGTGCCGACTTTCCCCATCGATATGCCAATCTGCGCCCGCTGCAAAGCCGGAGCATCGTTCACGCCATCACCCGTCATCGCCACGACAAGACCGTGTGATTGTAATGCCTTGCAGATGCGCACTTTATGCTCTGGCGACACGCGTGCAAAGATGTTGGTATGCGGAACGATTTTTTGGAGTTCGTCGTCGTCGATTTTTTCAATCTCTGCTCCCGCCATCGCTTCGCCTTTGAGTCCCACTTGATTGGCGATAGCCGTTGCCGTAATGGCATGATCACCGGTGATCATCACAGTGCGGATTCCGGCAGCAGCCGCCTTTTCGATAGCGGATTTAACCGTTGGGCGCGGTGGATCGAGCAGGCCAAAAATACCGAGAAATTCTGCTGTTTTGGCACTATTGGTGCGCACTGCGACACCAATGGTACGCAACCCACATTTCGCCATATCGGTCGTGGCTGCATCGATTTCTGCTTTGCGCGAAGCATCACAGAATCCGGCAACCACTTCGGGTGCGCCTTTGATGAATTCGATTTCATTGCTATCGATCGTGTGCGTCGTACTCATCCATTTTTTCTCGGAGGAAAATGGTACTTCACCGATTCGTTCCCGTTTTTGAATATTATTATCCACAGCAATCTGTAATAAACCGATCTCGGTCGGGTCGCCGATATCCGGGAGTTCAGCATCATTACAACTCGCTACGGCATCGAGCATCTGTTTTCCGGTCGCGGAGGAAGAGAAATCACCAAGTTCGTCTTTTTGAAAATGGGTATTGTCGGCATAGGTCGCTACCACGCGCATTCTGTTTTCGGTAATGGTACCGGTTTTGTCACTGCAGATCACATTCACGCTGCCCAGCGTTTCTACAGCTTTCAGTTCACGGACTAAAGCGTTGCGTTTCGCCATGATCGCCACTCCTACGGCGAGTGATATCGTCATCACGGCGGGTAATCCCTCGGGTACGGCCGAAACTGCCAAAGCGACTGCGGTAAAGAGCGCCTCGGTAAAGGGGATATCTTTGACAAGAGCGATGACAAAGACAATGGCACAGATAAACAGCACCGCACCACCGATTTTTTTGCCGAGTTTATCGAGCCGCTTTTCAAGCGGTGTCGGTGGTGATTCGGTTTCTGAAACCATTTTGGCGATCTTCCCGAGCTCGGTCTGCACACCGGTAGCAACGATAATGCCGACCGCACGGCCAGAGGCGACCTGTGTTCCGGCAAACACCATGTTTTTGCGATCACCAATACTCCCTTCACCCAGCCAGTCGGCATCTTTATGGGTCGGTTGTGATTCACCGGTCAGCGCCGCTTCGATGATGTTTAGCTCTGCCGCTTCGAGTAAGCGCAAATCTGCTGCAACTTTGTCGCCCTCTGCAAGAATCACGACATCACCTGGAACAAGTTCACTACTATCGATGGTCTGCAGCTTGCCATGACGCACAACCGTCGTTTGTTCTGGCTGCATTTCTTTCAGGGCTTCTAACGTATTCTCGGCCTTCAGTTCCTGAAAAAAGCCAAAAAAGGCATTGAGCAGCAAAATGGTAATAATCGCAATCGGGTCGATCAGGTGCTCGCCTGTTAGCTCTCCGTATTCTATCAGAGGAATCGCTATAGAGATTCCAACAGCGCCAAAGAGGATAAACACCAACGGGCTTGCGAATTGGAGAAAGAACATCTTCAGGCGGCTTTTGTGTTTTTTCGGCAACTCATTGCGGCCGTATTCTTGCAGGCGGTCTTTTGCGACTGATTCAGAAATCCCGTCTCTACTGGAATTGAGTTCTTGGAAAATATCCGCCATTTTTTGTTGTGAGAAGTGCATGTGTTGAGCGAAGGGAATATGTATCTGGTTTTGATTCAATTATACCAAGAAAAATTGGCTTCTGCACATGATTTTGTGGGTAATCGCCGCCTTGAGTATCTCAAGCATGCAATAGTCACATTGTCTAGTGAGTGGGAGTAACGGCGCGGAGCTTCTCCCCCTAAGGTAGGGGAGCTAGAGGGGGTTGATGTTTATAATCCGACCCCACCAGCCCCCCCTAACTAACGGGAGGCTGTTCCGCGCCCTGATGCTAGCCAAACAATTTATACTCTCAGCACTGCTCGCTCAATATCTTTCGGGAGCGTTGTTAAGCTCCGGCATCCCGTTTCTGTTACTACAAGCAGGTCTTCGATACGGATGCCGAATTTTCCAGCGAGATAAAGCCCCGGCTCGGCAGTAACGACCATGTTTTTTTGAAACTCACCCTTTTGGCGCATGGAAACGCCTGGGTACTCGTGAACTTCGACCCCGACACCATGCCCAAAACTGTGGATCATTTCTTCGCCGAGAGATTGTACGGCTGCCTTGTGCGGAGCGGCAAATGCCTTACCAGACTGGATAGCTTTGATGCCGGCGGTTTGCGCTTTTAGCACTTGTTCGTAAGTGTCTACCCATTCATGTAATGGGTTACCGACAAAAAAGCAGCGCGTACAATCACTGCAGAATCCGTTCAAGATGAACCCCCAATCGATAAGAACCGCTTCATTTTTTTTTAGCTTCCGGTCAGAAACATGATGGTGCGGCGAAGCACCATGCTCGCCAAAAGCGACGATTGCAGAAAAAGACACGGCTTCAGCGCCTAGCTCGCGCCCTCGTTTTTCAAGCTGCCAAGCAAATTCTCGTTCACTGATACCTGGCTTCAGTAAAGGCAGGGTCTCTGACAATGCCTTGTCTGCTAGCTTGGCTGTCGCCTCGATTTGCTTGATATCGGCTGCGGATTTTTGATTGCGCAGTTCATCTTCTTGCGCAGAAAAATCGTGAATCTCTATGCCAAAGTCACCGTGCCATTTTTGCAATCGGCTGGCGGTAATACGCGAAAAACTGGCGCCCACTGTGTTAATCCCATTTTTTTGAAAAAACGGCTGCCATTCCTTTTCGGTTAACATCGGCTGAACAAGAACATCACTCCCTAAAAAATATTTTTCTGCAGCGACGATGTAACGCCCATCGGTTAAAAAGAATTTGCGTTCAGGTGTAATAAGATACAAAGCGTTCGTACTCTGAAAACCGGTAAAAAAATATATTGAGTATTCATCAAAAAACATGGCTGCATCCACCTTCGCCGATGCAAGCGCTTTACAGATCGCGCCGGCTTTCGTGGCAGCGACCATCAGCAATGGGCCAGATCGATCTGCCCGCCACCAAGCAGGTGCATGTGCAAGTGAAAGACCACTTGCCCACCCTCTTTATTTACGTTAATGAGGACTTTATACCCCTTCAGATCTTGCTCTTCGGCAATCAGTTTCGACACGCGCGCCATACGCCCCACAACTGCTTCATCGGTATCGCTCATTTCGGTCAGCGAAGCAATATGCTTTTTGGGGATGATGAGAATATGCACTTTTGCCTTGGGATGAATATCATGAAAGGCGATAACCTGATCATCTTCGTAGATTTTATCAGCGGGTATTTCCCCCGCGACTATCTTACAAAAAATACAATCTGGGTCACCCATAATCCGTGAAAAATCGTTTTTATTCTGGCGGATGAAGTGGATTGTTTCAAGATAAAGGCAGAGGAGTTCGACGCAGAGCACTCTCAGCCTAAGCTAAGGGGAGTTGGAGGGGGTTGAATAGTAAAAACGACCCCACCTAGCCTCCCCTAGCTCAGGTGAGGAATACCAACCCAAAACCACACCTCGTCACGCGCAGGGAATGAAATCACAATCCGTTTGAAAAAAACAGAACTGGGGTATACTGCAGCCATGAGTAAAAAAGGATTTCGCCACATTTGTTGGGAATGCCTGCACGAACCGGTCGATACCTGGGCCAAGGTAGTCAATGGATTTATCGCGATACTCATCGTCGTTTCGGTGGGCACAATCCCTTTTTACCTGATTCCGCAATTAGAATGGACGCTGCCCTATGTGAAAGCTTTTGAATGGTTTACCGTGGCTGTTTTTTCTATCGAGTATTTCTTGCGTACCTGGAGTGCAGAAAAGCCGCTGCGCTACGTTTTTTCGTGGATCGGCCTAATCGACTTTGTTGCTATTTTCCCTTTTTATTTAGGACTGTTTGGAATCTACGATGTACCACATGCCTTGCTCTCGCTCAGACTCTTGAGGATATTAAAACTGGGCAGATTGTATTACACTGAACGAGTTTCACTCTCGAAGCTTGCCCATAAAGCCCACGGGCATTTTAATGCGTTAAGCGACGAGCACATCGAACGAATCGTCTACAAGCATCCGGTCATCTTTGTTTTTACTCTGATTCCTCCGATCGTAATGACCAGTATCGGGCTGCTTGTAATTGCAGCGTTTGAATTTAACCCAGCTGCCATTGCCATTGCGGCGATCAGTTTTGCTTTTGCCCTGCTTTACTTTCTCAAGGCGTGGCTCGATTTTCATTACGATGTCATCTACGTGACCAATCAGCGCATTATCATGCAAAATCGCCAGCTCTTCGGCTACCGGCTCAACGACATTTCATATCCGTCGATAACCAACATCCGCCCGGATAATACAGGTGTGATGCGTTACGTTTTTGGCTATGGAGATGTACAGATAGAAACCGCTTCTATTGGCGGTAACCGCGAGTTCAGCAACATCAGCGACCCCATGGGCGTAGTACACAAAATCTCTACCAATCGCATTAAGGCGATCGAACAGGGAGATTATGTGTTGAGAAAGCAGCAAGGGCAGGTTTGATGGGTTTTCAGATTCTATAATTTCCGGCACAATAGTTTTTGATGGATACTCTCAATATCGACTTCTGCGGCATGCACTTTGTTAATCCACTTGTTTTGGGCAGTGGTATTTTAGGTGTGACCGGCGGCTCATTGGCTGCTGTGGCGAATAGCGGAGCCGGCGGCGTAACGAGTAAAACCTGGTGGGCGCACGCGCACGAAGGGCACGCGAATCCAGTCGTAATTGCAGAAGATGGCGTAATGCTCAATGCTGTAGGGCTACCAGATGGCGGGATTGAGAAGCACTCCGAAGAGATACAGATTTATCGCGACAAAGCAAATGCCCCGTTCATCGCTAGTATCGTCGGTGGCTCGGTGCAAGAGTTTGAAGAAGTGGCAGAGAAGACTGCAGCCTTAAAGCCAGATATTCTTGAAGTAAATGTATCGTGCCCGAATGTGTCGGATGAATTTGGCGACTTGTTTTCATCGGGATGCATCTCAGTAGCACTGATGACCAAAAGTGTGAAGAAGTATGCGGGAGAAATTCCTGTTACGGTCAAGCTCTCGCCCAATGTACCAAACATCGCCGAGGTGGCAAAGGCGTGTGAAGACAATGGCGCCGATGCAATCACAGCAATCAATACCGTGGGTCCAGGCATCCGCATTAATCCCGAATTGCGTGCGCCGATTTTAAAGAATAAACGTGGCGGCGTTTCTGGCCCTGCGATTCTGCCCATCGCCATCCGCTGCGTGTGGGATATTTATGAAGCCGTCAAGATTCCTATTATCGGTATTGGCGGCGTAACCCACGGCACAGATGCAATCGAGATGATGATGGCAGGCGCCCGCCTGGTGGGCGTAGCCAGTGCGCTCCATTTTCGCGGGAAAGATGCATTTACCCTGATTACCGAAGAGATGAGCGATTGGTGCAAAAAAGAAGGTATCGAGAATATCGAATCACTTATCGGTGTCGCCCACGGATGAAAAAGCGAGATATCTTTGCGCTGGCACTCGGTTTTGATGTGGTTGCCTTCGATTATCTCACTAAATGGATCGCAGCGACCCAACTGACCGAGACCATTGTGATTATTCCCGACTGGCTTGCCTTTGAACTGCAAAAAAACCCGCATCTGGCGTTTTCGATTCCTTTCCCGAATGTAATGCAGATCGTGCTTTCGCTCGGATTAATGGTGCTCTTGGTGTTGTATTGGAAGCAAAACGATCGCTCTGGCTACGAGCATTTTGCCCTCGCATCGATTTTTGGTGGTGCCGTAGGAAATTTGAGTGAGCGAATACTCTTTAAAGAAGTTACCGACTTTATCGCCGTGGGGAATTTTCCGGTGTTTAATCTGGCAGATATTGCGATTACACTTGGGGTTGTTGTGTTGCTGTGGTCGGAGCTATTTGCGAAAAAAAGCGCACCCCCATCGAATCCGGAGGCAGATCATTTGTCCTGAGGGCGGTTAGATAGAGTATGAATACAATGAAACATCACTTGCATCACGTTTTGATTTTCGGAATTCGACACTAGCATCAGGCGGAAAAGAATATGAGATGATGCGTATCGATTTGGTCTGATGTTTACGGATATGTGCCTGCATCCGCTCTAGGGTGTCTGGTCTACCAAAAACGTAGATGACATCTGCATCCGAAAAATCACTGTGAAAGATGTTTGCGCGCAGCAGCTTCAAATTCGGACAAGGTACAACTATCGATCGTAATTTAGCGAGCAGAAACAAGAGTGGTGACAGTTCAATACCTATGATGTTTGCTTTCGGGTTCAGCTCCGCTAGCGCATGGCACACCCGGCCGTCACCACAACCGAGTTCGTAGAGCGTTTCGTTTTTTTGCAGCTTGGCCAAGATATTGATGCGCTTGATATCACGCTTTTTCGTGGGCACCCAGGGTGCAAGCGAAAACCCGCCAATAATGAGGAGGAGGATGAAAAGAGCCGCAAAGAGGGCAACAAAAGCGAGGTACATGTGTTTTTTAGTATTATAATGAAATTACTGGATTTATTCAATGTACCAATGCCGGAGCCGTGCAGCGTCATTGCGAGGTGGGGATGTATCGTCAGAATAAGAACAGTAAGTTAAGGATGCCAAAAACCCTCGCGCGACAGTAAGCGCCGCGGAAACGCAGAAAAAACACATACAGCTACAATGTTTTTGTTCATTTCTGGTTTGCGGAGTCTGCCCCGTCGTTCGTGCCTCGCTCCCTCGCAACGACGCTGTGCGGTTTCATCCATTAAAATAATCCGCTAAGGTAGAGCAGGTTTTGAATGACCAATGACAAAAACTCAACCGATTACGCTCTTCTGGTTCCGCCGCGACCTGCGTTTGCATGATAATCGCGGCTTGTTTGAAGCTTTGCGAGGTGAACACCCGGTGCAACCGATCTTCATTTTCGATAGCGAGATTCTCGAAAAACTGGAGGATAAAAAAGATAAGCGCGTAGATTTTATCCATCGCCAATTGCAAAGCCTGCAGCATGAGTTAGAGAAAATGGGGGCCACGCTCGATGTGCGAGTAGGAAAACCAATCGAAGTGCTAGAAGCTATGTTAGATGATTATAATCTGGCCGCCGTCTATGCGAATCACGATTACGAACCGTATGCTATCGACAGAGACACTGCCTGCGCCGAGTTGCTACAAAAAAACGACGTCGAATTCCGCACGTTCAAAGACCAGGTGATATTTGAAAAAGCCGAGATAGTAAAACCCGATGGCAATCCGTACAACGTATTCACGCCTTATTCGCGCCGCTGGCGTGCGAAACTAGAAGAAACTGGTATTGCGCACTATCCATCAGAAAAGCAATTCGAAGCATTGTATAAACAAAAACCATTAGCCATTCCGTCACTCGCTGAGATCGGCTTCACGAAAACGGAAGTAGAGATTCCGGCATCAACGATTCCGCTGGAAGTCATCAAGAATTATCACAACACACGTAATATTCCCGCAATAGTGGGAACATCAAGGCTCAGTGTACATTTGCGTTTTGGAACGGTAAGCATCCGCGACCTAGCAGAAATCGCGCTAGTAACGAACGATGCCTGGCTTACGGAACTGATTTGGCGCGAGTTTTGGATGATGATTCTCTGGCATTACCCGCATGTGGTGAGCGAACCGTTTCGTTCACAATACAAACATATTCCCTGGCGAAATAACAAAAAAGAGTTTGCCAACTGGTGCGATGGAAAAACCGGGTTTCCGCTGGTAGATGCCGGCATGCGTGAGCTGAACCAAACCGGCTTTATGCACAATCGCGTACGCATGGTGGTGGCAAATCTACTCACCAAAAATCTGCTGATCGATTGGTGCTGGGGCGAACACTATTTTGCCAAAAAACTGCTCGATTATGAACTCAGCTCGAATAACGGGAATTGGCAGTGGAGCGCAGGAACCGGCTGTGACGCCGCACCATACTTCCGTATTTTTAATCCTGATTCGCAGCAAAAGCGTTTTGACCCTGATTGTGCGTACATAAAAAAATGGCTGCCAGAATTTGGCACAGATAAATATGCTCAGCCTATTGTGGATTACAAAACGACGCGTAAAGCAGCGTTGCAGGCATATAAAGGCGCTTTGCAAAACCGATGAATATGCTGCGCCGCTCTCGGGAAAAACTGACACACGAATTGCGGAGTATGCCGCCACAAGACTTTTGTACAGATGTCGCGCTCGGCTGGACGATCGGCCTCTGGCCGATGATTGGCGTACGTACCCTAGTGCAGCTAGCTGTGTTCTGGCCACTCAAGCGGAGTATGACCTTGATGTTTGTGATGAACAACATCAGCTTCCTCCCTTTTCTACTACTCTATTTCCCTCACCTGCGTCTTGGCGAATGGTTGTGGCAGGCGGAACGCTTGGATTTCGGATTTATGGAGATGTGGCACTTTGTCGAAGCGGATCCGCTTGGCTCCGTCGCTGCCCTACTGCCATCAGTCGGCCATGCGATCAGTGGCTGGGCAACCTTGGCACCGCTCTATTTTGCCAGTGTGTATGGTTTGAGTCGGTGGTGGCTGCAAAGGAAGCTACTTGATACGAGCGATATATAAAGCTACTCTTTTGCAGCTTTTTTTATCATTTGTCAGAGCGAATCGAATTTTACGTGGTAAACGCATTCGCCGAACAATCCTTCGGCGGGAACCCAGCAGGAGTCTTTTTCAGTGAGGACCATCCCGACCTCGACACCGCGACCATGCAAGCAATCGCCCGACAGATGAATCTCGTCGAGACAGCGTTTGTACAACAGCTTCAAGATGATGTCGCCGATTTTGAGATTCGTTATTTTACACCTGAAAAAGAACTGCCGATAGCAGGCCATCCGACAGTTGCTGCAATTATCGGTCTTATGGAAAAAGGTGCAGTGCATAATAGTAACGACTCTCAAATTGTCGTCAGGACCAAGGGCGGTGATCAAGAAATAGCGATTCAAGATGACTTGGTATTTATGCAACAGCCGCAAGGAAAGTTTTATCCCGTCGTCGAAGATCGTAATAGGATTATTGATGTATTTGGAATTTCAGAAACAGATATCAGCTCAGATCTTGCAATCCAACCGATCGATTCCGGTCTCGGGCACTTGATTGTTCCATTACAATCAGAATCTGCCTTAATGAAAGTACAACGCAATATTGAAGCACTCAAGCAACTATGCGATGAACTTGGAGTCATGGAGGCACAATTATTTGCAATGGCAGAGGGCGGAATCGTCACTCGCAATATCTGTCCGCGGCAAGGTTTAGAAGACCCTGCATGCGGTGTAGGGAATGGCGCTTTAGGATACTATTTGTTAGAAAATGTTTATCCCGAAGCTGACGAAATAACGATTATCGCTCGTCAGGGTGATATCATACGCATGCCATCGACCATTTACATTCATGGCAAACGCAAGGGAAGCTCTCTCCAAATCCATATCGCCGGAAAAGGCAAAGTCATGATCAAAGGTTTCTTTTCTCTCATATAATGCAGTCATTCATCCCGACCCAAGCGCAAGCCGCACAGATCGCTGATCAGTTTGGCACCCCCACGTTCATTACGGAAGCCGCTACACTCCGACGCCAAGTACGGAATATGATGCACGCTTTCGACTGGCCGAAGACGAAGATTTTGTATGCAATCAAGGCAAACTCGAATCCGGCGATTGTGGACGTACTACGAGATGCTGGTCTGCAAGGCATCGATACCGTTTCTATCCACGAAGTCCGATTAGCGCTGGAACTTGGTTTCGCTCCCGAAAATATCGTGTTCACAGGCAGTAACCCCAGCAACGAAGAACTAAAGTATGTCAATGAACAAGGTATTCTTATCAACGCCGGTTCACTCTCCGAAATCCGCCGCTATGGCGAGATGCATCTGGGTGGAAAAATCGCCATCCGTATCAATCCCGGAGTCGGAGCCGGTCTGTACAAAAAGATCACCACCGGTGGTGAACGTTCGAAATTCGGTATCGTCAATGAAGATTTTGATGAAGCAAAGACACTGCTTGCAGAATACGGCCTAACCCTAAGTGGTATCCATTCGCACATCGGATCCGGATTCTATACACCCGATGAATTTCTGTCGTCCGTCGAAGTCGTACTCGCTGAGGCGGTAAATTTTCCGGAATTGGATTTTGTCGATTTCGGCGGAGGCTTCGGTGTTTCCTACAGGCCAGATAAAAATCCACTCGACCTCGTCGCTTTCAGCGAGAAGACAAAACAACTGTTACGGGATTTTTCTGCCCAAAATGGGAAAGAAATCGAAATGCGTATCGAACCGGGTCGCTATCTGGTGGCGGAATCGACGGCTTTGCTCACTCAGGTGACGACCGTAAAACTTTCCGCCGGTCGGCTGTTCGTCGGTACCGATACGGGTATGCATCACCTTATCCGTCCAGCCATGTATGATGCATATCACCATGTCGTCAACCTCACTAACCCCGATGGAGAAAATGTGAAAGCCGATGTGGTGGGGAACATCTGCGAATCATCCGATTTCTTTGGTCGCGATCTCGAGCTTGCTGAACCGCGCGAAGGAGACCTGCTTGCCATCCTCACCGCGGGAGCCTACGGCAACGTGATGTCGAGCAATTACAACCTGCAACCAATGGCGGCAGAAGTAATGATCGATGGAGGAGATATACGGCTGACGCGCAAGCGACAGAGCTATGAGCAAATCATGGAGAATTTTCTCTTTCTCGCAGAATGATTCGACTACCAACGGCCAAAGAGGTCACTATCTTGGCGCGGTACAACCGTGATGCTGCCGTTGAGGCAAACAATCCTCCCCTCGATGTTGCGAAATCTATCGCTGGTGTGCAGGCGATCATCGATGATCCCCGTATCGGTTTTTTTCTGGTCATTGAAGAAAGCGAACAGATCATCTCGATGCTGCTCATCACACGGGAATGGAGTGATTGGCGCAATGCGGATTGGTATTTGATCCAGAGTGTCTACACGCTACCCGATCATCGAAGGAAAGGTTGTTTTACGCGATTACTCGCTGCGGTGGAGAAAATGGCAAGAGACGACGTGCAATGCTGTGGCCTGAAGTTAGAAGTGCGTAAAGACAACCACCGTGCACAAGCGGTGTATACCACTCTTGGCTTTTCAGATTTTCATCACAAAGTGATGACCAAGGAATTATAGCTCGATTACGCCACCGAAAACCTGTTCCGCCGGACCAGTTTTGTAAATGACATTCTGTACTTGATCCCAGCGGAGAATAAGGTCGCCACCGGGCAAATGCATAGTGATATCAGTATTCGGCTCGAATCTGCCGGCAAGTACCCCCGCTACGGTAGCCGCCGCCGCACCGCTCCCACACGCCAATGTCTCACCACAGCCACGCTCCCAAACCCGAATATTCGCTTCGGTCCGGGAAAGCACTTCGACATATTCTGCGTTGATACGGTTCGGGAACAGCGCATGATGTTCAATCTTCTCCCCTTGCGTCACAACTGGTGCCGTTTGCACAGCATCGACGAACTGCACCGCGTGCGGATTTCCCATTGATACACACCATAATTCGATCGTCTCTCCGTCGATATCGATAGCTCGATTGAGATGATCGTCCGGAAAATCTGGCAGACCGTTTAGCTTGGCCGCGCCCATATTGATGCGGATCTGCCAGGGAGAGTCGGAGAGGATTTCTGCCGTGTCGACTTTGCCACTTGGGTTTTCAATAGAAACTGAAGCACCTGTCACATACTGATGCCTCAGCCCGAATGCAGCACTGCAGCGCAATCCATTACCACAGGTCTCAGCAACTGTACCGTCGGCGTTAATGTAATTCATGTGGCAATCTGCAACCGCCGACGGCTCGAAGAGAATCACCGCATCTGCGCCAACTCCGAACTGGCGATGGCATAAGCGCTTCACCTGCTCGGCTGTAAGCTGGATCTTCTGCTGCCAATTATCGATGAAGATAAAATCATTCCCTGCCCCATGCCACTTTTCAAACACCAGTTTCATATTAGATTCCGACTGAAGAAATATGTAAAAAAATCTTCGCAAAAAACGCCGCGCTTTGCAAAGATATACACCAGTGAAAAAAACGCTCGCCATTGACGGCCGCATGTGGGGCTCGGGTTTTACCGGCATCGGCAATTACATCCGCGCCATAGCGCCACGACTGTTCAAACTCATGCCAGAATATGATTTCGTCATTTTTACCACAGCAGAAGCCGCAAAACAATTACAAGCGCTTGAGAACGTATCGACGGTAATCGCCCCGCAAAGAATCTATTCCATCAGTGAACAAACTTCTTTTTGGTATCAGTTGCGGAAGATAAAGGCTGACCTGACGTGGTTTCCTCATTTTAACGTACCAATTTTATATAGCCGGCCATTTGTCGTGACCATCCACGATCTCACGATTCTGCGCTACCCCGGCAAAAAGATGAAGCGCTCTTGGCATCGCCGTGGATATCGCCGAGTGCTTGATCATGCCTTGGAAAAATCAAAAACAGTGATTTCGATATCTGAGTTCACCAAGTCAGAGATTTTAGATTTTGCGCCAACCACGGCAGCAGAAAAAATCGATGTGGTTGCGAACGGTGTCGATAAGGAGCGCTTTCAGCAAATCGACCATGCTCGTGTTGCTGAGTGGAAACGAAAATTCGCCGCGCCCACTTTTCTGGTTTCAGGTGTGTGGCGCGAGCACAAAAATATTCCCAATGCGATTCGCGCCTTCGATATGTATCGCAAATATGGCGGCAAAGGCAGTTTGCTGATCACCGGAAAACCAGACCCGTATTATCCTGAAGTAGAGCGCCTGTCTCGACAATCTCCTTTTTCAGAAGATATACACTTGCTTGGGTTTGTCGAAGACGAAGTATTGCCAGAGCTGATGCGCGCCAGTAGCGCCCTACTCTTCCCGAGTTTGGCAGAAGGGTTTGGCCTGCCGGCGCTCGAGGCAATGGCGGCAGGTATACCTGTTGCGGCCAGTAATAGTTCGAGCTTGCCTGAAGTGTGCGGCGACGCGGCCATATTTTTTGATCCGCAAAATGTGGAGGATATTGCTCTAAAAATGGTAGATATTGTGGAAGAAAAAACACGTGCGCAAATTATTGCCAAGGGCGCGAGGCGCGTGGCAGAGTTCTCGTGGGATAATACTGCTCAAAAAACCGCCGACGTTTTGCGCTCCACTTTAGAACAACAATAATGAAGAAAATCGACCGAAGTCAGGTATTACAGGCAGCAAACCGAAAAGAATTAAGTAGCGAAGCGCGAGCTGCTGAAGTATTGTTTGCCACAGAACAGTGGCTTGATGCGCAGATTGGGCGCGATTTTTTTTGGCAACCAAAAACCTGGAAGAATGGGGTGCTACGTATTACGGTAAAAAACCCCGCATCCGCACTGCGGATATATGCCGCAGGCGAGGGCTTGCTCGCGCATTTAGCCGAGAGGTTTGCGGGCTATCGTTTTCGCGAAGTACGCACTGAAATCGTCGTGTAATAACTCTCCCCCTGCATCGGGGGGGGGTTGGCGGGGGTTGATACGAGTAACGATGGAATATTACAATAATCCAGAGTCGATCAGGTCGCCCGTGAGTGCGCTCATCATTTTGGGTATCGCGATCAACATACCGATCAGCGGTAAGACAAAAAACACTAAGCTGAGGATAAGCGTCCACTTAAAATATTGCCGAATACGATCGACCGATTGTTTGGAGCTGTCAGTTTACTGTCTAGTTCGTCGAGACGACGAAGCAGTTCTTCCATTTGAATGTATATATCGGGTCATTCTACCGATTTATTCGTTTTTCTACAAATTGCCGTAACTGGCTTGCTGGATAATGCAGAAGAGTAAGCACGTCATCTACAACATCATCTCGGTGTTTTCTCCATGTATCTTTCCCTTGGGTCGGAAGGCTTAATACAGGAATAAGCTTTGCGTTGATGTTCCGAGCAAAAAGGCCATCAGTGATTGGTTTATCACCGATGACTATGCGCGGATAATCTATAAACTCAGGAGGGATTCGCCTGAGAATTCTACGACTTGGTTTTCTGCTGAAAAATGAAATCTGCAGATTAGTGATTCCACAAATATCCGCAATTTTGTTAGGGTCTAGACAACTTTAGAGAGGAAAATTTCTAAAATTCTTGAGTAGTATATCA
>CAZLFD010000031.1:0-16984 GCA_964558715.1 uncultured Candidatus Peribacteria bacterium | reverse complement strand
GGGCGGGGAAAGGGGGAAGGTGCCATTAATGTTTATTTGTGCAACAAGACCATTTCAAATAGTCATTTTAATTACCGACTGAGACCTGATAGGGACTCAGCCGTCAACGAATGCTGGAGTCCTCTACGAGAGACTGTAGCGGTATACAAACCTGGATATTACCCACTCAATAACCTAAGCAGCAGGTAGTAGATTTCAAAGCCGATCACAATGTTGAAGGGGAGGGCGATCCCGACTGAGAGCGCCATACTCGTCGCAACCGCCGCATCGGCTTGCTCCGCGGAAGCAATCGAGGAATTTTTCAATATCTCTTTAAAACTGATGGGAACCAGCACGTACGATGCCGAAGCCATCAAAATAGAAAACATAAAGGCTTCACCCACACCATACCCCAGTAAATACCCCGCCAACGCCCCCGACACCCCACCCACGAATGGGGCACCTATCCCAAATATGCACAGCTCTTGATATTTTCCCTTGATGCTGCGGAGACTGTCGGCGGCTTTTGCTCCCATCTCGAACAAAAAGTAAGTCAGTATGGGCAAAAAAATCGTAGAAAAAAGCAGCGTCTTCATCTCAGTCGGAATGATGTTTTGCGCAACCATTCCCAGAAAAATCGACCCGACCAGAATCCACAGCATCAGATCTTTTTTTAGGATACCAAGCACACTCAAAAAGCTGATTCTGAGGGCAAAAACACCCACCAATAACGCTGGTAGTTCCATAATCGCTAACCAAACAACAACACTGCTAGAGACTATAATCCCGAGAGCCGCTAAAAATTCTTGAGCGGCAATAAAGGTACCTACACTCACCGAACCAAAATGAGCGGCGATTGAAACCCGCGTTAACTGATCAAACGGTGACCATTTTTTAAGCGCGTATAATAACAGTACAGTCCAAACAATGCAGGCTACCACCGCAACGCCCGAAGTAAGCAGTACCTGATGGAGTGGCTCCGTGAGAATCGAGCCCCCTCCGGTAAATCCGATCTTTATCAATAAGTAGATAACAACTACTTGGTAAACGGCATTTCTCAGCGTGGTAAAATAACGTGCGCTACCAACATCGCGTTGTTTTTTTCGTAAAAAACTCTGAAATATTGCCCCTACGAGAAAAGCCAGGATCATGACCAATATTTCGGTAGGCATGCGATGAGAAATCTGCTTCATTATAGCAGACAGGGGGCTACTAATTATACGGAAGATGGGATATCACTTTCTTAACGGCTGAAGTAACCCCGACGTTTTCGTAAACCTAGAGCACTCTGCAAAAGACTTGAACGGTAAAACAAGCGTTAACTACTAACTCATGCAGATTTCGGTCGAACCAGAGTGACCTGCTTTTCTTAAATCTTACGACTTTAAACATACAACTTGTCTACTCTTCGCGATTCCTTCTTGCTTCGGCGCGTTTGATGAGATGCTTTATCTGTTTGTACTTATACGCCTTAAGGCCAAACCAGACTATCAACCCGACGATAGTGAGGTAAAACCACAATCGCATCGAGAGGAATGGAATTTGCTCGAGGCGGAACCAGATGAGAAAAAAGAACCCGAGCGAAAAAAGGAGTACACCAATGCGACTTTTGGCGAGCACCTTTTTTAGCGGTTTATCCTGCGTTTTTTTGCGGACCGTCGGGATGACAAAAAAAATGATGAGCAATGCTATAGCCAACAGAAGTGCGATTCCGATCTTAATATTGCTTGTCGGCTCACCGGGGTTTGCGTCTAATACATCTGTAAAAAAACCAGTCATGTCAGAAAAATACAGCGAACGAAATTGTGACAAATATTTTTCATCAACGCAACATCATAATCTCCCCCTGTTGGGGGCAGACCTTGCCCGATTCGAATCGGGCAAGGGGCTAGGGTGAGTTTCAAAAAAATGATATTCTCAACTTGATGAAATATATTTCGTTGCATCGAATCCCATAACCCTGCTCTTGTCTCCACTTATCAATATGGGGAGAAGATATTGAAATGATCCTCGCAATCGACCTTGGCGGCAGCACAATAGATGTAGTACGTTTTGAAAAAACAGGTGATTTTGCGCACATTACTTCATTTGAATCGGCAGATACCGATAAATCAGATTTGCGCGCCATCATCGAAAACTCGAATGTGGAAATAAAAGATATCGAAACAATAGCGCTTACCGGCGGACACAGCCGCATTTTTGCCGAGGAGTTGGATGGCATCACGATCAAAAAGATTTCCGAAATCGATGCCATCGGCAAAGGCGGGCAGGTTTTGGCGAGCTTGAAAAACGCTCTCGTCTGCTCGCTAGGAACAGGAACCTGTTGCGTATCTTTAAGTACCAACGGCTATCACCATGTCGGCGGTACCGGTGTCGGCGGAGGGTCGCTACTCGGACTTGCAAAATCACTGCTTGCGCTTGAGAGTTTTGGGGAATTACAACAGCTTATCGCTCAAGGCGATGCTAAATCAGTCGACCTACTTGTGGAGGAGATTGTGGGTGGAGGAATCGGAGTGGTGCCCGGCAGCGCCACCGCATCAAACTTTGCCAAGGCGAACCAAAATTCAGAAAAAGCAGACTTGGCAAGAGGAATCGCCAATCTGGTCGGGCAGACCGTTGCGAGTATCGCCGTTTTTGCAGCGCGCGCCGAAGGGCACGATATTATCGTACTAGGAGGCAAACTGGTGCGCGTACCAGAGATTGTAGAAATCATCACCAGAACCGCAGAGATCTATAATCGCAAAATCATCGTACCACCGCATGCCGAGCTGATGAGTGCCGTAGGCGCCGGAGCATTAGCAGGGGTCATTTCGGCTTGACCGGAATCGGTGCGGAGTGTTGCTCAACTAATCTCTGCATTAGCAAAGTGAATCGGCAGGCTGTTCTTCAGCATGTCGTTGATTTTTTTTGCCGTACCCAGTGGAATTCCGTGATGACGGATGACGATATCGCCTTCGGGAAGCGTATCAATAGATTCGGGTGACAGATTTTCTTTGCACAAAAATTTTCGTGCTGCATCATCAGCTACCTCGAGTACACGCTTGCCCTGCATGGCAGCACCAAAGGTCACCGCAAATTCATGATCGAGTTTGAACTTTTTTCCGTGCTTTTCTGCGACGCGAATACCAGGGCGGCTCACGGGTAGTGATGATAGCAATTGGATCCCAGAACTTGGCATCAGCCAATAATCAGTGCGTTTCTCGCTTTCTCGCTTGATCAGAGTACAATCTTCGGGAATGAATAAGGTAAAGGAGTCTTTCAGATATTCGCGGATTTCGGTGGCTTCTTTTTTGGAAAGCCCTAGTTCTCGAAGGCGATTCTGCTTTTTTATGGATGTTCGTAACGATAGCGTTGTAGCGGATTTGCGCAATGCTGCTACAAAAAATCCTTCGCTGTTATGTACATGTGGCCAAATGCGCAGGGTTTTATCTAGGTGCGGAAATGTCTCTTCATGCCATTCGGTCAAGCCCGGGCACTTATCTGCTCCAGAAAAAAGTGTCTGAAGGTCGATCAGTTCGGCTTCTCCACCAGTTTTTTGTAGTAGACGTGAAACGACCCGTTCATTTTCTTCTGGCGCCAAGGTGCATGTGGAATACACCAGTCGCCCACCCGGCTTCAGTGCTCGCCAGGCGGAATCGAGCAGTGATTCCTGCAAATACGCCATCTCTTCAATGCGAGCCTGGCTCCAAACATCAAGCGCCGCGCGATCTTTGCGGTATGTGCCTTCACCGCTGCACGGGGCATCGAGCAGAATGGCATCAAAAAAATCTGGCAGTGCTTCGCCAAAACGCACACCATCGACTCCTGTGATTACGGAATTCGGTGCGCCGCAACGCAGCAGGTTAAAGACGAGCTTTTTCGTGCGCGAAGTGACGAGTTCGTTCGCCACCAGCAGCCCACTGCCGCGCATCAACCCGGCAAGTTGTGTGGTTTTGCTGCCGGGCGCTGCCGCCATATCGAGTATCGTTTCGCCGGGTTCTGGATTCAAAGCCAATGGCGGCAAACAGCTCGATGCTTCTTGAATGTAAAACCGCCCCTCGATATGCCCCAGTGTGTTGCCAAGCGGTACGCTACGATCATCACGATCGATAAGAAAAATACCTTGTCCAAATGCGTGCTCGACCAGCTGCCAATCGGGATGCGATGTGTTCACCCATTCTAAAAATCCATCCACAGAATTTCGCAAGGTGTTCACGCGGATAACCTTTGGTAACGGCGTTTCTTGTGCGTCGCGAAACTGTCGGAACCCTTGCGCAGTAAAAAAATCTTCCCAACGCCGCCAAAATCCATCTGCTTTGCTCATTATGCATATTATTCCCGAATTATTGGGAATTTGAAATTCGTCATTTGTCATTCCGTCAAGCCGCTGCTTTTTTTGATGGATTCCTGTAAAATAGAAATATGAAGCTCCGAGTATTCCTCGCTCTGGCCACCCTCTTGGCACCGATAAATGCATATGCGGTGGAGCTTGCATTGCTTCCCAGCAATTTTAGTGAAGCGATAGCTACTGGTGTGTGGGATTGGACGATGATCATCGAACTGCTTTTTCATTGGATCACTCTTGCGGTAATACTCTCTGGCACGATCGCTGTGATCTTGGTGATGGTTGGTGGGTATCAATACATCTTTGGCGCCATTACAGAAAATAAAGAACAAGGCAAAAGCACTATCACCAAGACATTGATCGGGTATGCCGTAATTTTACTTGCTTGGATCATCGTCGATGTTTTTGTCGCTCTCATGACCGGCCCATAAATCTAATCACTCTAAAAATAATATGATTAAACGTATTACCAGTCTTTTCGGCCAAGCCTCGGATCGTCTTATCGAATGGCGAGATAATGTTATTGCTCGGCGCAGCGAAGACAAATCATCTGGAGAAAATGGCAAGACACCGCCGCCGATACCAGAGAATGGGAAAGACAACAACGCCGTCACCATCGAAATTTCGCTCTGGTCTGCTTTTAAGGTCACTCTGGTCGTGATGCTGGTAATTTTGCTCAGCAATGTCTTTGTTCAACTGATCGATATTCTCGTCACCTTCTTGGTTGCGCTCTTTTTGGCAGCTGCCTTCAGCCCGGCGGTCGACCGCATCCAAAAATGGGGTGTGCCACGGGCGTTCTCTATAATCATCATGTTCACCCTGGTGTTCGGCTTTATCTCATTCCTTATTGGCACGCTGATTCCGATCATCGCCAACCAGCTGTTTGAAATCGCCGATAGCATACAGCAATGGTTTCGGGCGACGTTAAACGCTACTCAAGAAGAGGAAACGCTCTTCCAGAAAACCATTGGAGGTGCAATCAATACGCTCCTTCTGCAGTTTAATTCAGAGCAGCTCTTACAAGCGCTCAACGATAATATCGAGAGTATCGCCACTGGGCTTACCGATATTGCCGGTCGCGGTTCGCAAATCATTCTCAGTACTGTCAGCACCGTGTTTAACATGGTACTTGTGCTGCTCTTGACCTTCTTTTTGATTCTCGACCGCAAAGCGACGAATGTCTTCTTTCACTCGTTGTTTCCTGCCAAGCACCAAAAATACCTCACTGAAAAAATGAGTATGGTGCAGAAAAAAATCGGGGAGTGGGTGCATGGCCAGATATTCCTCTTTTTAATCGTCAGCATCTTCACCTGGATTGTCTTCACTATTTTAGGGATCCCCTATGCACTCACGCTTGCTATGCTCTTTGGTATTGCCGAATTTGTGCCATATGTTGGGCCGGTATCGGCTTTTCTTATCTCAGCGCCGATCGCCTTTAATGAGTCGCTGTTCTTAGGGTTTGCCCTAATCATCTTTTACGTAATCTATCAGTTTTTAGAAGGAAATTTCCTTGTTCCGATCGTTATGCGTCAAGCCGTCGGCCTGCCGCCCATCGTCACGATTCTTGCCCTCATCGTCGGTGCCAGTTTCCCGAATCTCATCAACCCCATCGTAGGTATGATTTTGGCAGTTCCAGTTGCGACTATCATCGCGATCTTTATCAACGATTTCGCCGAAAAGAATTCTAAATCGTTTAAAAGCAAAACGTTTAAATCGTTCCGGCTCAAAAAATGACTTGCCATTTCGCCGGTTTTGGATAAAAATATTGTCTCAACACACCAATCTTATTCATGATGCCGACCCTAAGCGCGCTTTCGGGCTTTCTCTCTGATTTTCTCCATGTAGCAGAAGTGGAAGATGTCTGGTGCGTAAACGGACTGCAGGTTCCGGGCAAAACGGATGTGCAGAAAATCGCTGTAGGAGTAACCGCCAGCCGTAATTTTTTGCAGCAGGCAGCGGATTGGGGGGCGAATGCGGTGCTCGTACACCATGGCCTGTTTTGGAAAAACGGTATAAAGACCATCGATCCACTGTTGGGAAAACGGCTAGAGATTTTGTATAAAAACGATATTTCTTTGCTCGCCTATCATCTGCCGCTCGATGCACACAAAGATATCGGCAACAATGCCCGCATCGCGCAAGAGTTAAAAGTGGATAACTACTCGATGCACGATATCTGCGCAGTGGCGGAGTTTAAGGAAAAATTGCCGTTTGCAGATTTTCTTTCTCGTTGCGAAACAATTTTTGGGCAGGATCCGATTTTCACATCGGCAGAGCAGGGCGGTACGGTACAAAAACTCGGTATTTGTTCCGGTGGTGGTGCAGATTTTATTTTTGATCTGATAGAACAAGGAATCGATACCTTTCTTACCGGCGAAGTCGCCGAACGGCATTGGCACGATTTTCAGGAGCTTGGCATCAACTTTGCCGTGTGCGGGCATTACGCAACCGAAACCTTTGGCGTGCGCGCTCTGATGCCAGTGCTTCAGAAACAGTTTCCCGAATTAGAACTTTCTTTCTTCCCAGAACAATGCCCGGTGTAATCCGTGAAATAGAATTCCCGATTTATGATGAACGAGCGCGTGGCAAACTCGTGCCAATCGAGTTAGATGGAGCAATACCGTTTGAAGTGAAGCGCGTGTACTACCTTTGGGGCATACCTACAGGAGCCGTGCGCGGTGCCCATGCGCACACCGTTGAAAAAGAGGTTTTTGTCTGCATCCGCGGCCGTTGCGCAATCAAAGTGAGTAACGACGGTTCGCCGCCCAATAAAATCATTATGAATTCTGCGAATCGCGGTATTTTTGTAGACAATCTCGTTTGGCACGAATTCAGCGATTTTTCGCCGGATGCGATTCTTCTTGGTGTTTCGTCAACAAGTTACATGCCCGATAACTACATCAACAATTTTGAGGAATTCGCGAAAGTAGTGAAGCAGTCGTAGGTTTCATTCCGGCTTGACCGGAATCAGCGCGGAGCACTCTCTCTTGGTGCGATCTGGGGGAGCGATAGAAGATAATAGAAATGTAAATATACAGAATAAACTGCATCCTACTCCTTCCGCTTTAAATATTCAGAAAGAAAGAGAGAGCTGCTAATATAAATGATGAGGAGCACAACAGCAACGACGATCGCCCACGGATGCCGCACGAAAAAGTAAAAACCTTCAATAAGCAGATCGTTAAAGATTTGTGCGATCCAAGCGACAAAATGCCAAAAACCGTTATCGAAAAACGGCTGCACCGAATCCCAAAAGAAATTCCCGATGATCAATGTGACAAGTGTAAGAATCGAAACCGAATAGAGGAATATCTTGTTCGCCAGAGTAATCGATTCTTCTTCAAGCTCACCCAAATTCGACTCTACAAAACTGATAAGAATAAAAAACGACATGCTCCAGACAAATACCAAACCCGTCAGTAACTCTTGCCCGGTAAAGAAATAGATAAAGATTTCACTAAGCGTCGCAACAATAAACTTAGGCAAAAAATGAAAATACGGCACCTTGCTGCAAAAGCGCGTAAATCTAAGAAACCAGCGAAAATACAATGGCAGATGCGCTTCTTTACGTTTATGGAGAAAAATAGCGGCAAAATTAACCGGGAGCAAAATACTGCCAATCAATCTGCGGCGCCACGAAACCCGCTGCGCGTGCCCACGTCGCAGCGCGCGATAGATCAAGTAATACCCTACGGCGAACCCAACCAGCAACCCGTGGATGAGAATGAGTCCGAAGACGAGGCTTTCATATTCCGGATTCAACGGTAAAACAAATGTACGCAGATTCTAGCGGTATTCTTGATGAGCGTCGAGAAGAATAGAGTCATTCCGGCTTGGCCAGAATCTGGTGGAAAGTTTGCGCCAAAAGGGGATATATCCAAGTGTTCAAGCCAACTGTTTTTGTTGTTTAGTTTTATTTACCCCAATAACAAAAACACCCAAGCACGGGGTGAAATTGTTGAGCATCCCATCCGGAGAAGGGTGTTTTGAGCTCGTAATCAGACAAACACTACCACCGGAAAAATCATCGGTTCGCGCTGAATGCGTTTGTAGATAAGCGTCTGCAATCCTCTTTCGACGGCACGTTTGATATCATGCAAACTCGCATCGGGGTGTTCTTTGATCACTTGTTCATACGATTTTCGCGCCTGCTGTTCGCATTGCTTGAGTATCTCTTTGCTTTCACGCATGTAGATGAACCCCTTTGAAATGACGTCCGGATCACCGACAAGTCGGCGGCTTTTTTCAAAGGCTTTCAGTTGCACAAAAAGCACTCCCCCATTCGCCATGATTTTTCGTTCTTCGAGCACTTTAGTGCCCACGTCGCCACTGCCCAGCCCATCGATGAGAATCATCTCGGATGGGATTTTACTTTTACTCTTGCGCAGGCTGCCACGTTCGTATTCGAGAATACTACCGTTTTCGAGCAGCGGCACTTGATCGGGCTGGTAACCCAGGTCAAACGCGAGCTCTTTGTGTGCCTGGCGCATAAACAATTCGCCATGAATCGGGATGATGTTTTTCGGGCGAATCAGCGAATGCATCAACTTGATATCGCCGCTATGGCCGTGACCAGAGACATGGATATCCATCGTATCATTGGTGATTACGGTCGCGCCCAACTTGATCAAATTATTGATGGTGCTGTACACACCACGTTCGTTGCCAGGAATCGGTGAACTACTAAACACGACCGTATCGTTTTTACGGATACTGATCTGCGAATGCGTCCCTAAGCCGATACGTGTAAGCGCACTGCGCGGCTCGCCTTGCGAACCGGTAGTGAGGATAAGTACTTGGTTATCGGGTAAGCCATCGGTATTTGGCCCCAATTTGCGGATTGAACCTTTGGGAACCTTGAAGTAACCAAGATTGGAAGCGATTTCTAACGTATTCATCATGCTCCGGCCACTCACAAAAACCTTACGGTTGTATTTATGCGCGAAGTGGACGACCTGTTCAATACGTGAGACGAGGGAAGAAAAACTGGCGAGAATCAGACGACCATTGGCGTTTTCGATCACATCGTGCAGATTTTTGGCGATGACTTTTTCGGAAACACAAAAGCCTGGCTTACGAGCATTGGTGCTTTCGCAGAAGAGCACATCGACTCCTATTTTACCGATTTCGGCAATACGCGCAGCATCTGCCGGTTTGCCATCTGCAGGAGTAAAGTCGAACTTAAAGTCGCCGGTGTGGGCAAAGCTGCCCGCAGGAGTATTGGCATACATTCCCATACAATCGGGAATCGAGTGGTTAACCGGAAAAAACTCCACCTCAAAGCAACCCATGTTGATCTTATCTTTCATCGGGTCGACTTCGACGATCGTACATTGTTTATCGATACCGTATTCTTCGATGCGTTTTTTTACTAGTCCCGCACAAAAGCGCGTCATGTACATCGGCGGGAAGCCGATTTTTGGCATCACGTGCTGTAAAGCGCCAATATGGTCTAAGTGCCCGTGGGTAATGACCACGCCGCGGATGCGCTTTTTATTCTTCTCGAGAAATGTCGTATCGGGGATGACAAAATCGACGCCGAGCATTTCGTCGTCAGGAAAAGCCAAACCCATGTCGACCACGATAATATCGTCGCCGCATTCGATTGCAGTACAGTTTTTGCCGACTTCGTTGAGCCCGCCGAGAATATAAAAACGTAACTTGCCTTTATGACTAGAGGATATATAACCAGCATCCGCATGTTGCTGCGGTTGTGACTGATGATGCCCACCTCCTTGCGAATGCGCTTGGGCGGGTTTCTTTTTGCCACGAAAGCGGCGTGTTCGTTTCTGGTCGCCTTGATGCGGAGGAGTCGGCGCAGGTTTTTCACTGAGGGGATTACTCTTGATCAGGTCAGAAACTCTATTTTCTGAGTCCATGATGATGGTTGAAATTAATTACAAACAAAAAAATGTGTTCGTCACCATTATAATATCCCAAAATAAAAGAGACTTGCAAGCTTTTTTAGAAATATACATCAATATTTCCCTTGTGGTAAACAAATTATTGTTTCGGAATTGGGAATTTGTGCTTTCTCTCCCCAGACAGGTGGGGGTGTCGGGGGTAGAAATAAGTGCCTGTGTTCGGTCTAATTAGGGGAACATTGACCTGTCCCGAGCGCTCGGAAGCCTTCCAGAATTTACGAGGACACCTACTCCTGCAAACATAATCATGTTAATTCTCGTTTATCATAGTGCTTACCAGACCTCTGCTTCCACGCCAAAATCAGACCTTTAGCAGGGGTGAAGCAAAGGATGTTGTGCCTGTTCGCTGTTCGCAGTTTGCTCTCCCAATAAGCCCGACAAACTGGCATACTCCCCAAGAGATGAACAAACCTGCGATTGGCACTATCGGCGGAACGGGAAAAATGGGGCAGGCCTTCAAAAAGCACCTCGAGAAAAAAGGCTACGAAGTGTTAGTTTCTGGACGCAGTACAGAGCTTACGCATGAGCAACTGGCGAAGCAGGCCGATATCGTCATCATCTCGGTGCCCATCAGCAATACTGTGGAAATAATAGAGAAGATTGCCCCACATTTGCGGCCAAAAACGATTCTAGCGGATTTCACTTCGATCAAAGCGGAGCCGCTCTATGCGATGCTGAGTGCCCATGCCGGACCAGTCGTTGGCCTACATCCCGTATTTGGTCCCGAGAATGTATCGCCGGGGCAGACAATCGTCATTTGCCCGGGTCGGGATGAAAAGGCTCAAAAAAAAGTGGAGCAGGTGTTCAGCGATTTTCACCTCATCGAGTTAGAAGCAAAAGAGCACGACAAGGCAATGGCACTGGTGCAAGGCCTACAGCATTTTTTAGAGACAGCGTTTGCTGCAACCACGGCGAAGATGCAGATTCCGCTCGATACACTGCTCGCCGTTTCGAGCCCGATCTACCGCGTACAAATGGATCTGGTCGGGCGGATTATCGGGCAAAATGAAAGACTGTATGATGAAATCGTGCACGGTACAAAGATGAGCACGCAGACGATTCAGTTATTTTTAGAAGTCGCGCAAAAAATCGCCGCCGATGGCAGCCCTGAATTTCTGCAAGCCTTTCGTGACGGGCGAGAGTACTTTGGCGATTTTTGTAGCCAGGCAAAACGCGAAAGCAATGAAATCATCGATTTTCTCGCTAGCCGCAGTGCGCAAAAGTTACATGCAGATCAAGCGGAAAGTGAAGAGATTACCGATCTAGGCGTGCTCGGGCCAGAGTTGACCTGGAGTGATTTAGCAGCACAAAAGTTTTACACGGATAAATCAAAACGGCTCTACCCCAGTTTTCCGGCGATTTTTGCGGGATTGCAAAATAATGAGATTGCTGCCGCGCTGCTGCCGATTGAAAACAAAATCGCCGGTACGGTACGGCAAGTGTGGGAAGGCATTGCCGCAGATGACTTGTGGATTTCGCGCGTGATTGATCTGCCGATTGCCCACGTACTCGCAGCACCGCAGAAGCAGCATATCGAGACGATCTTCGCGCACGATTCTGCCCTCGCGCAATGTCGCAAATATCTTGCCGCACAGTACCCAAAAGCCCAGCAGATTCCGGTTGCCAGTAATTCTGAAGCTATCGTTCGCGCTCGCAGCATGCCGGGCGCTGCGGCTATCTGCAGCCAACAGGCGGCGGAGCTTGCGGAATTTGCCATCCTCGCCGAACATATCGCCGACCGCGATGGCAACGCCACGCGCTTTGCCCTCGTGCAGAAAAAAACCGGCACTAAAAAGCTGGGCGGAGAAAGATTGACGACAATTTTCTTCGGCCTCAAAAATGTCTCTGGTGCCTTGTTTGGGATTCTAAAGATCTTTGCGGACGCGAATATCAACCTCGTACGATTGGAGTCGATGCCGACTGGCGACGGCTTTGCCGAGTATGCTTTTTTTATCGATTTTGAAGGCGAGTATACGGATGAATTAGCAATCAAACTCGAAAGATTAACGACGGACTTACGGGTGCTAGGACATTATTCGACTACATAAGATAAAATCGGATTCGCCAGAATCCGTCTTTACGAGGAACGAAGTTACAAGTGACGAAGCAACCCAGACACATACAGAAACACTTTATTTTGTTTTTTCTGGATTGCATCAGTCGTCCTCCGGAGCATCGGGTTTCTTCGCAACGACGCTGCGCCCTGAACAAGTCGGTGCAGGGCTGCGCGTTTTTAGTCACTCTGCATCATCACCGCACTTTCTTTCACCAACCTATCAGTAAACAAAATTCCGTTTAAATGATCGATTTCGTGCTGCACTACGCGGGCATTTAAATCAGATAATTCTGTATTTACCTCGTCGCCGTTTTCATCAATAAACGTAAGCTTGATGCGTTTTGCCCGCGAGACTTTTCCCCATTGCCCAGGCAACGAAAGACAGCCCTCTTCGCAGATATCAGTATCGGCAGAAAAAGAAACGATTTGTGGGTTTACCATCAGCATCACAACTTTATCGATCGTTGCAAGAATGATCCGCTGCGAAACACCCACTTGCGGCGCAGCCAGGCCGACACCTTTTTCGGCCTTCATTGTCTTGCGCATTTCTTTCGCGAGGTCCAAAATATCTTGATTTACCTCTGTCACTGGCTCTGCGACTGTACGCAATACCGCGGTGGTTTCGCCGGTGACAACGGGCATAACTGACATTTGAATAATGGAACTGACGATATTTTGCCAAAAAGTTACAGTTTTGCCAAGGATTTTCGCATTCGCAGTTTGGCAGGATGGTTCTTCGGCGCGGAACGAACCCTTCCTCCTAGCGAGGTGGGTGGAAGGGGTTGATACTCAGTCTCTCAAAAAGGATTCGTTTAAATCGGTACAATCCTCTATCGAGAGATTGTGTTAGGGATTAATGTAGAATGGTCTCCAGATTCCAGTACCCGCAGAGCCGCTGTCTATCGGGGCAAGCAAGCCGAAATGACACCAGCCTTCTTGCTGCTTGTTTATTTCTAATTGCCAAATACTGATTGTATCCAGTTCGCCGTTTGCTGTTTGCAGTTCGCTCATCTCAAGATTGAAATCCACTCGATATGTATGCCACAATAGCCGTTGAATTATTCGAAGCCATGAGTGCGCAAAACCTGACTGGGTCAGAGATCATGATGGAATCGTTGCTGCGGCAAGGGGTAGATACCGTATTTGGTTACCCGGGCGGCGCGGTGATTCCGCTGTATGATGTGATGTTCAAGAAATACGTACACGCCAAAAAACTACGTCATATTCTCGTTCGCCACGAGCAAGCTTCGGCGTTTGCCGCCAACGCAATCGGCAGAGTTACGGGCAAAGCGGGAGTATGCATTGCCACCAGTGGTCCCGGCGCAACAAACTTAGTAACGGGAATTGCCGATGCCATGATGGATAACGCTCCGATGGTCGCCATAACCGGGCAGGTGTTTTCGCACCTGATCGGCACAGATGCCTTTCAAGAGACCGATGCGATCGGTGTGATGATGCCGGTGGTCAAACACAGCTTTTTTGTCGACCGCGCAGAGGATATCGAGCAAGCCATGGTCGAGGCATTCCATTTGGCAGAGACGGGAAGGCCAGGCCCCGTACATGTAGATATCACGAAAGACGCTTTTATTAAGACCGCGAAATACCATGGCGATCTGCAACCGAACTTGCCCGGCTACCGCCCCACGCTACTAGGCAGCGAACATCAGATCAAGCGTGCGATAGAATTGATCACCCAAGCAAAAAAACCGATCGCCATCATTGGGCATGGTGCGATGATCTCGAATGCTGGCGCCGAAGTCGCGGAGTTTTTGGAGAAAGCGGATATTCCTGCAGTCAGCACTTTACACGGGCTTTCAACGATTCCGACCGATCATCCGAATTTTATCAGTATGCTTGGTATGCACGGCTCGGCTACCGCGAACTACGCGGTTTACGATTCTGATCTGGTAATATCTCTCGGTAGCCGCTTCGACGACCGCATTACCGGCAGGTTGGATGATTTTTGCCCTGGCGCGAAGTTCATCCATTTCGATATCGACCCGGCAGAGTTGGGAAAAAATGTGCACACGCATGTTCCCGTTGTGGGCGACATCAAAAATATCTTGCAAAAACTCACACCCCAGTTACCAAAGCGGATGGCGCACGAAAAATGGTGGGGGCAGATCAACGATTGGAAAGATGAATACCCCATCGACAAGGGGCAAAAAAGCCAAGATCACAACGGGCAGATGATTGCGCCAGAAGTGATTGAAATTTTAGGCGAAGAGACGAAAGGCGAAGCCTTTGTTACGGCAGATGTCGGCCAACACCAGATGTTTCTGGCGCAGTATTACCCGTTTAAACGCTTTCGCGGCCATGTCTGCTCAGGAGGATTAGGATCGATGGGTGCCGGCTTACCGCTCGCCATGGGCGTGCAGATCGCGCATCCCAATGCCGAAGTGTGGAGCATTAGCGGTGATGGCGGTTTTCAGATGAACCTGCCCGAAATGGCGACCCTGCAGCAAGATAATATTCCGGTGAAGATCGTCGTACTCAATAACCAGTATCTCGGCATGGTGCGCCAGTGGCAAGATATGTATCACGAGAAAAACTACGCGAGCACCCAGCTTTGGAATCCTGATTTTATCAAAGTAGCAGAAGCATACGGCATTCCCACATTCTATGCGGATAACGTGAAAGACGCACGTAAGGTAATTCAGGCAGCACGCAAAATCAAAGGTCCCACGTTTATCGAATTCCGCATTGCAGCAGAAGAAAATGTGTACCCCATGGTCGATGCCGGCACGAGTCTAAAAGACACAAAAGTAGGACCAAACAAGGCATAGGTAATAAGGAATAAGTCAGAAAGAATGTAGCCGCGCACTCCTCCATCGGTATACAGAAAACCGGACAGAACTGGTGCGGAGTTTTTTTTCTTGAGATATGGAAAAAAATGGTCGATATCGAAATAGAGAAATCCGGATTCATCGGCTCTACTACAACCTCCTCCAACTCGCCCTATAAATTAAGGAGAGTGCTCCGCGCCATAAACCCATCCTGGTCACACTTCGCTGTTTACTCAATCCTAATTTGCCAATTGCTAACTTCTAATTGCCTTAAAGCAGTGTCATGGGATTCTCACCTTCATCATCATCCATGCTGCGCCCAGAGCCACGGCCACTTTCTACTTTATGCAGGAACTCTTCATCGATATCACCGGTAATATAATCGCCATCAAAGCACGATGCATCAAATCGCTTGATATCTGTGTTCCCCTCGCGCGCGGCTTCGATCAGATCTTCTAAGTCTTGGTAAAACATGCCATCTGCGCCGATAAATTTGCCGACTTCTTCATCCGAAATACCGTAGGCGACCAGCTCTTTGCGCGTGGGCATGTCGATACCATACACGTTCGGGTAGCGCACAGGCGGAGCCGCACTAGCGAAATAGACGTTTTTCGCACCAGCTTCGCGCGCCATGCGGATAATTTCTTTACTTGTTGTGCCACGAACAATAGAGTCATCTACCAAGAGAACGTTTTTATCGCGGAATTCGAGATCGATGGCCGAGAGCTTGTAGCGCACAGATTTTCGCCGCGTCTTTTGCCCTGGCATAATAAAAGTGCGCCCGATGTAACGATTTTTAATAAAGCCTTCACGATATTTGATGCCCAGCCCCCACGCTACTTGCAAAGCCGCTGTGCGTGAACTTTCGGGGATCGGGATGACCACATCGACATCGAGGTTTGGCGCGACTCGCTCGATTTTTTTTGCGAGATTTTCGCCCATGCGTAAGCGGGATTTGTGCACCGAAATGTTATCCATAATCGAATCTGGGCGTGCCATATACACCAGTTCAAACAAACACGGAGTCAGTTCGGTTTTTTCGGCGCATAGTTTGGTATGCAGGTTACCATTGGCATCGATAAATACTGCTTCTCCTGGGGCGACATCACGCACCATCGTAAACCCGAGTGGCGAAAAAGCGACCGATTCTGAGGCGAGGGCGAATTCTTCTTTATTACCCGGGCCCATGCGTTTGCCAATGCACAGCGGGCGGATGCCGTGCGGATCGCGAAAGGCAAAGATTCCCATTCCTGATACTAAGCCGATAACCGCGTATGCACCGCGGATGCGCTTGAAGGTACGCTTGACCGCATCGAAGAGGTCGTCGGCTTGCGGGTCTTTTTTATGGTTTTTGGCGAGTTCGTGTGCAAACACATTTAAAAGTACTTCTGAGTCAGAAGTGGTTGAAAGATGCCTCAGATCGGTCTCGTAAATGGCTTGGGCCAGCTCGTCGGTATTGGTGAGATTGCCATTGTGCGCGAGCACGACTCCGTATGGCGAGTTCACATAAAACGGTTGCGCCTCAAAGGCATTGTTACAACCAGCGGTCGGGTAGCGCACATGCCCGATTCCCATGCCGCCATGAAAGCGGCGCATGTGGCGGGTATGAAAGACATCACGCACTAAGCCATTTCCCTTACGCATGTGAAATTGCCCTTTTTGGTCGAGCGAGGCAATACCGGCGGCGTCTTGCCCGCGGTGCTGCAACACGGTCAAGGCATCGAACATGTCTTGTGCAATGAAGCCTTCGGAAGAGTACATTCCAAAAATCCCGCACATGCTTCGAGGAAAAAATGAAGCGTTCCCATTCTCGCAAATCCAAACAAAAAACGCCAATGGTTTGGATGAAGAAAAAGTGAGATGATTTTGAACTAAGCCCCAATTCTCGTGACAGATGAGGCAAGTCGCTGTCGGT
>CAZLFD010000030.1:0-17289 GCA_964558715.1 uncultured Candidatus Peribacteria bacterium | reverse complement strand
ACTACCGACAGCGACTTGCCTCATCTGTCACGAGAATTGGGGCTTAGTTCAGTTTGGTTTGCCTTGACACTTGCTGATGAAAATTTTAGTGTATAGAGTAATGCATTCATACTTTTTTGCCTAGGCATGACTGAAGTCGCCATAGTGCCCGAAAAAGCACTCGACGGTGTAGCATCTCTCCATCCGAACCTTGTCAGGGAAGATTGGATGGAAGCCCGCTTTACGCGCATCTTCGCCACCATTTTGAATGATGAAGCGGAGGTGTTGGAAATGCGGCGTGAAACGCGCGAGAGCATCGCTAACGGGAGCTGGGAGGCGGAATTCGACCAGCGGGTCGACAGATGGACCGCTCAATTCACCCACATCATCGAGCATACGTTCCATCCAAATCAGGTGCTGAGCGCCCAAGTCTTGGCTACTTTTCTCGCTCTCAAGAACAAGTTGCTGACCGAAGTGAAACAACGGCTGATGCAAAGCCCGAACAACTGTCCAAATGAACTGGAGATCGAGGAAATGGTGACCAGTGCCGCGCGCAAGTTGGTGCGTACGATGATGCAGCACGAGTTTAGCCATGGCAAGGCGCGCCGGCGTTCAACCGAGAAGTTTGACGAAGAGGCTATCCAGCACATCCGCACGCAAATCGTGGATACCCACCGTGTTATGATTGCCAGTCGGCGTACTTCTACACCTACTGGCGGGAGCACCATTAGCAAATCGGAAATCATCGATCGTCTGATCGAATCGGTATCGATGAACAGCGTGCATAAAGACTGGCTCGACGAATCGAAAGAAGCACGGGTACATGCACGTGCACGATTAGAGGCAGGTGCTGCCTATGAGCATACCGTTTGGATGGATTATGATGGCGCTAAGCGCCCAGAGATGTTTATGTATTCCAGCTATGCCGATGCCGTCTGGAAAGATATCGAGCAGATGCAGACGAGCACCCGGGACGAGCTGCTGGGAGACCGTGATACGTGGAAAGATTACTGGAGAAAACCGAGCCGCTTATGGCAGCGAGTGCGAGAAGGTACAGGGACGCAGCCGGTTCTTAATGAGCAGCAATACGCCGATGCCCTTAGCGCCTATGAGCGCTTTACCCAGATTGCCGCGGTGGCACACGCAATGACATTACAAATGCAAGACCCGAAACTGGAGGACGAGCTGAAGGTCTGGCTTGAACTTACCATGCTCGAGTTAAAAGAACGTCGTGGTGCAGCTCTCCGGAAGCTGAAGGAGTACAAAAACCTCTGTGTGAAGACGATCAACGAACGCTACAAGACAAACATCGGAGTCGGGCTGCTCTCGCGCCGGATCTCGTTTGTGCCCCGGCTTGATCATCGTTCCATCGAGGCGCTTACTGCTTATTATCGGCAGATTGATGAAGGAGACAATGCGACAAGCGCCCGCGCAAAACTGTCTGCCGCGCAGAAGCGCGATCTCGAGCAGCTCGACCGCATCCTGTACCAGATCAAAGATCTCAACGAGCTCAGTCATTACACCAGGTGTGCCAACGAGCAAGGCGAGTGCCAGCAGAACGGCCATCGCGATGCAATTGGGCAGATTATCCTGGCTATGTGCCAGGGGGCGGATGATATCTTGCATCTAAAACGCTACCTCGGTGAAAAAGGAGAGAGGTTGGATGAAATTCCGCTCACACCCCTCTATGAAGAGCTCACGACAACATCGCCTGAAGCGGTCACCCAGAACTTGGAAAGACTGTGGGAGGCATGTGGCAGTGTGGCAAAGAAGCGGTCCCCAGAACTGCCGCCTGAAGCATTGCGGGCCGAGCAAGTGAAAGTGTTTCATAAGCATCACCGCGAAGTCTTTTTTGCCGGTTCTGACCTTTCCAAAGAAACGGGGCAATTGGCAGCTTTAGTCAGGTTACAGGGGTGCTTGAAAGCTATCCATGCCTTTAATCGCGACCACGCGACCGAAGTAATGGCCAAACTCGGCAGTGGTGAAAGCCTCTTTCGCCAGGGTGGATTCTACGATGCGACCTACAAGAAGAGCGCTTTTCGTGGAAAGGTTGCCGATTCTCGCTACGATTCGCAGCATCCACTATATAAGAAACACCACGATGATGTGCTCGCGAAACTTCAGAAAAAAGGATTTTCGGTCGAAGACGCCGAAGCCGAGTATCAACGCCGCGTAGAGGAATATAAAGAGACGATCACGTTTTTGCAGGATGTATCGGGTGATGATTGGCAAGAAAAATCAAAGCGGGTGGGGCAGGGCTATCTGCGCCTGATGCGCCTGTTTCCGTTTTTCAAGTTTACTTCCCAATCTGCGAGCAATGATGGCCTGTTGCAGATGAGCGAGAAGCAGCTGGCTGACTACATCAGTGAAATGGATTCGTTGCGTGAAGCCAACCGCGAAAAGTGGCTGTCGGACGAGTGCTTACCCGAGCTTCCTGAGGCATTGGTTATGGCGGCAAAGCGGGAAGAAGAAGTGTATAAGCGCTTCGTGGGTGACGTGGAGCATGATGCACGTAAGGCATTTGGTTCGTATGGCGAACTGGTGCAAGAAATGGCAAAGATGCTTACGGCTTTGCGAGATCGTGGGGCGTCGCGCCCAAAAGACAACAGCTACTTGTTTGCCGAATTAGAAAAGATCATTGTGGCGGGTATCGAGGCACGGGCGATCGGGTCGAATTCCGCTTCGCGACTTCTCTTTCCGTTGGGGTTGGTTGGGAAGGGGGCAGCCCTCGATCATGTGGCTACACTTTCCTCGGATGAAGAGCGACAAGAAGTGCTGCGCTACTTTGATGTGCGGGGCATCCTTACCGAGATGAAGACATACTCGCTGCTGAAAGACAGCATTTTTCGGGCATTAGAGAGCTTCCCTGAATTTGCCGGGCTGCTAGCAAGTATCGAACAGGAATGGCAGCTGCTGGCCCAGCATAAGCCACTGTTGCAAAACGCCTTGTGGGACCAAGAGGTGCAAGCAGACTTTTTTTTGCCGGGGAAAGACACGCCCGAGAATCGTCAACGTATCTGGAGCGCAGCAGCTCCAGATTTGCGTGACCATTTGGACGATGCATTCACTGAGCGTCGCCACGACTATCTACTTGAACACGAACAACAGGCTTTTGTAGAAACTATGGTGCGTGAGAGTCTGGGCTTTAGTCTGATTCAAGGAAAAGTCTACGAGATGCTGGTCAATCTAAAGGAATACTGGGTAGATCAGGGCGGGAAGGATACATTTTTAAAAGTGTTCGATGCGGACTTTCAAAAGCGATATGCGGTACTAGATCTGGAGCGGCTCCTGAGCAAGGCTCTTGAAGTGCGGGTAGGGAGGCTGCATGCTATGATTGAGAGCCATGAATATACTTCGTTCATGCTCCAGAAGTATAATAAGATAAGTAATGATGTTGTTATCGAGCTGATAGAGCAGCAGTCTATCGCGCTGCAGGAGTATGCCAGAATGGCAGAGGCACATCGAAAGACAGCTGCCGGCGAAGATTTGCAACGCCTCACCAAGGCCGTTGGAGTATCAGCCGGTGCCGCGTAACCGATCGTCTACTGTAAGAAATAAGGCATACTGCGGCAGAGCTCAGGTTTGTCTGAGGAAACAAGCGGAACGGAGTGCAACCCTGTATCGGTAAGAAGGGGTGCATCAGAAAGGTTACGATGCGATGGGGGATATTCCGTACCCCGTCCATCGAGTTTTTTTGCCTGCGATAGAGATGACAAAAAAAGAGGTGATTTTATCACCTCTTTTTTTACAACGTACTGCTTAATTCTTGCATTCAATCCTGCCTAACCGGTCAAGCCTGAATGACTCATTAGTCGATCATCTTAATGCTTACCTCAACGCCGGCAGGCAGATGCAGGTTTTGAAGCTGATCGACGGTTTGCCCAGTGGCCTCGGTTAAATCGATCAGGCGCTTGTGCACGCGGATCTCATACTGGTCGCGGGCGTCTTTGCTGACAAATGTCGAACGGTTGAGGGTGATTTTTTTGATCTTGACCGGAAGCGGAACGGGGCCCGAAACGATGGCGCCACTGCGCTTGGCAGTTTCGAGAATAGTGCGAGCGGCATCATCTACCACATGGTGGTCGAACGATTTCAAAATAATACGGATGCGCTGAGCGACAGCAGTAGCCATGATGCAGTTAGGAGAAAGGAAAAAAGCCAAAAGGATGAGACGGACGCAAAGCGCGCTGACAACGAGGGGCGGCGATACGAAGAATAAAGATCATCCTTTCGGAAACGGTATGAAAAAGGTCTTGTAGAAGTTGGGCTTCATATCCCGCACCTTTTTTGTCAGAGACCAAAAAGGTGCGGGAGGAGAAATCAACTATTCGATGATTTTGGTAACAACACCGGCTCCAACCGTACGGCCACCTTCGCGAATAGCGAATTTGGTCTGATCGGTTAGGGCGATGGCAGAACCAAGGGTAACGACCATTTTGATGTTATCGCCAGGCATCACCATTTCAACGCCTTCTGGTAATTCAACAGAACCGGTCACGTCGGTCGTGCGGATGTAGAATTGCGGTTTGTAGCCTTTAAAGAAGGGAGTATGGCGACCACCTTCATCTTTTGAGAGCACGTAGACTTCGGCTTCGAACTTGGTATGTGGAGTAATGGAGCCGGGTTTACAGAGTACTTGCCCACGCTCGATTTCTTCGCGCTCGATCCCACGGAGAAGAATACCGACATTATCACCGGCACGGCCTTCATCCAGAGTCTTCTTAAACATCTCTACCCCGGTAACAGCGACTTTACGGGTATCTTTAATACCAACGATCTCAATATCTTCACCGGTCTTTACGATACCTTGTTCAATACGTCCAGTAGCAACCGTTCCACGGCCTTTGATCGAAAACACGTCTTCGACTGGCATCAGGAATGGTTTGTCGATCTCGCGCTTTGGTTCAGGGATGTAACTGTCAAGGGCTTCCGCCAATTCTTTGATCGGGTCGAGTTCACCTTTTTCTAATGCGGCAAGAGCAGAACCGCGGATAACCGGAATGTCATCCCCTGGGAAATCATATTTTGTCAGCAATTCGCGAACCTCCATTTCAACGAGGTCGATCAGTTCTGGGTCATCTACTTGGTCGACTTTGTTTAAGAAGACGACGATAGCCGGTACGCCGACCTGACCGGCAAGCAAGATGTGCTCACGAGTCTGGGGCATAGGACCATCGGCGGCAGAAACAACGAGAATCGCACCGTCCATCTGGGCGGCACCGGTGATCATGTTTTTCACATAGTCGGCATGCCCTGGGCAGTCGACGTGCGCGTAGTGGCGGTTTTCAGATTCGTATTCGATATGCGAAGTATTGATGGTGATACCGCGCTCTTTTTCTTCGGGAGCATTGTCGATATCGGCAAAATTTCGCGCGGTGTTTGCACCTCCGAACAATGTTGAAAATCCTGTTGCAATTGCAGCACTGAGTGTGGTCTTTCCGTGGTCCACGTGCCCGATGGTTCCCACATTGACGTGCGGCTTGGTGCGCTGAAACGTTCCGTCAGCCATGTAATTGATAAAAAGAAAAGTAAATCGCATGAAATTGTAGCTTTGCGGTTAGGGAGTGTCAACGTAATTTTTGGCGAGATTTAGCAAACGCGAACAAATTCTCCGCCGTAAGTGATGAGTCGCAAGCAATAGCAATCAGCAATCCGCATTTTGCAAACAGCAAACAAGAAGTGTCCTATCAGCTTGCTCTTTGCTGTGAATCAAAAACCTTGCCATCATTCCACCGTGACAATCTGTTCAGGTTCCATTGCGGGGTACCTGGCTCAGCGATTTGCAATTGGGTATTAATAAAGAATTCTGTGCGAGGCGAATGGCGCGGAGCTTTCCCCCTGAGCGCAGGGGGAAAGAAAGGGTGTAGAATTGTTTCCCGCAGGAATCCCCTCACAATCTTACAGACCCTGAGTTTGCTGAAGGCAGCGGAGTAAAAGGAAGTCGGCTTGCAACTCTTTGTTACAAGGTCCTCAGCTTTTTTTTCAATATTTCTCAATTCCTCCCAGCGTTGCTTATCTTAGGGAAGGAGCTTCCACTCGTAATCACATTGGAAACAAAACCTCTCGCATCCGTTCCACATACTGTGCGCTCGAAAAGCGTTCTCGTTCCGCAAAGCCTGCAGCGCTCATTTTGGCGCGTAACTCTGCATCGGCGATCAATTTTTCAAGTGCTTCGGCAGCGGCAGCAAAATCCTTTGTGGGGTAGAGGAGCCCGGTCTTGTCGGTCGTCACGACTTCAGGAAGCCCACCGATATTTGGTGCGACAACGGGAGTACCGCTCACCATGGCTTCGGCAGCTGCCAGGCAAAAAGTCTCGTAATCACTCAGTACGCAAAAAACATCAAGAGCACGATAAAAGGCTGCCAATTCTGTATCTGCCAGTTGCCCCAGCAAATAGGCATTTTGCAGCCTTTTAGAACTAATTATTTGTTCAATATCCGTCTGTAATGGCCCATCGCCCGCCATGAGAAACAATTGTTCTGGAAACCGCTCGGCAAGTTGCACAAACGCGTGTGGATTCTTTTCACGCGCGATGCGCCCGGCGGTACCGATGATCACTTTTTCGGCAGAAACACCCCGGCGCTCACAAAAGCGTTGAGACTCGGGTTCTGTTGCCAAGGGTATCGTCACCGGATTTGAGACGACTTTGATCTCTCCGCGAGGCCGCGCTGTTTGTAATTCGGTCTTCATGGCTTCGCTCGGCGTGACGATGATCGCGTTTGTGCTCCACAGTCGCCATAGCCCCAAGAGCGGGTTTCGAAAAAACCAGTTCCCGAGCGGTGCATGATGCCCCCAGATCACCTGAAACCCCAGTCGATGGGCGAGGGGAGTAAGCACGACTTTTTCGAGCAAGGTCAGCATGATGATTGCACTGTAGCCCTCTTCCTTTCGTTTACGCAGAAATCGCCGGCCTGCAAGCAGCAAATGCAGAGCGTGAACAGGAAACAAAAGGAGAGTCCATTTTGCCGTAGCATCGCGATAAAGCGATGCAACTTTGGTCGCATGTCCGTCTTTCGCAAAACGCCGGCACAGCTCTGGGTCTGAACTCCAGACAGATGTTGCGACACCCTGTTTTTTTAGCGCCTCTGCAAGATTCAAATGGAGGCGCTCTTCGCCGCCCCACCCGCATTTGAGCGGAAAGCGGGTAATGAGCAATCCCCGAGCGAGCTGATTTGCGTTCATATTCAGCAGCATAGCGCAATACCGAAAGGCGTGAAAATTTACTTAAGTACATATATATGTTAAAATAAACCTAACATACAATGATCTATGCAAGACCGATTTCGAATTGCCGGTGTGGCAGCGTTTGCGACTGTGTTTTGTGCTGTACTCATCCTGCTCAATCTTGCTCCGGTCGCAGCGCAAGCTGATCCGGAAGCATCAGCAAGCCCAACGCCAAACGGCGACCGGGTAGCAGAGCCGATCATTACCGACATCAGCATTGTCGATGGTATCGAGCGCAAGAATGCAAAAACGACGCTGCGCGGAAAAAACCTGCTACCGACGAAGGGTTCGGTCACTGTTTCATTTACTGACGATAATGGTGGTTCGGTTTCGGTCTCGAGTTTTTTGCGTGAAAGCCCGAATTCGCTTGTATTTGAATTGCCCGATAGAGTGAGCACTGGGAATGTAACCGTAAAGACAACGGGAGAACTGGGGACGAGCAAAACCAGTGCCCCGTATCACTTCGAATTCCATCAGCCCAAGATTCTCTTTGTTACCGGAGAAGAGGGGATCGGGCCGGGAAAGTCGATCAAGATCTGGGGAGAATATCTTGACGGCGTCTACATGAATCAGGGTGGTCGTACGCGCGTCGTGCCGATTAGTACCGCCACTCTTAAGGGCGCAGAAGTCGGCGTAAATGGAAACTTGTCGGTAATCGAGATGAGGCTGCCAGAGGGTGACTTTCAAAAAGATTTTTGGGTCGAGCGTAGCTGTGATGCCCAGGGAGAAAACTGTCTCGAGAGTAATAAAGTTACGTTTTCACAAGTGCGGCCACCGATTCTGACCGATTTTCAGGTCGACTACGACACCCGTATCGGCACGGTCTTCGGGCGTAATTTTCCCCTCGATGAGAGCGATTTCTCAGTCTCTTTCGATGGCAAAAATGTAGGCATCGAATCGTACGATGCCGATACCAGGCAAGCCACATTCAAACTGCCCTGCCCGCTGCCGCCTCAGGCAGAAGTATTAGTAAAGAATAAAACAGAAGAAAGTAATCCGCTGATCTTTTTTCCTGAAGATGCACCGGCGATCTTAGGAATCGAAATCAAATCCGGTGAAAAACCGGGAACACGCAACATCGAAGTTGCCGGAAATGTAGCCCTTTCGGTGCCTGCTACGAGTGCCTGCAGTACCGATGATAATCAGCTGCGGATTGGCAGCAGCGCGTTTGACCTGTTTTCTTTTGGCGGCAAGTTAATGGTAAAGAATGTCGAATTCGCCAATATCCCTTTGGTCGGTGATGCAACGCTCGTCGTTAATGGCATCCGGTCAGACACCGTCGATTTCCGTAAAGAGATATTTTCGCCACTGCCGCACATCTATCGCATCGAAAGTAAATACGGTCTGCGCCAGGGCACGCCCTTCACCATTATCGGCCGTAACCTGGGTAGTAAATATAAATCGTGTGCTGAAGGGGAGACAACGATTAATGGCCCGGAAATATTTTATGAAGAGCAGCATGAAGTGCATGATGGATACGACGAGAAGGGAAACGATAAATTTAAAACTATCTGCCGACCGATTCGGCCTGATGTTCAGCCAGCACGCATCGATGCACAGTTTACGCCATTGTCGTATGGCGCCGAACCGCAAGTAGGGAAGAAAGATATCTCGGTCAGCGTGAACGGAAAACAAAGTAATTCTATTGCATTCACCTTTGGCGATACTTCGCAAAAAGTCGCATATGCCGCGCCCGAGATACGTGACGTCGAATTTCCGAAAGGGCGCAACATCGGAGACGAGGTCATCATTCGCGGATCGGGCTTTGGAGCGAGCATAGTACAAAATCTGATCGGCTTCGGCTCAGTAGAGGTGCGGCCCACAGCCGCCAACAGCCGTGGCACCGAACTGAAGGCGATCATCCCCGAAAGCGCCGGTTCAGACATCACTGTTACGCGGACGATCCCTGAACCGGGGCAATCATCCGAATCGTTCCCTGTTGTCATCAGCAAAGATGAAGACAGTACCCTTACTTTTGAGATTGCTGAAGCACTACAAGAAGATCAGACCGTGACCATCGAAGACGCTCGCGCCGAAGTGACCGTGGCTGAGATGACCGTGAAAAACTCTATCGCAGATATGAAGATAAATCGCTTTCGCATGACGATGTACTACACCGATGGTGATCCTGAGCACGAATTTTCCCTTAAAAAGCTGAAGATCGCCCCTTTTTCAGCCTTCACCCTAAAACTCAATGGCAGCGTGATTGCGGCGCCTGCGGCGGCATTTGTCAGCAGGGGTAAAATCACCTTAGAGTTTTTGCCGTTTGAACTGCCGCTGACCAATGGTGAAAGCGACACGCTTACGGTGACAACCGATGTGCTCCGCTTTATTACTGATGATTCACAGTTTTATGTCACGTTCGATCCGCAAAGTCCGGTCGATTTTCTGGCACTCAATCTCGATAGCCAGTCGGGTGCGCGCCCGGCGACCAAAGACATGCTCCGCTTTGGTACGTTCACTATTAAATCAACTGCCGACGACCTCTGTATCGATACGGAAGCGAGTAACATCCATTGCGACAATTACCTTCAATCGCTGAGTGCAAATAAGCCACAATCACAAAAACAGAAGCAAACCACTGTCGAACCGGCTTTTAATCGACACCGGCAAAGCCGGATCGCCCTGATCACCTCGAACGATAAAGTTGCCAAGCTCGATGCGCAATTATTGGCCCGGCGTGAAGAAGTGCTCACTAAAGTCGTTTCTCGTGTGGGTGAGGCTATTGTCGACCGCATCCGGATAGCCTTAGAAAAACGCGATGAACGGATTTTAGAGAATTATGCCGACAGCGTACTGCAGGCGAGTCGCGAAAAAGTCTACGATCTTGAACGCCAAGCCGCAGGAGAGCGCAATGAGCGAAGGGAACAAATCGCCGAGGCCAAGCGAAAAAGCAAGCCGATTGCTTCGCAACTGGGCGCGAAACGAACAGATAGCGACCGCGATGGCCTGACCGACGAAGAGGAAATTTTGCTCGGCACCGATCCAAAATCTGCAGATACCGATGACGATGGCTACAGTGATTTTGTGGAAGTCGAATTCGGCATCTCTCCCTTTACCAAAGATACCGCAACGGTTTTTTCGGATTTGACCGAAGCCGGCCCGGCAGGCAGCTCGATTGCACGCTTGTACTTTCTTGATATTCTTTCTGGCTACGATGATGGTACATTTCGCCCGTCACTTTCTACATCGCGGGCGCAATTCATCACGACGCTTTCGCGTACTTTTTTCGGCTTTGATCTTCCATCACCTCAAGTCGGCCTGGCAAGCGATGTTACTGCTGATGTCTGGTTTGCCCCTGAACTCTATGCTGCGAAACAGGCTGGGTATCTGGGGGCTGAGATCGACGCGACCGGTGCCTTTCGCCCGCATGTGCCGATCACACGTATAGAAGCCTGCCGCCTCACTTTGCAGTATTTAAAGGCCAATGCGCGCATGTTTAATACACAAAATTCACCGATCACCGATGTGACGCCGCAAAACCTGGGGTGGGCGACCGAATGCGTCGAACGAAAGTGGATCAACCTGACAGATATCGAAACAGGGAGTTTTTCTCCGAATCGTGAACTCACCCGCGCCGAAATGGCGGTGATGGCGTTTCGGGCAGCACGAGAGCAGTAGCAAACAGCAAGAGGGGAGCGCCCCTTTCATGTCGTTGTCTGGCATCCGGCGGCCTGAAATCTGCTTCCAAAATGACGAAAAAATTGATATACTTTAAGGAATTTAAACACAACAATGAATCATCGTTTTGTACTCACCTCGCTCCCGATTGTCTTGCTGCTTTTCGCTGTGATCTTTTTTGCGGGAATTCAGCAAACCCGTTCTCAAGCAGATAATCTGCCGAACAATATCATCTCGCGCGATATGCCACTCTTTGTAGAAGGCGAGGCGATCGTCGTTTTTAAGACCGACCCCTCACGCCCAGACCGCGCTGAAATCAATTCTCTCGGGTTGAATTTTGTCAACACTGCCGGCCAGACCGATCTGACCCAAGCAGTCATGGAAGAGCGTATTCAGGCACGAGAAAAAGGCATCAGCATCGATCCGCAAGTGGTTTTTGATACGCGCAATCTTCGCAACACGAAAGTGCGTGAGCGGATGGAGCGTCTTGGCACAGTGCGTGCGCAATCATTTTCAGACTCTGAGTACAGCGAACAGTTTGTCTTTGGTGTGGCGCGCAGCCAATCGTCTTCTACAGAAGCACTTTTAGCCGAGCTCACCGACAACCCCGAAGTCGCATACGCGCAGCCAAATTATCTCTACTATCAAAATCAAGCTGTAGTCGAGCCATTTGCTGCCGACCGCGAAAACGCCGAGAATCTGTATGGCGTCTTCAACAATGCCAATAATGCCGGTGTGCGAGCCGATGTCGTTTGGAATCAAGGATATACCGGAAAAGGAGTAATCGTCGCGAATATTGACTCTGGTGTCGATATTGATCATCCCGACTTAAAACCGAATATCTTCAAAAATACTAATGAAAATTGCACCAATAACGTAGATGATGATTTGAACGGTTTTATCGACGACTGTAACGGTTGGGATTTTCGCAATGATGACAACAATCCGCGGAATAATTCCTTTCCGCATGGAACGCATACTTCCGGAATTTCGGTCGCGAAAAAAGATTCGAGTGGTGTAGTAGGCGTAGCTCCGGATGCGACGCTCATGCCACTCAAGGTCTTTGGTTCTGGCGGTTCTGCCACAACCCTTTCTATCGTCAACGCGATTGATTATGCCTGGCAAAACGGTGCCGATGTTATCAACTTGAGCTTAGGTTCGCCCAACATCAGTTGCCCCACGATAGAACACGATGTCATCCAAAAAGCCTATGCTGCGGGAGTCTTTCTCATCGCTTCCAGCGGAAACGCGGGGCCGAATCGCCCACAAGCTCCGGCAATCTGCCAATATGTACTTGCAGTGGGCGCTACGGATGCGAATAAAAATGTCACGTCATATTCTGGATCATTCCAAGACTTAGTCGATGGAGTGGCGCCAGGGCACAAGATTCTCAGTTCATACCCAGGAGAGCGTTATACCGAGCAAAGCGGAACCTCGATGTCTGCCCCGCACGTGGTGGGTATTGCCGCGTTGATGCTCGAGAAAAACCCGACACTTTCCCCATTACAAATCGCCGAAACACTCTGTGACACGGCTGAAGATATTGGCGAACCAGGGAACGACACTCGCTCTGGATGCGGATTTTTTAGTGCCGAAAAAGCGGTGGCGGCGGTTACTGCCGGTAGCGCTGATCGCGACTGTCATCTTATAAACGGCCCTGCCGATATGCCCGATACCAACGATTTTGGCGTATCCTACGACCCGACATCTGCCGCAACCGAGAATTTGATGAAAGTGCGATGCACGCCAAACGCCATCTCAGCAACGGTAAGCGGCGCGAGCAAAAAGATGCTCGTCTACTCAAAAGGCTGGGTATACGTAAATAACGACTGGGTCCAGGTACCCTATTCTGGGGAAAACCTTGTGGGTGATGATTGGTATCAAGACGAAGCCAAACTTGGGCTTTCGCTGTTTGCTACCCCGAATCAACCGAATTATTTCCTCTCGTTTATCTGCCTTGAAATCGACGGCCAGTACAAGTGTGGCTGTAAGAAGGATGGCACCTGCAATAACGACAAGTGGAACCTACAAGCATATCAACCGTGAGGAAGATGTAAGCTATAAATGGTAAGTCGCAAGATAAGCAAACAGGAGGTGCCATGTCAGGTTGTTATCTGATATCTGGCAACTGACGATTGGGTAGCTTGAACGGAGGGGCACAAAATTTTGTGCCCATATGTCTGTATTTTCTAAGAGTAGGCTATATGCGCAGCCTCATCGCTTGTCGTAGACCATGCTGGCCCCAAAGTATGGTCGAGGGGAGCTTGTCGAAGGGAACAGAAGAGTGGTAAGGGGGCAAAAAAACTCTTCTTAAATCCGAAATCCATTACTCATGAGCTAGACTTGCATATTTCATTGTTCAGCTCCAAAAACAATGCATTGCTCCACGCCTGGCTCCAGCATCCGTGGCTCGTCAGTTTTGCTGCAGAGCTGACTTCACTCGCGGCGCCGAAAGCCCCCTTTTTCAAGATGTCCTTTTCTGAAGCGGCATAGATCGCCTCCACATATTTTTTGTATTTTTTCGAGTTACAGCGGTGCAGCGCGATAGCAGCGAAATCATTTACAAAAAACCACGAATCACCGCGATGATAGCTCTGATTGTTTTGACCGGTATAACATTCCCGATACAACGGATGATCCTTTTCAATCGTTGCTAGCCCGCCCCACGGCAGCCACAACTTTTCTAAGGCAACGTCGAAACAACGTTCCCACTCCTTCTGATTCAGGAATTGCGGATAGGCATACGCCGCCAAAAAGAGATTCGGGCGGATCGTACCATCGCCCTTGCCATCGCGTAGGCTCGTCTTATTCCAAAACTCATCTCGTACTCGTTGGCGCATCTTCTCTTCTTTTTGCCGATACTCTTGCTTGCCAGTCAGTTCAAATGTAAAGGCGTACATTCGGAGTGTCAATGCTTGTATTTCGATGCGAAAGCCTTCGCGAACATCGTTTTCGCAGACGGTGTCCATCCATGTTTCGAGCCGACGATTATAGACGAGGCCTTGTTGAAAGAGATTATCTTCCAATCGCGTGAGGGATGCGGTGAGTGCAGCTGCTACTGCTTTTTGTTCCGTTGTTGTCAGTTCTCCTTTGTCGTATAATTGGTGGAGGCGCGAGAACGTCCAACCGACGCCGTCGGCACAGCCAAGGTCAGCTGCGGGAATTCGGTTTGGAATGCGGCCTTCGGTATCTATCTGCCCGATAAGGTGCAAAAGGATCTGCTTCGCCTGCTTTACTTTTCCGGCCAATACCAAACCGCCAGCACTTATCGCTTCATCGCGCGTCCAATACTGAAAAAACCAAGGGAAGCCTGCCAGCAACCCGATTCTTCCGTGCATAGTAGAAAGTAATCCAAGCAGGGCGGATTTCGCTGCACCCGCTGCATCGGATGATGAACACCTTATTTGTTCAAATAGTGATGTTGAGTCCGCCAAAAATCCCACATGCTGCTTCGCTTCAGCGAGTACTTTCTTTTTCTCTTTCCCCATAGTCAACGTCCATTTCGTCGCCGTAGTCGTGAGTAAACGAAACACATAGCGTTCGCCAGAAGTTCCTTCACGCGCTGCATCGTAGCTGTATTCATGCCGGATCCAATTTTCGGTCAAATGAATATCACCTGCAGACAAGCAAAGAAAAACGAAATACTCATATTCACCAAAAGTCTGCTCCTCACTTGCATCATGCGTTTTATTGTAGCGGATCAGTAGCCCATTCTCATGCTCCTCTACAGAATAATGGCGGCCAAAACTGCGATTATCGTAGCTCTGCTTTACATCCAAAAAAATAGTCGTTGTTGCATTGCCGCGTCGTTCGTACAAAACCGTATCACCCTGAAACTGAAACGCTTCCTGGATACTGTTTATCCAGCTTCGAAAAGCCGTTTTGTCTGTTTGCCAGATTTTCTTGGCAGTCTTTTGGTCATCGATGTGCGTATCTTCAAGCGCTCGCACGAGTGAATTTCCATCCGAAAAAAAACTGCCTTGGTATTTTGTCTCGGTTTGTTTGCCAAGCGCGAGATAGCCACTTTTTCCGTTGTTTTGCAGAGTCGTTTGCATCGATATAAGCCTAACTGTTTTTTACAGAGAACGGAATCGAACCGAAATAATTGAAAGAAGGCTGCAGTTTGCAGACGAGAACCGCAGCAAAATGCGCTTACAACTACATGTTACATTGTAGTATTTTGTTCAGTCAGATGTGTTTAGTAAAAATCCTATAATTTCGCTTGCTTCTAAAGCAAAACAGGTGTATTATAGGATATAAATTCAGATAAACATCAAAACCAAATGAAAGCCCTCATGCTCGGCTGGGAATTTCCTCCACTGCATTCTGGAGGCTTGGGTGTGGCCACGAAAAATCTGGCCATGTCACTCGCGCGTCGCGGGGTTCCAGTGTGTTTTGCCTTGCCGAATTTCGTGTTTACGCAGATCAAAGAAAAAGGTGGGCACGAGCAAGAGTTTGAAGTCGCAGCCTGCGATAGTGAGATGACATTTGAAATGATCCGCATCAAGAGTTCCCTTTCGAACCCGTATGTAACGGCCGAATCGTATGCTGAAGAAGTAAAAGCACATGCCGGTAAGGATCCATCGAATACGCTGTATAGCGATAATTTGATGTCTGAAATCGAACGCTACGCGCAAGAAATGGACAAGCTTGCCAGTGAGCGGAGTTTTCATCTGGTGCATGGTCATGACTGGATCACGTTTCCTGCTGCAGTCAAAGTAAAAGAGCGCCAGGGTACACCATTTGTCGCCCACGTACATGCTACCGAAATGGACCGCACCGGTGGCAACCCCAACCAAGAGATCTACGACCGCGAGCGCAATGGCATGGAACAAGCCGACCGCATTATCGCGGTAAGCAATTACACGAAAGAGCTGCTGAAAAAACACTACGGCATCAATGGCGACAAAATCCAAGTGTTGCACAATGGCTGCGAAGCCGTTTCCAATCGTACTCAGTACGAATACGACCGCTTCAAAGAGCGCAAAACAGTACTTTTCTTGGGTCGTGTTGCTTTGCAAAAAGGCCCAGATTGGTTTGTAAAGATTGCCAAACGCGTACTCGAAAAAGAGCGCAATGTACAATTTCTTATCGCCGGAACCGGTGGTATGTTACCTGATGTCCTCAAAGAAATCGCTCACAGCGGTATTAGCAATCACGTGATTCCGCTTGGTTTTCTTGATGAAGTTGGCCGCGAAGAAGCCTTTAGTAATACCGATGTTTACGTAATGCCGTCTGTTTCTGAGCCTTTCGGTCTTTCGGCTATCGAGGCAGCACAACGCGGAATTCCGGTAATTATGAGCAAACAGTCTGGCGCACGTGAAGTACTCGGAAACTCATTATCTGCCGATTTTTGGAATGTAGACAAAATGGCGCACTACATTCTTGCCGCGCTCCATTATTCCGCTTTGCACAAAACGCTTTCGAAAAAAGGGCGGCACGAACTAACGCATTTAACGTGGGATAAACAAGCCGAAAAACTTCACCAGATGTATGGTGAGATGCATTCGGCGTTTCATTATTGAATCGACGATTCGCGATCAGGGAACAGTGATTCGGGACCGAGACAATCTGCGATCAGAGCGGATTTTTTTGACATGGAATCACGCAATGCTCGAGTAGTCTTATCGACTGCTTGAAAAAACTCTCAAGCAAAAAAGAGCAATCATGATGATTGCTCTAGCTTTGAAAGGCAGGGTCGTAGACCAATCAATCAGGCTAAGTCTCATTCGCGAGAAGAAGCTTCTCGCGCAGCTGCTTGATTATCAGGTTCTACTTCCAGAAATTGCCTCGCTTCATCTCGTGCTTGCTTACGATAATGTACGCTGTAAAGTTCTTGGTTTATTGCTGTTCTTAGGGAATTTACCCAGGTAATGAACGCATCATAGTCCTCATTTGAGATGGTCTCGGGAGTGATTTGGTCAGGCCCATAGCATACTTTATTTGGATTACGCTCCGAGAAATCAGGCGTCCTTGCTATCAATAGGGAGTGGTCATCCGGTATCGAAGTACTAGGTCGCAAAAAATTACCTTTGTCATCCGAGGAGTATACTCTTATCCATGCCGTTATCCTAAATCGCATAGCGCTAAGCGCTGCTTCGTAATGATCTAAGAGTGCCTGATCTTCCTCCATAATTTTGGTGTGGTACTTAAGTACGTTAGGCAGGTCAGCTCTTTCGGCAACGTCTACACCCTGATCGCGGAAGCAAATACCAGCGGTAAGCATCCGCAGATCGGCGGCATCTATAAATAGCGGCCGAAATAATGCAGGTACCTGAAGCGTGTCATTATTTGTTGCCAAATTGGATAAATACTCACCGAGGGATGCTGGCTTGTTCATGCGGAGGGGAAAATAGACAAAATTAACATTAAGTACTTATTTTAATTTTGTCAACTTAAAAAAAGTTTTGGTTTCTTCTAAGCCCCAATTCCCGTGACACTTTTCTTTCACTCACAAAGAATGGT
>CAZLFD010000029.1:0-18087 GCA_964558715.1 uncultured Candidatus Peribacteria bacterium | reverse complement strand
GGGCGGGGAAAGGGGGAAGGTGCCATTAATGTTTATTTGTGCAACAAGACCATTTGAAATTGATGCTCACCAACCACGATCAGCAAGTTTCACCTCAACATCTGTCGCAGATTCGCTCTGCATCGACTCGCCCAGGTTTTCGCTCACACGAGCGATCAAGTCGGCATCGGTATAATTTGTGGTTGCTTCCACCATCGCGCGGGCGCGTTTAGCTGGGTCGCTTGATTTGAAGATACCCGAGCCGACGAACACGCCATCACAACCAAGCTGCATCATTAAGGCCGCGTCGGCAGGAGTAGCGATGCCACCGGCAGCAAAGTTGACCACGGGGAGTTTGCCGAGCTTGGCGACTTCGCGAAGCAGGTCGATAGGTGCTCCCATTTCTTTGGCGATCGTCATCAATTCTTCGCTCGGTACATTTTGCAGTGCACGGATTTCGGCTGAAATCTGGCGGAAGTGCCGCACCGCTTCTACAATATCACCTGTGCCGGCTTCACCCTTAGTGCGGATCATCGCCGCGCCCTCACCAATACGCCGCAAAGCTTCTGCCAAACATGTCGCTCCGCAAACGAACGGGATGTTGAACTTCCACTTGTCGATATGAAAGGCTTCATCAGCAGGAGTCAACACTTCAGATTCGTCGATGTAGTCGATATCGAGCGCTTCAAGTACTTGCGCCTCGACAAAATGCCCGATACGCGCTTTCGCCATCACCGGAATCGAGCACGTTTTTTTGATTTCGCGCACCATCGCTGGGTCACTCGCGCGCGCTACTCCTCCATCGCGGCGGATATCAGACGGTACACGCTCAAGCGCCATCACCGCTACTGCGCCAGCCTCTTCGGCGATTTTTGCCTCTTCGGCATTCACCACATCCATGATTACCCCACCTTTCAGCATTTGGGCCAGGCCAGATTTTACCAGTGGCGTTGCTTTGTTGGTCATTGCAAGAATCGAAAGAAAGATAGTGGTACTATTTCAGCGGATTTTTGAAGTAAAGGCAAGAGACGGATTCTTAAAGTATAAGAATTCGTGTGTGCGGAACTCGTCAACAAAAAACGGGTTACTCGCCCATTTTCCAAGTATCACGGCAAGTCGGGTCGATCAGACACGAGACGCGTTCGATGATTCCTTCAAACGGTATGCGTTCTTGAGTACCCTCAAGCATGTTACGCAAGATAATAATACCCTCGCGTACCTCGACCTCGCCGAGGATAAGTGCCCATTTGGCATCGTATTTATCGGCGGTTTTGAGCTGATTCTTCATGCTTGCCTTGCCAAACGCACCACGCACGTGCAGGCCCATGTCGTGCAGATCGCTGATCAGTTTCATCGCTTTGGCTTTAGCGATATCACCCAGACAAGCGATGTAGATGTCGGTCTGGTCTTTTTCGGGTGGCACGACCCCGGCATCACGCAAATGATTGATAGCACGTTCAATACCCATAGCAAAACCAAAACCAGGCGTCGGCGGCCCGCCCAGCAATTCGATCAGGCCGTCGTAGCGGCCGCCGCCGCATACGGTAAGCCCTTCGTCGTCGATAAATTCGAAGACCGTGTCGCAATAGTAATCGAGCCCACGCACCATGCGTGGATTCTCGGTATATTTGATACCAAGCGCATCAAGATAGACTTTGACTTGCTGATAATATTCTTTGGAATCAGGGCTTAAGAAATCTTCAAATTTTGGCGCCAGTTTTACGAGAATCTGGTCGTCTTCGTCTTTACTGTCGAAAATCCGCAAGGGATTGGTTTCGACCCGCTTTTGCGATTCTTCAGAAAGATTGCGCAGTTTCGGCAGAAAATAATCTTTGAGGGCTTCTTCGTATTTGTGGCGGTTTTCGGCCGTGCCGATAGTATTTATCTGCAGTTCGAACCGGTCACCGATAAGCAAGTCTTCGAGGATTTTTTGCGCGAGGAGGATACCTTGTGCATCCATGCTCGCATCACGTCCGCCGATCACCTCGACACTCGTTTGGTAAAACTGGCGATAGCGCCCTTTTTGCGGACGGTCGTGGCGGAAATGTGGCTCGAAGCAATACAGCTGTACCGGCTGCGGCCACGAAAGCATGCCGTTTTGCAAATACGCTCGGCAGATAGCGGCGGTAGATTCTGGCTTAAGGGCATAAACTTTATCGCCCGCTTCTACTCGGTACATCTCTTTCTTAACAGCATCGGTGTCTTCGCCCAAACCACGCTCAAACAGAGCGGCTTCTTCGAGCACGGGTGTGGTGATACGGCGAAAACCCGCTTGACGGCAGCGATGGCGTACCGCCTTTTTGACGACTGTATAGTAATCGTGATCATCAGGGAGGATATCGTGCATCCCACGCGGTGATTGAAATTTACCACCAACATCAGTGTTTTCGTCGGACATCAGGTAAGCAGAAGAGAAATATGCTGACCGAGCGTACCAGTTTTTTTCCCACTTGAAAAGGGTCGTTGTGATTTCGGTCACAATCATAAGATAGAAATCAAAATCAAAAAGAGGCGATATACTCGCCTCTTCTAACATTTCAGATCTCTTGTTTTGAAAAGGGGCTCCAGCTGAATGCCAGAGCCCCTTCGGTCGCAGTGTTTTAGTAGTTCTTAAAACACTTGCCGTAGTAGCCATTCCACTCGTAGCCATCTTCACAATAGTTATCGTTTTTTGGCACACAAGTGCGGGAATTTTTATCCCAGTAGTCGCCATCTTCACAACGTACACGTTTGTTACGTACGCAACGCTTAGCTTCATCGCTCCAAGAGCGTCCGATGCGACATTCTTTCTTCTCTTGCTTACATTCCCAGGCGTTTTCATCCCAGTAGTAACCGTAGCCACAGGTTTCTTGGCTTCGCTTACATTCCCAAGCGTCGTTGTCCCAGTAGTAGCCATAGTCACAAGCCTTTGCTTCTGACTTACACTTCCAGGCTTCACTATCCCAGTAGTAACCATCGTCACAATAGTGGCGGATGGCTTTACATTCCCAGGCGTCTTCGTCCCAGTAGTAGCCAGAATCGCAGGAATCGTAACCATAATACTGCTTCTCGACTTCGATAGTCGTCTCACACCAGTACTCTTTGCCGTAGTCGTTGGTTACTTTCAGCTTGTAGGTGGTGGTCTTTTCGGGGTAGATCCAGACGTGGCCCTCAGGCCCGTAGTAATCACCGTCGTAGCCACCCTTCCACTCGCCGTGGTCAGCGTGTTGCGTCCACCACCAGAGGGTCGTGCCCTTGCCGTACTTGACAGACTTGGGGTCGGTGCCGATCCAGCACTCTGGCGTCTTGCTGTAGCCGCCGCCGTGGCCGTAGTCTTTTTTACAACCCCAGGTGGTGTCGTCCCAGTAGTAGCCGTAATCGCACTCGTACTTGGTGGGCTTACACTTGCCGTAGTCATCGTAGTAGGTGTAGCCGTAGTCACACTTGTTATAAGAGTACTTGCCAGGCAAGAGGACTTCATCGATCAAGTGGACGACCCCGTTGCTCGCAAAGATGTCTGCGGTGACGATATCGATACCGTTAACGGTGATGTTCCCGTGGTAATCTTTCTTAATCTTGACGCGTTCACCGCTCCAAGTCTTGAGGGTGATGCCGTTCTTCAGTTTGGATGACGGCAGTTTACCGTTGACGACATGAAGACCAAGAATTCCGGCGAGTTCTTCTTTGTTCTCCGGAAGCAAGAGGCGGTCCAATTCGCCATCGGGAAGATTCTCGAAAGCGCTGTTCAGCGGAGCAAAGACTGTGATCGGATTCGCTTCCTGTACGGATGGAACCAGATCGGCGGCGGTCAGGGCCGCAACGAGAGTACTGAGAGCATCGGTGGCAAGGGCGATATCGACGATGTTGTCGAGTTCTTCCTTGCATTCATAAGCGTAATTGTCCCAGTAATAGCCGTCGTGACATTCCTGTTTCTCAGGAACACACTTCCAAGCGTGATCATCCCAGGAATAGCCGTCGTCACACTTGTTGTCGTATGGTTCGCAAGCCCAGGTGTAATCGTCCCAGTAGTAACCGGTGTCACACTCGTATTTATCGGGCTTACACTCGTTGTAAGAGTCATCCCAATAGTAGCCGTCGTCGCAAGAATATCCATCTTCGACGTAAACAGTAGTTTCACACCAGTACTCATTGTCGTAGTCGTCCCAGACTTTGAGTTTGTAGGTGGTGGTTTCGGTCGGGTAGATCCACTCGTGGCCTTCTGGGCCATAGTAGTCTTCATCGTAACCGTCATACCAGTTGCCGTAACCGGCGTTTTGAGTCCACCACCAGAGGGTAGTGCCTTCACCGTACGAAATGGTACCCGGATCAGTGCCGATCCAGCATTCGGGAGTATCGTGGGAGCTACCACGATCACCGTTTGCCTGAGCAGCGGAAATCCCGACCATTGTACAGCAGATCAGCGCAAAAGCGCTCAATGCGATACGCATGAGGAATAGAGAAAAAGAAAAGGAGAAAAAGAGATCTGAGATGTTAAAAAGGGAGAGGTTTTGTTTTTGTTGCACACAGCCAGAAGCGTCTTGCAGAAAGAACATCCTTACCTTATTGAAATATCAATTTAAACCCACTGTACTGTACTTATTTTTGAATGATTACAAAACTGAAATCGTTCTTCATTTTCAAAGTTGGCTATGTAAAAGCACAAAAAAGCGTTGCGTACTTACAAAAACAAAATATAACTATAAATTATATCTGTTTTTCTGGCAACATTTTATAATTCAATTGTCAAATAAATGAGCGGAAACGCATTTTTCTCTACGAGAAGTCACAATAATGGTATTCCCAAAAAAACTCACCCAGAATGTGATTGCGACTATTCTTGAAATCCCTCATTCTTTACGTTCATACCAAAGTTTTAGACTCTCGATATTTACACCAGCAAGATTCGGCAATATGGTTAAGGCTTACTATCTCGGGAAAATTTCTGCGAAATTAATGCCCTTCGACTTACACCACATTCCGCTCAGAACACGCTTCCTTTCTTCCATACAATGCTCCAAGGCGAAGCAAAGCGTGGTGGAGCTGAGGGGATTCGAACCCCTGACCCCCTGCGTGCAAAGCAGGTGCTCTAGCCAACTGAGCTACAGCCCCATGTGAGAAAGGAACGCAATCGGTATTATTCCCGCATTGCGTAATAAAAATCAAGCAAACTTTTTTTTGTAGACCTCGATGCACTCGGTAATGAACTGCTTTGCAGTTGCGGCATCATCCCACGATGTGACTTTTACTTCTTTCCCTGGCTCCAGATCTTTGTAATGGGTGAGAAAATATTCGATATCTTCGCGCTTCTTTTTTGGCAGTTCTTCAAATTTAGTGACGTGTTCGAAATACGGATCGCAGGTCGGTACAGTAAGGATCTTGTCGTCGCGTTCGCCGCTGTCATCCACGCTAAGCATGCCTATTACGCGGCACGGTACAGCTGCTCCGGGAATAATCGGTTCACTGGCGATAACGATGGCATCGAGCGGATCGTGGTCGAAATCATTCCAAGTACGAGGAATCAAGCCGTATGAAAACGGATATGGAATCGGTGTGTGTAAAAAGCGATCGACGATGATAAAGCCGTGTTGCTTGTCGAATTCGTATTTGATCCGGCTGCCTTCTGCAATCTCGATGATAATGTTAACCTCATTGGGTGCATTATCGCCGGTCGACAAAGAATGAAAGATGTTGTTCTCGTCTGTCATAAGGTGTTTAAGAAGGAGTTACGATACTAGTATTCTGACATCAATATTTGTTTTTTTCAAGATGATTCTCCATTCTGCATTTTGGATGTTTGATTGCAAATCCGATCAGTGCTGTTTGCGGGCATATTTTTTTCGTGGCATCAAGGTGTGCGCCAGCAACGCAACAGAAACACGCTCTTTAATGGTCTCCATCATATCGAGGATCAATTGATCGGCATCTAATACAGCGATCGGATGATGATAGCGTCGCGCTGTCTCGTTGATAATTTGCTGAAGATCGCAATTTTCGCGAAACCAACCAATCGACTCCGCCTCTTCTGTGTAGAGTTCTTCAAGAAACACAAACATCTCTTCTTCGGTCATATTGCGATATTTCGAGCGCATAAATGTATCGACCAATCTTGCAATTGTAGTGTCAGAGTTTCTCATGTTTTTATTTAAAAATATATCACATAATTCTACTCCTTTTTCTGAATTAATTCAAAAGCAAATTCAATGCGAAGCATCATTCATCCTCCTCTTAGAATAAGGCTGCCCTCGACTTCGATCGAGGAGGGAGGTGCAGGTGGAGTTATGATCTTGACGTTTATATTTTATCGGAATCCCCCTCCTCCTTTTTTTATCCCTCTCTTACCCCAAGCAGCGGAAGCTCGGCGCCAAAAGGCTATACCCTGTTTGCAGAGCAAGCTCTCGACATCCTCATCCGATTCATGCAAGATGCTCCCGATATTTTTGCGCAACTATGCCTAATTACGCATCTGATTCTGTCGATTTACACCGTACCCATGGCGGAAAGATTTTTACCGGCCTTAAGGTGCCGCTTGAAAATATGCACGATATGTCGCTTGCTTACACACCCGGTGTAGCGCAGCCGTGTTTAGAGATCAAAGAACGTCCCGAAGCAGCTTTAGAACTGAGTTGGAGAAAGAACCTCGTCGCCGTGGTGACCGATGGTTCGGCGGTGTTAGGACTCGGGAATATCGGCGGAGCCGCCGGTATGCCCGTGATGGAGGGGAAATGCGCGCTCTTTAAAAAGTTTGCCAATGTCGACGCCGTACCGATCTGCCTCAAGACACAAGATCCGGATGAGATTGTGAATATTGTAGTGAATCTCGAGCCGAGCTTTGGCGGAATCAATCTGGAAGACATCGCCGCACCGAAGTGTTTCGAGATCGAGGCGAAACTAAAAGAAAAGATGGGCATCCCCATCTTTCACGACGACCAGCACGGCACCGCGGTGGTCGTATTGGCCGCACTGATGAACGCGCTCACTGTTGTTAAGAAAGATATTGCGGATATCAAGATCATCCTCTCCGGTGCAGGGGCGGCGGGCGTGGCGGTTTCAAAGCTGCTCATCGCCGCTGGCGCAACCAACATCGTGCTCTGTGACTCGCGCGGCGCACTCGTGCCGGGGCGCGAAAACATGAATGGTTCAAAGGAAGAGATTGCGAATATGACGAATCCGGAAAAGTTAAGTGGCTCCATCAAAGAGGTGATCGCCGGAGCGGATGTCTTTATCGGTTTGTCGGCTCCCGGTTTGTTGAATGCGGATGACGTGCGCACCATGAATGAGGCCCCTGTCATTTTGGCTATGTCGAACCCTACCCCCGAGATCATGCCCGATGAAGCGAAAGCCGGTGGCGCAGCGGTGATCGCCACAGGCCGCAGCGACTTTCCCAATCAGGTGAACAACGTCCTCGTCTTCCCCGGTATCTTCCGCGGCATCTTCGATGCGGGTACAAAAGAGATCAACGAGCAGATTCTTCTCGTGGCGGCGAAAGGATTGGCATCACTCGTTCCACAACCGGTACCGGAAAAGATCTTGCCAGATGTATTTGACCCCGGAGTCTGCGACGCGGTAGCAGACGCGGTACGCAAGAGCGCAAAAGCGTAGGGATCGCTGCGCGTACCCAGTGAATATTATGATTCGTAGGGGCGAACCTGTGTGTTCGTCCTTGTTATTTCGAGGGCAGACACGCCGGTCTGCTCCTACAATCATTTCGTGGATGAAATCATTCTTTCAATTTTCTCCGCGCTCCAATCCCCTGTTTCGTTTTCTATGCCGCTTGCGGTATCGATGCCATCGGCATTGGTCGACTGGAGAATTGAGACGGCGTTCTCAGGATTCACCCCACCGGCTACGAAAAACGGTAGTTTCGTCGGCGGCAAGCGATGATGCGGAAAGGTCTTCCCCGCCCCGGGCGTCTTGCCATCGAAGAGAAAGAGTGCGGCGGCAGACTCCCACTCTGCGACCCGTTGTGCGTGATTGCCGCCGTCACTCACCGACACCCCTTTGATAATGGGAAAAGAAAGATCTGCGAAGTCGGCGGCAGATTCAGAGCCGGAAAGTTGCGCGAAGGTGAGATTGAATTTTGAACAAATATTTTGTACATAATCCGGAGTCTGATCTTGAAACACACCCACCAAGTGCTTGTGCTTGACCGTCTGCACGATCTGCTCCGCGACCGAATCAGAGACACAGCGCTTTGAACTCGGTACGAAATTGAGCCCCAGCAAGTCGATATCGGCCCGCTCGGCGATGCGCGCCGCTACCATGGTACGCACGCCACAGAGTTTGATAAGTGGCTTTGGTTCGGTAAAACTTTTTAACGCGGCAGAAATATCACCCGCCTTGCCGATATTGGTTCCCACTAAAACGGATGTAGCGACGCCTTTTACGAGCCGCACATCAGCTCCAGAAAAACCGGAGAGGCTGACGACAGTCGTGCCCTGCCCAAGCTGCTTCCCGAGCAAAAAGGTATGCTGTAGATCCACAGAAAAATCGCGCAGGTCGCGGTTGTTGATGCCGATCAGCTTGCTGTCGGTTTGGAGTATTTTAGCGAGATCATCTTTATCGGCGATTTCCACAAGCGCTTCCATATTGTATTTTCTGCCTTCGTCAAGCAAGTGTTGGATTTCGTTCACCTCCATGATTTTGGCGATCAGCAAAAAACTGTCGGCGCCATACGCCCGCGCATGGCGGATCTGCTTGGGCGAGACGATAAAATCTTTGCAGAGTAGCGGAACGTGATTTGTATTTTTGCGCGCTATGCGCAGGTTTTCAAAACCTCCCTGAAAATATTTCTTATCGGTGAGTACCGATATTGCCGCCACTCCTCCGCTTTCATATTGCCGCGCGATAGAGCCAATATCCGCACTTTCTGGCAGAATCCGTCCTTTTACCGGCGATGCCGGTTTGATCTCGGCAATCAGATTCGGGGTATCAGCTACTTGGGAAATTGCCGCGGCAAAGTCGCGCTGTGCAACTGGCAGGTCACCATCGATTTCTGGGAGTTTCGGAATCTCGACCTCGCGTTTGTACGCCGCAATTTCTGCCAAAATATCAGTCATGCTTGTTGTTCTCCTCCTTGAGAGGGGGAGCTAGAGGGGGTAGAATAAAATAAGGGCAGTAAGTCATCATCGATTTTTGCTAAACAAACCTCTTCGTCGCTGCTTTCACTTTTTCTAACATCGCCATCACCTTGCCATCGCGGATTGCCTGCTGCGCCTTTTGCATACCCGTTTGCAGATCGGTTTCTGCGCCGACAAGCTTGAGTGCCAAAGCAGCATTCGCACAAATAAGTTGTGTACGCGGCGAATCGCTTTCAGAACCCGAGAGGATGTTACGTGCAATAAGCGCATTGTCTTCTACATCGCCGCCAGACAGATCTTCATAATCTACGGGAGCAACGCCAAACGATTCTGGAGTGATTTCAAACGGTTCAGCATCGAGCGAATAGACAGTAGAAGGACCGGCAAGCGAGACTTCATCAAGCCCGCCATGGCCGACCACCACATACACTTGCTCTTTGCCGATACTGCGGCATGCCTCCAAAATCAGCTGAGCATTATTGTGATTCGCAGTACCGATCAGTTGTCGCTTCGGATTAAGCGGAGAAAGCAGCGGCCCGAGTAGGTTGAACATCGTCGGCACGCCCATGGCCTTACGCACCAGTCCAAACGCACCCATCTGCGGATAGCACTGCGGAGCGAAGAAAAAGGCCAAACCGATCTCTTTAAAAATCTGTTGTGATTGCTCGCAGGTAAGGTCGATTTTTACGCCCAGTTTTTCGAGCAAATCAAAACTGCCACAGCGCCCGCTTGCAGCGCGGTTTCCGTGTTTTGCGATTTTTACCTCAAGCGCCGCCAGCACAAACGCTGCCAATGTACTCGTATTGATACGCGCTAAACCGCTGCCGCCGGTACCGCATACGTCGATGCAGTCAGTCGCTTCTGGATTATTAGAGAGCGTCTGCACCGCAAACGCCAACTCTTCACCTGTAACCCCTTTACTATTCATCAGTGAAAGCACTTCGATTTTCTTGGCTTCGGTGAGCTCTTTGGCAATGGCAGCCTCGAGAAAATATTGCATTTCATCTGCCGTCATGTTTTTGCCATCCGCCAAATGATTTTTAATCGTGTCGATCATGAGTACGCGAAAATCTTTGCTATTGTGGAGAAGAAACGGCGATGAGGCAACTGCAGATACAGATGATGAAATACAACGGTTTTGTGTGGAATAGGGTGGTTTAAAGCTGTTAAGTGTTGTTTTGTACTGTTTTGTGTGGTTTTGAAAGAAATTGAACGGTTTATATCGATTTACCGATGTTTACTTGGGTTTACCATAAATACATCGGTTTGTAACTTTTCGCGAAAAATAAGCTGATTCACGAAAATAGCGAAAACCATTTTTTCTGAGCATGATTACATCAATAGCCAGAATAGGTGTCCCGATGAATCGGGAGCACCCATTGCGGCGAAAGTTACTTGCTATTCACCTCATCGCCTTCCATGGTTGCTACACATAAACGATGCTGCAATTTATACCACTCACTTACAGAATCAGTTTCAGCTGTGATTCGCACTTGCTCTTTACCTGGTTTAGCCCTGATTAAAGATGCAAAATATTTGCGCGCTGGGTCGATGATCGCCCCCTTAAAAAGCCCCAAATTGACATAATAGCGATAGATGTCTCTTTCCCTTGCGACAGAAAATGCCTTACGATCACTATACGCCGTACTTATACGCAGTACTTCTTTGTGGAGTTCTCCATATGCGACAAGCGCCTGGAAGTGGTGTATCTTGGCTTCTGCATTCGGACTTTCAATCGGTGCGGCGAAGTAAGCTGGATAGTCTGGATAAAATGCTGCAAGGCAAGGTTGTGTATTGGCCTCAAGTTCGACCAATAAGTCTCTGATTGCCTCGCGCTGTTCTTGTAAAATTTGATTCAAATCTACGAGTGTCTCGACCTGCTTCCGCGTAGCATCAGGGAACTGCTGAGTGACTGTCTCAGCAAGCGCAGTGGGTGCTCCGCTCGGATGACAAGCTACTGTGGCAAGACTCGCCATAGCTACTGCCGGCATAGTGAGCTTTCTTTTCATGTTGAAAACGATATTTGTTCTTTTTTAAACTTTTATTACTTGTATGTCAATAAAATGATTCCGCAGAACTCCCAAAGGAGGATTCATAATTCAGACAGAGTTTTTCTCTATTTCCGAAACGGCTCAATCACCCGCATCATCAAATGCTCATTTTGCGCGTATGAAAGCAAAAAACCATAACCTGTTCGATGTTTCCTGTTTGCATCAGAGCTCCCTGATGATATGGCTGATATAAAAATCGACCGGGGCGTAGTCATCGGTCAATACAGGCATGTCGAGTTCAAAATCAGGATTGCGGTAGTGCTGGAGCATGGCATCGATTTCGGCATCTGCACTACCAGATGAAGGGAGCTGGCTACTCTTCGATGCGACGAGGATAATATTTTGTACCCGCTCCGGCGCATTCGGCGCCCGTACCGGAAAGAGCAACACGTGTGGAAAAACCGCTTGATAGGTAGCATATTCGGCGCGAAGAAATTTGCCCTGGTCGCCCTCGATCGCAGATATGATATTGAGAATCACGATTCCATCTTCGCTCAGCATATCGTACATACGCTCGACGGCTTCTTTGGTCGTCAGGTGAAAAGGAATCGAGTAGTGAGAATTGAAGGCATCGCCAAAAATCACGTCGATTTTTTTTTCAGAACGATTCAAAAACGTGCGCGCGTCTTCGTGATGGATGGTGAGGCGAGGGTCATCTTCGAGGCGAAAATATTCCCGCGCGATCTCGGTTAATCCGGGGTCGATTTCGACCACATCGAGCGTCGCATTCGGGTACGTCTGTAAATATGATTTCGGGAACGAGTACCCGGCTCCACCCAGTACCAGCCCCGATGAAAAGTTTGGGAAGAAATGTCGCGCCAAGTGATAGAACTTTGTGTAATCGTATACCAACTCATCACCATCAAGATACATCGCCGAGCTGTGTTCATTGCTGATCATCATCTCGCGCACCGGGCGATCGTTGCGGCTGCCATCGCGAATCAGCACTCGATTGAATACAGTGTTGATGTCTTTTGCATCGGCATAAAACGGCGAGAGCCCGACCAAGGGATCGGCCAATGGCAAAGCGGCAGCAAACAGCAGGGCAAAGGCGATTTTTGTCGCAACAAAATGATTGGCCGCCAAAAGCAGCGACAGCCCAACTAAAGTAAGCGAAAGCAGAAAGAGGATAGACGTAACCCCAAAAGCCGGCACCAGATAGAAACCCGCCAAAAAAGTACCGACAATACTCCCGACAGTCGAGAGTGCATACAAGGTGCCGACAGTAGCACCAGCAGTATTGACGGCAGACAGTTTAAGTCGCACAGCAAACGGCGAAACCGTACCGAGAATAATGCTTGCGGGGCCAAAAAGAACAACCGCAGCGATAACGGCCGCTGTTTTGATGTCGCTTTGCGAAGCCATGATCATCTGCAATACAAACTCTTTGCTGATTGTGGTGATGCCGATCAGAAGCGCTGCCACTAACAGCAAAAAAGCGAGCCCATCGGGGCGCGGCCTGCGGTCGGCGATGCGCCCACCCAGATAGTAGCCAATACTAAGCGCTCCGAGAATGATACCGATAAGGCTCGTCCAGATGATAACCGAAGTGCCGACGTATGGTGCCAATATGCGGGAACCGGCGATCTCGTAGATCATCACGAGCGCCCCACTCGTAAAAACCACGAGCTCGAGCAACATCGGAAAGACAAATGGTTTTTTGTTATCAGCCACAGAATCAAGAAATAAATGCTGCGTCATGTATAACACTTCGACGGTGCGAATTACAAATGTCAGATTGCCAAGAGAGCAGTCGCCAAATGGAGGTTAGCCCGATATCAAGAGAAAGCAAGCTGATAAGGCACCTCTTGTTTGCTGTTTGCCAGTTGTAATTCGAAATTTGTAATTTAGAGCGTTGCTAAAATGCCCGTCATTTCTTATCATATGGTAAAATTTCTTGCTTACATCATGGTCAGCCCATCACTCACTCCGTTTCAGCGCTTCATGGCTTCTGTTGGGGCTTTTGTCGCCATCGCATTGACCATTCTACTGCTCAAGGTGGCCTCGGGCATCTTGATTCCTCTCGCGATTGCCCTGGTCGTCTGGTATGTACTCATCACCCTGACGACTATTTACCAACGGTTTTCCCTCGGTAACGAAAAGCATCTGCCAGAATGGATCGCGTTTATCTTTGCTATCGCCACTTTCGGCCTGGTGATCTATGTTGTCGTCGCTATCGTCAATTCTAATTACCAAAGCCTGATCGAAGAACTGCCCAACTATCAAAACAATCTGCAAGATCGCGTCGACAGTATCGGCAATTACTTTGGGGTAGAAGGCTTATCGATTGGTGCCCTCATCGCGCAGATGGATCTCTCGGAGTTCTATCGCCGCCTCGCAAGTGAAATCGGCAATGGCGCCCGCCTGAGCGTGGCCGTGCTAGTCTACGTCATCTTTCTACTCGTGGAGTATCGCATGTTCCGCAAGAAACTCGACATCGTCTTTAGTGGTCGCCGTCAGTTGAGGAATGTCGAGAAGATCCTCGCACGCATCAACAATGATATACAGACCTACATCGGCATCCAGTCACTTGCTAGCCTGCTGACCGCATCAAGCGTATATTTGGTACTGAAGATCTTTGGCGTGCCGTTTGCGGAATTCTGGGGCTTGCTCACCTTCATCCTCAATTTCATCCCCGTTATCGGATCGATCATCGCCACCATCTTCCCGCTGCTTTCGGCGATCGTGGAGTTCGATAACGCAGTACCGGTATTGGTGCTCGCGGCCATCTTGAGTGCTATTCAATTTACTATCGGCAACCTGTTTCTACCACGCTTTGTGGGGAATTCACTAAACCTCAGCCCACTCACCATCCTCATTTCGCTCGCGGTGTGGGGCAAGATCTGGGGCATCACCGGTATGTTCTTGAGTGTGCCGATCATGGTGATCATCAATATCATCCTTGCCCGCTTCGACAGCACACGGTGGGTGGCGATACTGCTGAGTGGCAACGGCAAAGTAAAATAGCCAACACATGGGTCTCCCCTGCAAAAGGTGTGATTTAGGCGGGGCAGCAGGGGCCCTTCAATCGACGGATTGCCAACTTCTCGTCATCACAAAAATCTGCAATTTTCTTGCTTTTTTACGGCGGAAGCAGAAAGTAGAATTGCTTTTTTATTGACAGTGACAGAGCGTCTCTCGGACAGAATCGAAGGATGGCAAGCAGCGGATAAAAATGCTGAGGCACCACCGCAATCAATCTTGCCACGTATTGCAGAAATCCTGTCTGCTGCGAAAAATGATGCAGAGCGAATCCTTGGCAAAACCATCGACCCCGAAGTGACCGATCTACCGGCCGGCGTACTGGCCGATTGCCACAGCGGTACCGGCGCTACCAGGCTCGACGCCGGAGCGGTACCGGATTATGATGCCTATATGACTGGAAAACCGGTGGTAGCACCCGACAAAAACATGATTGCACACGCCCTTGTTCATGAAGGCACACATAGAGCACGGTTCCAAAAGTCACTGCTTGACCTCCCAATTGCGGTCGAAGAAGGCCTTACCGAACACCGGACTGCTCTGCTGAGAGGCACCAGCCCGATCGCCTATCAACAGTACATCGCCGAAACCCGGGCAATGGCCCAGCGGGTGGGCGTATCGATGAATGACATGAGTGAGGACCTTGTCGCGGGAAGGATCGAGCAGATCCAAACGGCTTTACGGGCGGACGAGCTGGGGATGACATTTGTTGATTTCAGAAACCTGCAGGCGGCGAATGATGATCGGGAAAGGGCAGCGGCATAATCTTTCTGCGAGAGAGCTGTTCCTCGGTACTAGGCTATTCAGAATTCGCAGCCGTTCCCTTTTTTTCCAGCTGGGTGTGTACATGTTCGTAGACCTCGGCAAACATCTGATCGATTTCCTGTAGCCACGCTTTTCTAGCTTCGCTTAAGCGTTCTTGTGATACTTCTTCACTCTGATCTAGAAGGCTGTCTAAGACCTGTTCTGCGTTCTGCAATCTGCCAGCCAATTCTTCAGCGAGTGATCCAAGTCCATTCTCTCGCATAGTATTAAGACGATCTCCGCTCTCCCAGGCAAACAGTATTGCCTGCGCCTGCTCTACGGTGATTTCGGCGATCGCCTCTTTAGCAGACATCTTCATTTTTTCCTCAACCTGACGGTAGTTTTCTCGAATTCGCTGAATCGTTTCCGCCCGGTCTCCAAAAATCTCCTCAAGAGCCTCAGTATTATTCAGGTCGAACGGAGCGTCTGCAGCTGCACCGGTGTCTGCAGAGGCTGCTTCTTCATCAGGCTCTTCCTGTAGCTCTATTTTCAGTTCCTCGAGCTTTTCGCGGAACCAAGCGTTGAACCCAGGTACCCGCCGCTCTTGCCGAAACGCCCAGCGCTTTACTCCAGACCAGCCTGGAGTTACCGTGCCGTCATCATCCACCCAACCTTCGTAATCTCGGTTTGTGAATCGTGTTTTTCCTACACCCAAAAGTAAATTTCCGCCTGTTGTTTCTGCCTCATAGTCGATTGCCCCCGCTGTTGTTTCTGCCAAATAATAGTCGATACCTAAAAGAAGCTGCTCTTGTTCTTCCGGCGCTTGATACAATTCTGAAATCATCGGCTTTGCCTGCTTCCATAATTCTTCAAGATCTTCTTCAATAAACTGTTCCGAACCCTTTCTCAGCCGATTAAAGAGTAGTACAACTTTTTCCGAATTTTTCAATACCCCATAAGAAGAGTTCATCCAGTTAGCGATATGGTCAAAGAAAGCCTTATCTGGATTGTCGCTCAAATGATTCCGTTCAATTAAATAAACAGCAAAGTGATCGTGATCATTAATGCTCCCTGGGCCAAATCTCCGCGGAATTCTAAGAAGGTCTTGAGTGATATCGATCCCGGTGATGGGTAACGGTTCAATATCGCTGTCACCGGATGGAATCGAAATATCATCTTCATGCCACAATTCAGGGAGTGATATTGCGTATCCGCCACCTTCACTTTCTGTAATCGATGTGCCTCTGAATGGAAGAAGCATATCCAATACTCTAACATCTGCTATCGGCTCAGTCGGTATTACAAAATGCTCACGAATAAACAATCCGACCGTATCCACTGCGCTGTAATAGTCCGAATTGGTAATTATATTCCCTTCTGTGTCTTCGATAGAAACTTGAAGGCCATCGCCTCTATTATCGAGCTTCAGCAAAGCAATCTTGCTCCAGACTGCCTCGTCTGCAAGTAGGAGTATATCTATGATACTATTGGCAGCAGGGAAAGCCTCTTTTAGCAATTCTAGCGTTCCTGCTGTAATGGTGGCACCTCTTTTGAACTCGATCGCATTGAGTTGTGGTTTTTCATCATCAAAATTGAACCAAGTGTGTGCCGTCTGTGCCGCTAATGCTGGATAATTGCTTGTAAACTCTTCATCAGCATCAAGCACATCTCCTGCCATCAATGGAGGTGCACTTTCGCTGTCTGCGGTGTTGGCACCATCTTGATCGGGCGAGCCCTCCGACTCTGCTTGCAACTTCAGCTGCACTTCTCGCCAGAAGGCTGTAAAAGCATCGGCAATCGTCTCCTTTGTTTCAGTAGCCTGTGCCTCTATCTCTGCAATCAACTCGCTCTTAACAGATTCGTCTAGTTCTTCTGTGCCCGCCTTGATTTCGGCCAGTTGCCAATCAATTAGTGCGAGCTGATCTGGAAAGTTCATAATCGCTAGGTAACTGTCTCTGGTCGTTTCCGTATTCAGACTTCTCAAGATATTATCCAAGTCAGATTCGGCAATGAGTGTGCGAATTAAGCCCTTATCTTCGCTGATGTTTGCGTGCAGATTCTCTGCAAATACCTCAGCATCATCCCAAATAACTTGAACAATCTCGAGCCGGGACAGCAAAAAGCCCCGGAATTGCTGTGCATCACTTTGTATACGCTCGAGCGTTTCATCTGACCTAGCAGGTTCGCGTTTTATTGTGGTTGTGTCAGCACGAATCAGTGGTGGATCTTCAGCCTCAACCTTCTCTAATATCTGCTCGCCGGTTGCTTTGCGTTTATACACATATCCTTCGACCTCATCACCATCACGATTTGCAAAGCGTACTTTAACGTACCCGCCAGCTCCGGGGCTCATGTCGTCGAGCACCGTTCCCTCCACGCCGTAGTCCCACCAATTTTCAAGATGACCTTTTTGCAGCGCATCAGGTGATTGGTAGTAACGTAATCCTTTCTGATACCCTCTTTGAATAACGGTATCTCCAACGCCATACGGAGCTCGGGTCGCTTGCTCTGCAGCTTGCCCGCCAGTTGGTGCAATAGAATCCACTGCAGAATGTAATTGCTCGAGCCTTGCTAACTTGTCACCTTCCGCATCTTTGATCTTCGCCTGCAGGTCATCAAGCTGTAGCCGCTCAAAGCTGCCGCGCCCGAAAGCGCCATCGATCTTGAGGTCGTGCTCAAACTGAAAAAACGCCACCGCCAAGCGTGTAGAGTGGCCATAGTCGCCATCGGCTTGTTTGTATAATCCACTATCATCAAACGCATCGAGTGAAGCGCGGAATAAAGAGCGATCACCATTGGCCTTAATGCCTTCAAGGTTTTTTCGAAATTCAGAATTCGAAACCATAAGTGCAGCTTCTGCTCTCTCAAAAATACCCGCATCTAGAAAAATCTGCTGCAAAGCAGTTACGCCAGCTGTTGCCACTTGGTTATTCGTAAGCTCATCTCGCTTGGTGATGGAAAAATACTCCCCTTTTTCGACTTCCGTTTCGAAGTAAGCCCGTAATTCCTCCATCATCGGATTTGGATGCGGCTCAGCATCATCCGCTGCAGCAAGGCCCACATTAATTGCCTCTGAACGATTGAATACTCGCCTTCGCTCGACAAAGCCAGTAGCAAAACCGAGTTGGGGGTGCAGAATGAATGGATGCATTTTTGGTATTCACATATCTCTTTATTATACCATCATACGAGGAGAAATAAAAGTTATCCGCGCATGATGGGTCTTCTAAGCCCCAATTCCCGTGACACTTTTCTTTCACTCACAAAGAATGGTG
>CAZLFD010000028.1:0-18533 GCA_964558715.1 uncultured Candidatus Peribacteria bacterium | reverse complement strand
ATCTATTTCAACCAGAAGTTGGCTTACAGTGTCATATTCTCAATAATAATGGAAAAGCTTTAAGCGGACTTGGTAGATATGAAGAAGCGATTGAAGCCTATCAGCAAGCAATTAGTGTTGATCCGAAATATACCGCTTCTTACAATGGACTTGGAGACGCTTTAAGAGCTCTTGGTAGATATGAAGAAGCGGTTGAAGCCTATCAGCAATTTATACAACTATGGAACGGAGATGAATATTTCTGATTAATGAACCAAGTGATAAAAATCCGAGTCCAACAACCTCCTCCAGCCCTGTCCTCGACCCGATCGGGAGCCCCCTAATTTAGGGGGAGAGCAAGCGCATTGATTCTCTTTCAAATGAAAAAATTTGAGATTGTAAAAGACGACGACGGCATCAAACTGCATAAATGGCTACGCAAAACGTATCCCACTATTCCATTATCTGGTATTCATAAAGCGTTGCGTACCAAAAAAATCAAACTTAACGGCACGCGTGCCAAAGGCGAAGAGGTACTAAGCGAAGGGAATGAGGTGACCGTCTACATCGCCGGCAATAGTGCGAAAAAGGCTACTGATTCAAAACCGAAAGATATTATCATCCCAAAGGCGGTCCTCGAAAAAATCGGTTTCCTCTACGAAGATGAAGACCTGCTGGTAGTCGATAAGCCGGCGCAGATGGCGGTGCACCCTGGTAGTGGTACGGCGTATGGCAGAAGCGTGATCGAGATCCTTACTGCGATGTACCCCGACATCACGCCACGCCTGGCGCACAGGCTCGATAAAGACACGAGCGGAATCCTGCTCATCGCAAAACACGGCAAAGCATTGCGTGAATTGCTTAAGTCACTCCGTACCGGCAAGTTTCAGAAGCGCTACCAAACACTGGTCTTCGGCAAAGTGAAGGATGATGCGGGTACGATCGATATTGCGCTCGAGCGGCATATGCACGGGCAGAAGATCACCACGGGCAGCGGTAAGCGGGCTGTTACGCATTACAAAGTCGTGCAGCGGTTTGCCGATGCAACCCTGCTTGAAGTGGATATTGAAACCGGCCGGACGCATCAGATACGTGCGCATTTTGCCGCCATCGGTCACCCTGTCTGCGGCGACAGCATGCATGGTGATTTTGAGAAAAATAAGGATTTCCGTAAACATCACGGTTTAAAGCGCCAGTTTTTGCACGCGGCTTTTCTTGGCTTTCCGCATCCAGAATCCGGCAATGCGGTCGAGATTACCGCTCCATTGGCGGAGGATTTGGGGGCAGTGCTAGTGCAACTTTAGTAAATCTCGAATTAAAAATTACGAATTACAAATACACTCCAACACTACGTCATTCCCGTTGTGAATTTGCGATTTGGGAGGAAACAAGAATCTCGTAACAATCGGATTCACGCATGTCACTCTAAATAAAATGACACCCCTGCTTCTTCACCCGAATCACATCTTTTTCTATTCGACAAGCACATGACAGGTAGAGGTGAGATATTTTGACTGATTCCTGTTTGCTGATTGCAGTTTGCTAACACCAAACTTTCAAAATCAACAGATTTCCGGCAAGATACGCTTCGTAAACCACACTCATGCTTTGCCCCAAGTGCCACCATACCGATACCAAGGTCATCGATTCGCGCCCAGAGCGCGAAGGGCGCAGCATCCGTCGGCGCCGCGAATGCGAGCAATGCGGTTTTCGATTCTCCACGGTTGAGAGAATCTCTACTGGTAGTTTATTGGTAATCAAGCGTGATGGCACAGAAGAAAAATTCTCCCCCGAAAAATTGGAAGCGAGTATTATGGTTGCCTGTGGCAAGCGCCCGATTTCGCGTGACCGCGTGCGCGAGATTGTCAGCGATTTAGCAGAAGCCTGGGCAAGCCATTCTGAAATCGGTAGTGAAGAAATCGGTAGCGCGGTGATGGAAGCACTGAAAAACCTCGATCACATCGCCTACATCCGTTTTGCGAGTGTATACCGCCAGTTTAAAGATATCGACGAATTCAAAAAAGAGATCACCGGTTTGTTTGAGAACAAGTAAGGCGAGAAGTAAGTCGCGATTTCTCTCCCCTGTCGCAGTCCCTGCTTGCCTCGAGCATGGTCGAGAGGAGCTTGTCGAAGGGGCAGGGGGAGTTAGAGGGGTAGAAATGAAACGTAAAGCTCTACACCGATTCAAATCAAGCCGGAATGACTCCGCTAATCATCATACAACTGGAACAGCTTTTCGAGCAGTGATTCGCCGATTTCAAATTTTGCATCACCGATGTATTGCAGAGCCGTAAACGGCTTATTCTTCTTATCCGCTTCGTGCATTTCGAGTTCGTCTTCGATGTCGTTTTCAAATATGACGGATTTTCCCAGGCTCGAGTCGATCTTTGCCTCGATTGTCTGCGAATGTAAACGCGCTGTTTCACGCGAATGATTGCTGCGATATTTATGCTGATCGCTGTCGTACGCCACTACATAAGGAATATGGAATTTATTCAGCAAGGTGATGTACATAGGCATATTCGATTTGCCCGAGCAATCGATGATTGTGTATTCGTAATGAAAAATCCCTGCCTTTTTTGCCAGTTTCGGCAAAATCACTTTTTCAGTCGGGCCTTCGGCAAGAATGACTTTTTTGGCAAAAAACAGTTCGCCACGATCGGGGTTGATCCAGTAGTTCATATTAAAATTGCGCACGTCTTCGTTGAGCTCGAAGATATCCTCTAAATACTGGTGTACCTTGGTACCGGTCATGCTGTCTTTGCGATGTACGATGCAGATTGATTGATACATCGACAGGTCCACAAAAAAACTGGAATGCGTGGCGAAGAGCACCTGCGCGCCAGAATCCGCGATCTTTTGAAAAGCGAAATGAAGCTCTTTTTGCGCCTGCGGATGCAGAAACAGTTCCGGTTCTTCAAAAAACAAAAAGTATTGCCGTTCGTTTTTATGGGTAGATTTCTCTTGTGCTAAAAATGCCATCCACGTTCTGAGTACGGCAAAAATCAGGGCGCGCTCTAAACCATGTCCTTTGCGCGCGGTGTCTACACCATCGGTAATGCCGATACTGGTTTTAAGGCGTAGCTGATTCTCCTTTCCTTCTTCTTTTTCAATGCGGATCTGCGTGCCCCACGCCTCCATTTCGGTATCCAGCTCTTTCTCGATCTCGTTAAGCAGCGGATCTTTGTTTTTTGGTTCGGTACCTGTTTCACACACAAACTCAGGGCAATTATCGTCAATCGTAACGGCTTTGCCAGAAATATTGCTGATCATGGCCTTGAGCAGCTGAAAAAACGGCGATTCGCCCTGGCTGTTTGTGGCCTCTGGGCTATGCCGTGATGCGGGAACAAAAATAGAGTATTCCATGATTTTGGTGAGCGCGGCGACTTCCCCTTTTTCTAGTACTGCTTCATTTGCCGCCCATTTCGTACTCCGATCACCTGCTTTTACCGTTTTGCGGATGGTGAGTTTGCCGTTTTTCGCAATCTGCGAGAACCGCTGCTGCTCCGTTTTTGTCAGTTTTTCAAATTCGATTTTTACTTCAATATCTCTCGCCGCATCAAAAAAGTCACTCCGTTCCGGCGTAATGCGACCAAAGAAAAAAAGGATGGCGAAGAGGATGTTTGACTTTCCGTGATTGTTTTTGCCGATTAGCATCGTCAAGTCGAAACAGCTGAGTGATGTTTCCCTGATGGAACGCCAATTGCGGATGGCGACAGATTTGATGCGCATTCGTATTTGTTTACTACAGCTTTAGTGTAGCATTTTTTGGCTTTCTGTTAAAGCGACACCTGTACCGTAAAATACTCAGACATCATCCTATTTTTCACTTGTGAAGGCATGAGCAAGTATTTTTTTTATCTGGCGTTTCCCATCTTTTCTGTACCCCTGTTTTACTCTGTGACAATTAACGGTGTATCTGCAATAATATGAGGCGTATTTTTGTAGTAGTGACATGAAAATCCTCGTCGTAGGAAACGGAGCTCGAGAACACGCCATTTGCGAAGCACTGGCGCGAAGTAACAAGAAGCCAACAATCGTCAATTTCGCCAGTGCGCGGAACCCGGGTATTGCCAAACTTGCTGAAAAGATCGAAGTGGGCAACATTCTCGATTTAGATGCTTTGAAGGCGTTTGCCGAAGCAGAGAAGCCAGATTTTGCTATCATCGGGCCAGATGATCCGATCGGCATCGGTGCGGCAGACGCACTCTTAGATATCGGCATTAAAAGCGTGGCTCCGCTCCGCAGCCTGGCGCGGCTCGAAAGCTCAAAGACCTACGCGCGCAACCTGCTCAACAAATACGATATTCCTGGTAATCCGCAACACAAGGCGTTTTTTGACGAAATGGGAATGGAAGATTTTTCCAAAGGGTGCGGTGAGTTTGTCGTGAAATACGACGGCCTCTTGGGCGGAAAGGGCGTACAAGTACAAGGTGATCATTTTTCAACACTTGCGGAAGGTCTGAAATTTGCCAAAGAATATCTCGAAAAATCTGGTAAAGTACTGCTCGAAGAAAAACTCATCGGGCAAGAATTCTCACTTCTGTTTTTTGTAGATGGTGAAAGCGTGGTGCCGATGCCGGTTGTGCAAGACAACAAGCGTGCTTTTGTTGAAGACAAGGGCCCCAACACTGGCGGCATGGGCAGTGTTTCAGACACCGATCATTTGCTTCCATTTCTGAGCAAAGAAGACATCAACACCGCGAAAGAAATCGCTGTAAAAACGATTGGTGCCCTGCAAGCCGAATGCAATGAAAAGTTTAAAGGTTTCTTGTTTGGCGGTTTTATGGCGACCAAAGATGGGGTGAAACTAATCGAATTTAATGTCCGCTTTGGTGACCCAGAGGCGCTCAACCTACTCCCACTTCTTGCCACCGATTTTATCGTTGTATGTCAGGCAATCATCGATGGAACCCTGGCAGGCCTCAATATCGAGTTTCTCGAGCAAGCTACAGTTTGCAAATATGTCGTGCCCGAGGGCTACCCCGATGATCCGATAAAAGACGTACAAATCGAAATCGATATGGTGCAGGTGCCAGATGAAGCCAAAGTCTACTACGCCAGTGTCGATGCCACCGACAAGGGATTGATGCTCAAAGGCTCGCGCGCGATTGCAATGGTCGGCATTGCCGATACCATGGCCGAGGCGCAGTATTTGGCAGAAGAAGCGACCAAAGCAGTAAAAGGCCCTGTGTTTCATCGTGAAGATATTGGCACAACGCGCATTATCGCAGAACGCGTGGCAATGATGAAACTGCTGCGGGGAATGTAGAAATTTTTGTGCCTTGGAGGGTCATTCCGGCTTGACCGGAATCGGCAGGCAATGGCAGATTTCAAATTGTAAATGATAAATTGAAAGCTAATGTTCTCATTGTTCACGGCACAGAAGGACACCCCGAAGAAAACTGGTTTCCTTGGTTAAAAAAAGAATTAGAACGGAATGATTTTCGAGTGTTTGTACCACAGTTTCCGTCACCGCCGGTAGTGCAGGCAAAAATCGAAGAATGGTTCGAAGTCTTAAAAGATTACGAGCAGTTCATTACTGAAGAAACAATATTCATTGGTCACAGCCTTGGCGGAATTTTTACTCTCAGAATTCTCGAAAAACGCGATCATGCTGTAAAAGCTGCATGCTTTGCAGGGACTCCCATAGGAATTGATCCGATACTCAATTACGAGCGTGATAAAAGTTTCAGCGGTTTTGAATTTGATTTTGAAAATATCAAAAAAAAGGCTGAGCATTTTATGGTTTTTCAGTCTGATGATGACCCGTATGTCGGATTAAAAAATGGCGAAGAGCTCGCTGACAAGCTTGGTGTTGAACTTTCGTTTATACCGAGTGCAGGACATTTTCATGAGCAATCAGGGTATGTCACATTCCCACTGTTGCGAGATAAGATTTTGCAGTTTTATCGTTAGCTCGTTCTAACGCAGATTCAAGTTTTAGGGGGCGCCTGAATCGATTTCCCCTAATCGCTGAGAAGCATGTGCCCCACTCATAGCGGCACCGTAGACCTGTTCTTGCCTCTAATTTAGCTGAAGACATTCTTATGATTCTTAATAAAGATTACAAGCATCTCGTTCAAAAGCCACTCCTTTGCTTTCCTACCTGTGTTGCCATGGTCGCCCTAAGGCGGGGTGTATGGATCGATCAAGAACAACTCGCTTTTTTGCTTGGCATCAAAGTCACGGCCGAATTTAAAGATGCGTATGCCTTGCAGTTTCCGACCACCGCAGTCATTCTCGAATCTGGCTATGACGTCCGCTCGATCGATGAAGCCCATGTGAACCAGGTGCTCGAAGATTTAGAGGTGCCCGTATTGGCGCAATTTTTTCCTATTTCACAGATAGCCGCACCGCATGCTTTTGTGATAGAGCATATAGAGGCCGGTCATGACATCATGCCGCTCTACGCCTGGTGCGGATTTAAGTCGGAGCTTACTTTTTTTGCTGGGCAGGAACGTTTTGCCCACTTTGTGCTTGTTTCGAGCTTTGATACAGAGACCGAAACGATGCAAGTCTCTGACCCGTATGGCAACAATCCGTCATTGTGGGAGGAAACTCTGGATACATTTACTGAAGCGATGCGACCAGAATGGGATGGACATGAGCGAGGATTCTTTATTTTTTCTGACATATCTTCGGATGAGTGATTTCCCTTTTGCCCCGAAATCTGCCAAAATTCCGCAGAAACCTTTCTCGTAATTGTGGCTGAAATCACTGACATTCTCCGCTTTCTAATCGCTCTGTTCAGCTATTCTGCCTCTGCCTTTGTCGTTTTTCTCTTATTGCAACCGCTTTATTATCACTATGTGCAGAAATGGAATATCAAGCAAGAAATCCGTGAGCACACGAGCGATGGCCGACCCGCCAAGATATTTCGCAAACTGCATGCCAAAAAAGCTGGCACGCCGACTGGAGGCGGTTTTTTGATTTGGGCTTCGGTACTCATCGTCATCCTGCTTTCGCGTTACCTCGCTTTTTTGGGTTTTATCGATCAATCACTCTTGCAGCGATCCGAGGTTTACCTTCCACTCTTCTCCTTGATCGTGATGGGTGTCTTTGGCCTGATTGACGATTTTTGGAATGCGCGAAAGATCGGTAAAAAGAAAGGTATCGAGGCAGCGCCAAAGATGCTCTTCATTGTTTTCTTCGCTCTAATGGGAGCGATGTGGTTTTACTTTCGCCTGGAATATACCGAAATCACGCTGCCGGGAATCGGCGTGTTCGATATTGGCGCTTGGGCGATTTTGCTCTACATCTTTGTTATCGTCGGTACGGCAAACGCGGTCAATATCTCTGACGGTCTCGATGGTTTGGCAGGCGGCCTGCTTATCACCGCTTTTGCCACCTATGGTGCCCTCTCATTCTTTCGTGGGCACGAGTTCCTCACGCTTTTTTGCGCGTTGATCGTCGCGGCACTATTCGCGTTTTTGTGGTTTAATGTGCCGCCGGCAAAATTCTTTATGGGTGATACCGGCAGCTTATCACTTGGCGCTACGCTCGGTGTAATCGCAATGATGATCGATGCGGTGGCGATTCTCCCTTTAATCGGATTCATCTTCGTCGTCGAGACACTCAGTGTTATTATCCAACTGACGTCAAAAAAACTGCGCAATGGCAAAAAAGTCTTTCGCGTAGCACCGATCCATCATCATTTTGAGGCCGTCGGCTGGACAGAACCACAGATTGTCATGCGCTTTTGGATCATCGGCGCGGCGGCATCTGTACTCGGATTGATTCTTGGCCTAGTCGGACTTAACACCTGATTTCATGATTTCGAACGGAAAATCGTTGGCGTTGCTTGGTATTTCGGCATTGGCTTTTGTGCTCTTCTGCTTCTCTTTAGGTGGTTTTATAACACAATTTTTGGATGCATCGCTGAGCACTTCATGGGTCAGCTACATCGCCATCTTTATCTTTTTTCTGTTGGCGCTTTCGGGTGTGGTCTTCGCAGCCGTTATTAAGAGTACCTATTGGTTTACCCTGATTCCACTCTTGTACCCGGTGCTTTTTGGATTTCTGCTGTTTCAGGCGTGGTTACATTTTCTACTGATTTTTGGCGTGCCATTTGCATTCGTCTTTCTTGTTATTAAGCGAACCATCGGCAATCGGGTGCGTGTACATTTTAGTACCGATATCCGCCGCCCGATTACCACTGCATACCTTATCCTCTTCTTTTTTACCTCGTTCGCCGTCGCGCCGGTAGCAGATGAGTTCATCAAAGCCAATGCTGGCAGCTTGGTGATGAAGATGATACCCGAAAATGTCGAAATCGATGGCGAAAGTGTGGCGCTCGATTACTCGATACAAGATCTGATCAATAAAGAAATCGAAGATAACATTGCTTTATGCCAAGGAAATGCCGAGTGTGAAGCGCGTTTGCGTGAAGAGGTCGCCACTCAAGTCGAAGCACAACTACTGGTTAATCCGCTATTTGGCGGGATGGATGCCACGAGCGAGCGGTCGGTGGCAGAAGAATTGGTAGAAAAGTTTGTCAACGATTTTGAAAACAGTGCTTTATTTGATGCGGTCGAAGCCTATGGAATACCGCGTTCGGCAGTGTGGGGCTTTTTGATCTTCCTCATTATTTCTCCATTTACTATTCTTTTTTCCTTTTTCTCGGTGCTATTTATGGCGGTGATCTTTGATCTTTTAAAACTGTTTCGTGTTTTCCGTGTCGAAAAACAAAATGTCCGCCAAGACATTATCTGCTAAGCTGCAGCGTTGGCTACCACCAAATCCGCGAATTGTGATTGCCCTTTCTGGTGGGCCGGATTCAGTTTTTTTGGCTGAGAAACTGGTACGCATCATCCCAAATGAACATTTGGCAGTAGCCCATTTTGACCATGCGTTGCGCGCCAAATCTGTAGCAGACGCAGAGTTTTGCCGCCAATGGGCAAAACGGAATGATGTCCAGTTTTTCACTGACACCTGGCAGAATCCACAACACTCCGAAGGGAAAGCGCGTGAGGAACGGATGGCCTTCTTGAGATCTGTTGCCGAAGAATTCAAAGCCGATGCAATCGCGCTGGGTACCCATGCCGATGATGAAACAGAGACGATTTTATTCCGTTTTTTGCGCGGCTCGGGAATCGCCGGGCTTTCGGGAATCAAGCCGTTTGATGCGAAAACGAAACTCTTTCGACCATTTTTACACATGCAAAAGGCGGAAATCCTCATGTATCTCGATTCGCACAATATCGCGCACCAAGAGGATGAAACGAATGCGGAGAGTGATTATTCGCGCAATTATTTGCGGAATGAGATTTGCCCATTGCTGCAGAAAAAATTTCCTGATTTCGGCAAACGGATTCGGCGACAAGCGCGCGTGTTTCGCGCAACGCAAGAATTTTTAGAGACCGAAGCAAAACGCTTTCTCGCGGCGCAAGAACAACCCGATGCCAAAGAAATCCGCACTAGCCGTCCGCAATTCGCTGAGTTAGCAGAAATATTGCAATTCGAAGTGATTCGCCAACTTTTTTACCCCGAAGTGCCGGTTATGGAATTGACCCTAGAAATCCGGGATTTTCTTGTTGTTGCCGATGCCGGAAAGTACAAAACCCTCGGAGAAGTGGAAATCGCCGTGTACTCAGACTATTTCTTCATTCGCCGAACATGAGCGAGTTACAGGAAGTGCGGCGAGTGTATGCGCGGCTGGGATTTCGGCCAGATGAAAAGCAATTCGCAATTAGGAATAAGCAAGCAGCAAGCAGTAATTTGCAAAAGACAGCACACTCAACTTTCGTCACTCCTGCAAATGGTGGGTTTTTAGAGGGGGAGCATGAGTCTCCAATAGAATCAGAAGACCGCCGATTCGTTCAATATCTGCAGCTCCCACGTGCATCCCTCGATAACGTGTGGAATCGCAAATATCTCCAAAAAGCCAAGCGGTGGATTCCACTCCTGCGTCATCTACCCGGTGTGCGTGCGGCATTTCTCTGCAACTCGGTCGCTCTGGGCACAGCGACTCAGCACTCTGATATTGATTTGTTTATCGTCACCGATGCCAGTCGATTGTGGGTGGCGCGCTGTTTTGTCACGTGCATCCTGCATATACTCAGATTACGGCGACACGGAAATAACATCGCCGGCAGATTCTGCCTATCGTTTTTTGCCACCGAAAATGCGCTGAATATGGAAAAAATCGCCTTACAACCGCATGATCCATATCTCGCTTTATGGACGGCGACTCTGATACCAGTTTTTGGGAGTAGTGTTGCAAATACCGTCATCGCCCAAAATCAGGAGTTTGTATCGCGTTCACTGGGAGCTGCAGTTCGTTTCTCCGCAGATCTGGCCGAAATCTCCAAGGGCGATTCCCGCATCCGCACCTCGCTTGAAATCGCTTTTGGAAGGCGCTGGAACCAACTCCTAAAAACACTTTTTTTACCCCGTGCCGAGCACAAAAAAGCCCGACTCGTTGATGCAAGCGGCACTATTATTTCTGACGAAATGCTCAAATTCCACAACACCGACCGCAGGGGCAGTTTTTTGCTTGAAAGATGAGGAAAAAGGGGGCAAAATCACTTGGCAATTTTTTGCCCTCGTTCGTTTTATCTAGCCCCAATGGAGTATTTATCCCGTATCTGGAACTCGACCCAACTGCGTAACAAGATTCTTTTTACGCTGGGAATCATCTTTATTTTTCGTATTGCTGCGCATATCAGCGTGCCAGGGGTCGACCCAGGTGCGATTAAAGAACTTTTTGAAGGAGGTGGAGCATTGGCGATTTTTGCCGCACTTACGGGTGGTTCGATGGAGAACTTTTCTATCGTGATGATGGGTTTGGCGCCATATATCAACGCCTCGATCATCGTTCAGTTGATGACCGTGGTCGTGCCAAAATTAGAGCAGCTCAGTAAAGAAGGGGAATCGGGGCAGCGTACTATTACCTCCATCACACGGTGGCTTACATTGCCGCTCGCGCTTGCGCAATCGTATGGAATGATCGTGCTTATTTCGCGTGGTGTACCAGGGAGCGATCAGTTTATCGATGTCTCTGACCCTAGCCAGATCATCCCGGCGATGATCACCATTTCTGCGGGAACCATTCTGCTTATGTGGCTTGGTGAGTTGATTACCGAAAAAGGCATTGGAAATGGTATTTCACTACTTATCTTTACCGGTATCATTTCGGCGATGCCGGGCGTGATCGGAAACCTAGTCGCGGCTGCAGAATTCGGAAATACGGCGAAAATCTTTCCGTTTCTTGCGTTTGTCGCGGTTTCGGGAGTGCTCCTGATCATCACCGTTGTCGTGATGGATGCGCAGCGCTCGATCACCATTATCAATGCTTCACGCAATACGACCGGCGAAAAGTCGAGCCTGCCGATCCGCTTGCTCCAGGCCGGAATGATCCCCATTATCTTCGCTATTTCGATGATCACCTTTCCAAGTGTGATGGCGTCGCTCTTCACTTCGGCGCAATCTGAGTGGTTGCAAGCGGCGGCGAGTTGGTGGACGAATCACTTCAATACCCAGCGGCCGACTTTTGAATACCTCTTGATGTATTTTGCGCTCATCGTTGCCTTTAGTTACTTTTACGTTTCAATTGTCTTTCGTCCCGAAAATGTGGCGGAAAATATCCAAAAGCGCGGTGGCTTTATTCCTGGTGTGCGCCCGGGCACAGAAACGGCAAACTATCTCGAGTTCGTGAGTAACCGCATGAACTTGTGGGGTGGCTCGTTTCTCGGCTTTGTCGCCTTAGTACCGATTGTCTTTACCATGTTTTCACCATTAAGCTCGAGCGACCTCATCATTTCTGGAGCCGGTCTGATTATCGTTGTCGGTGTAGTACTCGAACTGATCCGCCAGATTAACGCGCAGCTGATTTCGCACAATTACGACAAACTCGCGTAATGCAAAAAGATATCATCCTTTTCGGGGTGCAGGGTTCAGGAAAAGGCACGCAAGCACAGATCATCGCTGAAGTACTCGGCTATGTGATTTTTGAAGCGGGCGCGGAGCTGCGTAAAATCCGTGCAAGTGATTCCGATTTGGGCCGTCAGGTAAAAAGCATTATCGATGCCGGAAATCTCGTGCCGAATGAGATCGTCATAGAGATTGTCGCAGAATTTTTACGTGGTGTGTCTGCTGATGAAAAAGTCATCTTCGATGGCCTGCCAAGGAGCATGGTGCAAAAAGAATCGCTCGATGCGCTTTTGAGCGAAGCCAAGCGAGAAACCATTTGTCTATTCTTAGAGCTCCCGCGTGATATCGCTATTGCGCGCATGAAAGAACGTGGCCGCGCGGATGACACCGATGAGGTCATCAAAACCCGCATTGATAATTATCAAGAACAAACGATTCCGGTGATTGATAAATACGATGAAGAAGGCAAGTTGCTTCGAGTTGATGGCAATCAACCGATTGAAAAAGTGACCAAGGATATTCTTACTGTGCTCAGTTGACCGATTCGGCAGCCGCTTTTGTAGGAGAGTAACAACGATCTTGTGATGGAGAAATGTCCATGCGCGCGCTGTTTATGGCAGCGGGGATTTTTTCTTGCAACGTAGTATCGCAATTAAAAACTACTGTTTTATCGCGTACATCAATGATCCTATCACATGAAAAAGTGCGCTTGTGTATGGGTACAAACAAAATCGATTGCGTTACCAAGAGTTTGGTCATAATCTGCATATCTGGTGCAAATTCAACATCTGAAATCGTGCCAAGATGATTCCCTTTGGCAGATTGTGCTTCAAACCCGAGCCAGTTTTCTCCTTCGATTGTGCGCGGCTCATTCGCTGTGGTGTGTATGGCTTCTGCTTCGATCAGAACATCTTCTGCCGAATACCCTTTTTGTGAATCGGTTTGCACACCGGTGAATTTGCCGGTTTCGCTATTAAAAAATACGGCTTTAACCGCTCCAACGGCTTTTCCATCATGCAGAATCGGCTTGCCAAGAAGTGACTGAACGCTTGTACCCACGTGTGGGAGTATGTAGGTTTTCACTTCTTCTTGCAATTTTTTTCCGATTGCATCACAATGCCACGGCTGTCTATTTGTGGCAGCGAAGTCTTCTTTTACAATTCGACACGGATGATTGAGGCAGTCTTAAGACTTGCAACTTCCATCTTGCTGCTTGTTCGGGGCATAGCTCAGTTGGCTAGAGTGCGCGGTTTGGGACCGTGAGGTCGCAGGTTCGAGTCCTGCTGCCCCGACCACTAAAACAAACATTTCCCATTTTCACTTTATGTCATATCTTCTTTTCGTTCCAGCAGTTGCATGGCTGCTTTTTAGTGCGATATTTTTCGGCTTAGGTGAATACCTCTCAAAAGAGTGGAGCTTGCATCCAAGCTGGCCACTGCTCATATTTGTACTCCTTGCCTACATTGTCAGTGTGCTTGCTTGGCTTCCGGTCTTGCTTCACAACAGCAGTCTTACCACCATGGGCAGTACCTGGCTACTTTTAGGAGTTGTCTTTACCGTAATGATTGGTGTGTTTGTGTACCACGAAAGCATGAATTACTACCAGATGACCGGAATCGCTTTTGCAGTGGTTGCTTTACTGTTGCTGAATGTTGAGTAAAACTTGGAGGGACAAAAGTTATTTCGTGTATGAAAATTTCCTTGGCTTCTGAAGCAGACGCAAATGAATTATTGGCGATAAACTCCTTATTCACGGATCCGTACGAGCACCCCGAAGAATTCGTGGCAGAAAACTTAATAGCGAAGCGGATATTGGTCGCCAAAGTCGATAATCGAATTGTGGGATATTTGCTCTACCAAATGTTGTGGGGTAATACGCCTTTTCTCGCACTTATCAAGATTATTCCTGAGTTGCAATCGCACGGATTCGGAAGCGCTCTACTTGCCGAGTTTGAAGCAACTTTGCGTAAACAAAAATTCGAAAAATATATCAGTTCCACTGAAACGATCAACGATATGGGACAGAAATTTCACGAACGCAGTGGATTCAAGCTAATTGGAGAATTGCAGATGATTTATGGCGAAGAATCGTTTTATGTGAAAGAGCTTTAGAATTACCGCATCCCGATAATTGCTCCACCATCTACCGCAAAGTTGCCACCGGTCATGTACGAGGATTTTTGCGAAGCAAGAAAGGCAACAAATGCACCAAATTCATCTGGGTTGCCATAACGGTTCATGGGGATTTTGCTGAGAGCGATTTTCTCTTGCTCTTCCACACTCGTTCCACTTTTTTCCAATTGAATCCGTATTACTTCAAGATGGCGGTCGGTCGCAAAGCGCCCAGGCATAACGGCGTTTACCAGTACCCCATTTTTAGCAACCTCGGCAGAAAGGGTCTTTGCGTAACTCGTCAGTGCGCTACGACTGGTATTCGAAAGCGCTAAGCCTGCAATCGGCTGTGCCACACCAGAAGTGGTGATGTAGATGATCCGCCCCCAGTTTTGTTGCTTCATTTCAGGCAGCACTAACTGTGTTGCAGCGATTGCTGGCGCAACCGAGCTCTCAAAGGTGTCGACAAAATTTTCGCTCGATAATTCTTCTGCTTTGCCGCCCTTTGGGCCGCCACTGTTCCACACAAGCACGTCGATACTGCCAAACTCCTTTTTTGTCTGATTGATAAAAAAAGCCAATTCCGCCGGATTTGTGTAATCCAGTGCGGAACCGATCATCTTCGATTCCTGATTCAACTCTTTTAACTCTTTGATGGCGTGTTCGACATTCGTTGCAGAGCGCGAACAGATCGCCACGTTAGCGCCTTCTTCGGCGAGTGTTTTGGCGCATGCAAATCCAAGCCCTTTGCTGGCAGCGAAAACGACACAGTTTTTTTTGTTCAGCCCTAAATCCATACGTATCTATTAGTTGTGAGCGAGTGTAACGCGCAGTTTGTGTTTTGTCTACGAAGTGCTACGCTAACCGATGCTTTTTGCATTCCATGAAACCAAAAGTCTCTATCATCACCCTTGGCGTAAAAGACTTGGCAAAGTCTATCGCTTTTTATCAACGCTTGGGCTTTATACTCGAAACCGAAGACAACACTGACAAAATCGCCTTTTTCTATACCGATGGCGCTTCGGCGCGATTCGCCTTGTTTCCGCGCAAAGAGCTAGCAAAAGATATTGGTATCTCAGAAAAGGGGAGCGGGTTTCACGGCTTCACGCTGGCGCACAATGAGTCATCGCCAGAAGATGTGGATACCACTTTAATGGAGGCCGAAGCTGCCGGAGCCACAATTATCAAGCCCGGGCAAAAAGTATTCTGGGGTGGCTATTCGGGCTATTTCGCCGATTTAGATGGATATTACTGGGAAGTGGCATTCAATCCGTTTACGGATTTAACGTAGCGGCAGCGAAAACCAAACTGCAAACGGCGAACAGCGAAGCCCCCTCGCATTTGCGTCACCTCCACCTATCATGAGCTATAAAGTGATTTTTTAGTGTGAGAGAAGTCTCGTTTGGAGTGGCAGAATAAGGATAAGCAAGTCATCGTAAGGTTCTTGGTTTCGCGCAAATTACATCCTACAACAGGAATGACGCAAAAAATGAATCAAAAAGAGCCCTCTTTACGAGGGCTCTTTTTTACTCATATCTTATGAGGCTCGCTTCTTAGTAGTCGCGAGGTGGTCGCTCTTCACGTGGGCGAGCGATGCTTACGGCGATCTCACGACCTTCGTAATCTTTACCGTTGAGTGTTTCAACAGCTTTCGCCGCTTCTTCTGGCGAAGACATCTCTACAAAGCCGAAGCCTTTAGAGCGGCCAGTCGCGCGGTCGACGATAATGGCGGTAGATACAACAGTACCTGCTTGCGAGAAAAACTCGCCGAGAGCTTCCTCTGTCGTGCGCCATGGAAGGCTACCCACGAAGAGTTTTGCATTTTGGTCGGACATAGTCCTAATGAAAAAAGAAAGGGCGTAAGCACTGTCTGTATCCTATCGCTTACACTCACTTTCGCTCGTTGCAAGGAACCGGTACCTGAACATGCTCACCGGCATTCTTGTGATTTCGCGGTTTCTTGTCAATATAATTTTTACATGTTCTTGGTTGCTTACCTGTTTGGCATAGCACTTCTGCCAAGGCTATTTGCAAAACGGAGGCTGCATAGATTACTCTTTTTCCATATTTTTTTAACCTATGCAATTTGTCGTAATCGGACGAGATGGCGAGGATGCCGAAGCGCTGCAGCGGCGCCTGGCGGTGCGCGATCAACATTTGGGGCAATGCGCGCAGATGCAGAAGGCAGGCATACTTTTGTATGCTTTGGCACTCAAAAATGATGAAGGAGAGATGAGCGGGTCGATTATGATACTAGACTTTCATTCGCGTAGCGAACTCGACTTTTGGTTAGAAAGTGAACCGTATGTCGTCGGTGAAGTCTGGAAAACTGTAGAAGTGATTCCTTGTGCCGTCGCACCTATTTTTGCTTGATTTCGACAGCTAAAAGCGGAATAATGCCTTGGCGTTTTGTGGTCGCATAGCTCAGCTGGTTAGAGCGCAACACTGATAATGTTGAGGTCCCAGGTTCAAGTCCTGGTGCGACCACCACTCGATTTTGACAGTCTGTTACTGGAAATTTCTATCGATTCGCGGTACAATAGTGATAGTTTTTTTGCGCTCACAAACAAAAGAAATGCGGAATTCAATCGATGTCTTGCGGCAATTTCTTCCGTTTTTTAAATACTGTGTCGTTGGCGTGGTCGGTACGGCAATCGACCTTTTGACGGTTTATTTTTTGGCTGTTCACTACGCGATCATGCACCCGATTGCCGCCGCGACGGTGGGATTTTTTTTGGCCGTCACCAATAATTTCATCCTCAATAAAACGTGGACATTCGGCAATCAGTCGAAGAATTACCGTAAATTGTGGATCAAGTTCCTCCTGGTTTCATTGGTCGGACTGGTGCTCACCTGGATGTTTATGTTTGTGTTTTATGAGCTGCGCGGAATCGACCCGGTTTTGGCAAAAGCGATTACTTCGGTCATCGTACTGTCGTGGAATTTTTTCGCAAACAAGTATTGGACATTTAAAGGCCAAAAACTTGCACTTAATATTCCCGACACATTTCCCTTTACACTCAGCATTATCGTACCAGCCTACAACGAAGAAAACCGCATCAGAAATACTCTCATCCTTATCAATGACTACCTTGTTACGCATGAGATCAATGCCGAAGTCATCGTCGTCAGCGATGGCAGCACCGATGGCACGGTGTCGCACGTGAAGAAACTCTACGAGAAAATTCCCAATCTACGGGTAATCGCCAACAAGCAAAACCGCGGTAAAGGCTTTGCCGTCAAAACTGGCGTTAATGCTAGCAAGGGGGAATATATTCTGTTTACCGATGCCGACAATTCCACTCCGATCGAAGAACTTTCCGAGTTAAAAAAGCGCACACGCGGCAATGAGATCGTCATCGGCTCGCGTTGGCTAAAAAATAGCAAGGTGCGGCGTAAGCAATCTAAGCTCCGTATTTTTATCGGGCGTTTTGGCAATATTATCATCCGCATGTTTTTGATCGATGGGATTGCCGATACGCAGTGTGGTTTTAAGCTGTTTACTCACGAAGCGGCGAAACAGATATTTGCCCGCCAAAAAGTGCACGGTTTTGGGTTTGATGTCGAGCTGCTTGTTATCGCAAAAAGTCTCAATTACCGCATTGCCGAAGTGCCCGTGAGTTGGTTTAACTCGGTAGAAACTCGCTTTCGCCCCGTGCGAGATGCTTTTCGAACCTTCATCGATTTGATCTACATCAAGTTGAACATGTGGAGCGGAAGGTACTTTTGACAAGTATGCAAGCAGTAAGTACACAGAATGCAGAATGCCCATACGGTTGGCCTCTTGCTGTGCAACTGTATTCTTGCCATCTTGTCGAACAGATTGAGTTTTTGAAGTTTGACTACCAATTACTTGTCAGTCTGCACTCTTGTATCATACCCAAACCAATCCGGTTTGATTTGCTGAACTTTATCCGTCGCTTGCAAATGAATATGCCAATTGCCAATTTTGCTAAGCGCGATACAATCATCCACGTCGTACAGATTATCTTTATGAATCTGCCCTTTACCTGCAAGCAGCTCTGCTTTGGCGCGTTGTTTTGCTTCATCCACGTTAATTGCCACATAAAAGCCGATTTCGTGTACTTCGCCAAAAAATTCTGAATCATACGCGCCAGTATTTACAAAATAGAGTTTTTGTTCTGAATTTGCCGGAGTTTGTCCGAGTGAAATCTCAAAACCATCGACGAACTTCAGAGCAAGATACGCATCCACATGCAGCGATTGTGGCGTGCCGACCCACTCATTGCGTAGTTGCGGATAGCAATCTTCGATCGACTCACCTATTACAAAACGCACGTCGTGCATCTCGACATGGCAGCCCTGCACTTCGCCGCCGAGCAAGACAACATAAAGGCGCGGATTATTCATGTTGGTTGAGTAATATTTGCAAAAATATTGGAGCGAGGAATTACAAATGTCAAATTACGAATGACGAATTGAACCCCAAAACTGCGTCAGTCCTGTTGCAGGTGCCGCCTTGGGTGGAAACAGGAATCTCGCAACTAAATGATTTGAGAGTGCTAACGTAAGATACTAATAATATCTCTTTGCAGTAGATCAGAAAA
>CAZLFD010000027.1:16877-20207 GCA_964558715.1 uncultured Candidatus Peribacteria bacterium | reverse complement strand
ACTACCGACAGCGACTTGCCTCATCTGTCACGAGAATTGGGGCTTAGTTCAGTTTCGAGACCTGCATTCCTAATGCATCCGAATGATGAGAAATATATTAAATCTGCTTGCTTGATGCTTCGGGTAAGACTTCACCGACAATTCGACGCACTTCTTGTCTGTCAAACTTAGGAAAATACGGCATGGCTAAAGAACGATTTTTATCAGTTCACGCATTGCTTCGCGCGCTGATTTCCCCTTGTATATCACCTGGTACATCTGTTCAGAGATCGGCAGATGAACATCGTGCTTTTTCGAAAGTTCATGGATGATTTTAGTTGCTGGGACACCCTCAGTCACCTGAACCATTTCTTTTTTCGCTTCTTCAATCGTCATACCGGCACCGAGTTGCTTACCAAGTGTACGGTTACGGCTATTTTCACTGAAACAGGTTGCAATCAGATCACCAACACCAGACAGGCCGTAAAAGGTTTCACGATATGCGCCCATCGCAACCCCAAGCTTCGCCATTTCACTCAAGCTACCATCAAGCACAAAGGCTTTCGTGTTTTCACTTTCTTGCACACCGTCGCATATACCCACGGCAATCGCATAGATATTTTTCATCATTCCGCCCAGCTGCACACCAACAGTATCCATCAGCACAATAACGCGAAAAAAGTCATTCCCTTCTTCAAAAACCTCTTTTATTTTTGGGAGGATACACTGGTTTTTTGAAACAACAGTTACACGGGTCATCATTCCGGCGGCCACTTCTTTTGCAAGCGAAGGGCCCGAGAGATCGGCGATCTGATGATAAAAACGCGCATCGATTTCATCTTCGATCACTTCCGCCATAAACATGTGCGATTTGTCTTCGATACCTTTTGCGCAGTTGAGGATAATCTGCCCATCAACAACAGCGTCCGCAAACAGCTCTACCGTTTTACGGACGAATTGAGAAGGAACCACGACAATGATCATATCTGCTCCCTTGATGCATTCGACAATATCACGATACGGATTTATTTTGGTAGACAGTCGCGCACCGGGCAGGTAGCGGCTGTTGGTGTGTTTTTCGGCAATCTCATCTAAAACCTCATGGTTGATATCCCAAATGTGAATAGAATGGCCATTATTTGCCAAGAGGTTCGCTAAGGTGGTTCCCATGTTGCCTGCGCCGATAACGGCGATCTGTTGCGGATCGGGATTCATGTGTTTACTGCATGAGAGACAATGGGGTTATACTCCTTTTGGTCAGTTTTTTGCGAGGGTTTTCTGCCAAAGTACCGGAGAACCCGCGTGGGATTCCCCGGTACCATTACTTCTCGTTCGGTATGTCGGTGTTGACGAGTCCGTTACTTATTCTGTTGCTGGAACGACAACGCGAAAGAGAACAGAGTAGCTGTCGACGCGGCCTTGACCGTTGGCAATACAAACAGGCGCAAAAAGAGCCTGCAAGTTTTCTTCGGTCTCGACAAAGTATCCACATTCGACATCGCTGATCTCGGCATCAGAGATGCTAATAGCATTTGCACCAGAGAGCTCAAAGAAGGCACGTTTGTCTTCGAGTGGAAGTGCACCTGGATATTGCAAATCGACGCTGCCCAAGCGGAAAGAGCCAGCGGCAAATTTTTCAGACAATGTAGCAGTATCAGCTAAAGCCACTGTGTCGGTTTCTTTGATGTTTGGAAATCCGCTTTTGATCTCTTGGATGGTGTCGTCTTCGGTAACGGCTACATCGATCGTACCGACTTTTCCTGGCTCAAAGACACTATCATCGCCAGGAGTTTCCATAGAAACGATCGGCAAGGCGAGGTCTGGCGTGAAGCGATACCAGAAATAGTATTCATCTTCATCTTCGGTAGTTGTTACCGGAAAGTTAAGCAGCCCGGCATCTTGCAAAGCCGCCTGAACACCTTCGATACTATTCTCAACTGGAATCTCGAGCCATTCGGCATCGAAGGTCAAGTGGAAAAGATCGTAGTACAAGTAGTAGTCGCCCGTCATGATGTTTGCGACCGCATAGTTTTGCTGGTCGGTACGGATAACGGTCCCTTCAATACCAAAGGCATCAGCGATGCTTTTAACGACATCGAAGACATCGGCATTGGTCGGGCGATCAAGCAAGTAGACCGGAGCTTCTTCAGGAAGCGTTGGCATCTTGCCGATCAAATCAGTATCTTTCCAACTGACCGTATACACCTGCTCCAGACGAGCGCGTGCTTCATTAGTCCCGATACTGGCAGCAGTCAACTCCTTCTTTTGTTCAGGAGTCAAAAATGCCAGCTCTGCATCATCTTCTACAGAGAGAATGGCTTCAGAGATATCTTCGGAAGTGACCTCGGCGGGTGCCGCGGTTTCGACCGGGGTAGCAACTGGGGTTGCAGTCGGCTGTTGCGACGGTGCAGCTGCGTGTGTCGGTTGGGGCGTGTCTTGCACGATTGGGTCGTTTTGCTCGGTTGATCCGGCAAAGAGAAGGAATCCGACCAAACCGACGAGGCCGACAACTCCGACAATGAGAAGTGTTTTTTTCATGTGAGAAAAAAAGAAGAAAAGAAAAAGTGAATTGGCTTATTTCAGTAAACCGACTTCAAATCCAGCGCGCTCTGCTGTTACCTCGATGTGAGGTGGCTCAAGAGCTAGAGTGTCACAAGCGCGTGGAGTCAGTTCAAAAAAGAGTTGGAACAGCGAAAGCAGTTCTCCGTTCCCTGTCCAGCGGATACGCTGGGCAACATCTTGTGGCTTAGCAAATAAGATTTCGATGAAATCTGTTTCAGCCATCAAAGGAAGTTCATTGTAGATTTCGCGAGCCAAAATAGTGCTTTCAGCAGGTGAAAGCTCGTAGGTTTCTTCGATACTGCTTAAGAGCAGGGGTAGATCTTTGCGTTGCGCACACATACTCCCCGCACGTTCGGTCGAGAAATCATCAGTAAATGCATATTGGTAGAAGAGCGGTTCTTTTTTCCCGGATGCGAATGCATACGATTCATCACTGTCAAACTCACGGTCAGCATATACAATGCGTGTATCGATGAAGTCTGGTCGCAACGTTATCGCTTCTTCACCGTGCAACAGGAGTAGCGGTGAGACACCATTACTATGGTCGAGCCCGCACTGATTGCCCTTTCTTGTACTCGCCCTAAAATTTTTGTGGGCGACTGAATCATCTTTGATCAGGCAAGTGTTAATAGAAGCGCCACCAGTCCAAAAAGTAAGCATTTGCACGAAAGTCGTTGCCCATTCGGCTTCACTCACACCGCGTGGAAATGCGGCATCGAGATCAACAGATTTGAGATACTCAAGTTCACCCTTTAATTTACTGATTGCCTCTTCCCTGGGAAGAGTGGG
>CAZLFD010000027.1:0-16867 GCA_964558715.1 uncultured Candidatus Peribacteria bacterium | reverse complement strand
GAGTGGGCTTGCTACTATCACCTGGTGTAGGAAGCGGTGAATCAGATGGATTTGGTGATGCACTTGCAGAAGTACTTGGTGATGGTGGTGGTGGAAGTGGAGGAACGGAAGGTTGACCACTGCCTATTGGTGATGTCGAGGGTGATGAACTTACAGAAGGATCTGGAGCGCTGCTGCCTGATGGAGAAGGGTTTACCGTTGCGCTCGCAGAGGGCGAAGGTGATTGGCTCTCAGAAGGAAAAGCCGAGGCGCTCGGGCTGGCAGATGGGGTTGGCGAAGTCGATCCCGATGGTGGTGGAGGTGGAGGTGGTGGCAGGTTTAACTGATTAATGTTATTTGCAGCTGCACCGTCCTTGACCATGATCGATTTTATGTAAAAGGCGATATTCTTGGTGCGCTCAGAAGTATTACCATTACCATTTGCTGCGTCTTGAAGAGTTGCGGCCGTAATACCTCCCAGGCCAGGATTGACACCACCGGCATTCTCGTTTCCAAGCAGACCGCGTTTAATCAGTTCCATACTGGCTGCCGCTAGAGATATTTGTTGGAATACTTTTACATCCACATTACGGTCACTATTTTCAAGTCCGGTATAAAAGGTGTGTTCTCCAGGAATTCGCCCGATCACAACCGGCATTCCGCCAATGGGATCAAACAGGTTTCCAGCGATTTCAGGAGTAGTAGAAGCAGGGTCAAGGCGCATCGCGAGTACCGTGCGACCTCCGCAAATACTTTCACATGTCCCGGGCTTACTTGAAGGTGAAGGTTGGGTAGTCGGTGGTGAAGTTGATGAGTCTGAACCGCTTGGAGCAGGGGTTGTTGAACCGCCAGGAGGAGGGGGTGGGGGTGGGGGAGGAGCTATACCGCCACTGCCAGCGGATGGTGTGGGTGTTGGAAAACCCGATTCACTTGGGATGGGTGCAACAGAGCCTGAGGCACCGGGAGACATACCCGGAATCGGCGGAGGTGGAGGTGGGAGCGGTATGAGCCCCAGATTTTCACCCGCATGCCCTACCGCATTGATTTTATATTCTTTCGGAGGAACATAGGTGCCAGCAGTGAGCCCTGTTTGACGCTCTGTGATCTCATCAAAATTTTCATCAAGCTTATAGAAAGCGTCGATGTATAATGTCTCATCAATGCGGTTCCACAAAAAAATGGAATTTATGGTCAATGAGAACAAGCCATTTTCATCCGCAGTACCTGTTTCAAAACATGTACCGTTACCTGGCGCTTGTAATCCACCGGCACCATTGTCTTGTGGAGTGAATAAAAACACATTGACCTCACTCTGTGTACCGGCTGAACCTTGAATAACAATGGGAATATCTTCATCGACAATAATCTCTTCTTTCGGCTGACTAATAAAAGCGCGTTGCCATGCACTGCCGTCTTCTCCTTCGACGATAAATGTTCCTTTCCAATCTGTACCATCGGGCACACGTGCGGTAATGTCTGTTTCGCAGTTATCACCTGCAGCCGCTAACGCTGTTGTAGGCATCAGGAAAACAGTCAATGCGGAAAGCCAGAACAATTTTTTCATCATTTTTTTTTATGTCCTAAATACTATAACAAATTATAGATGAAAATAAAAGCCTGATTTATACATGAAGAGTATTGATCAATAACACCTTACAATTCTTAGTCTTCAGTATCGGGCGTAATCCATTGCGACAGGCGCTCGAATACGGCAGGGAAAACTTCGGCAGCTAGCAGCTCTTGCTCGGCTTTCGTAAAGTCTGACAGCACAAAGGTAGATGTATCGATATCGAGCTCTTGTCGCAGTTCATTATCTACGCCGATTTTTAGGCGCGCGATGTCTTGAGAGCCGAGCAGGTCGATAATATTTTGCATGCCATTGTGCCCTCCTCCGCTTCCCTTTTCTCGAAAACGGACCTTGCCCAGCGGAATATCTTTGTCATCGTAAACGATTAAAATATCCGTGAATTCGAGCTTGTAAAAACGAAGTGCAGCGACTACGGCTTGACCGGAACGGTTCATGAATGTCGTCGGCTTGAGCATGAGAATCTTTACACCGTCAGCATCGTGCACGAGAGTATGTGCAAAAAGTTTTTTTTCCCGGGAAAAACCGGAATCTATTTTCCATTCTGCACGCAGGAAATCAGCGAACAGCCACGCCACATTGTGGCGGTTTTGTGCGTATTTATCGCCGGGGTTGCCTAAAAATACGACGAGCTTCATGCGCTTTTGCGGGAAAAAATATCTGGCTTGAAATCAAGAGATTTCTCACCGATCCGAATCGTACTGCCCTTTACAGCACCCCGAGCCACGAGTTTGCTTTCAATCCCCATTTTTCGCAGTACATCACGTACACGTAACACCGCTTCAGGATTGCTAAAATCACTTTGGATTACGATTTGCTCGATTCGCTGACCGGATATGCGAAAGGTATTCTCTTCTTCTTGGGTAATTTCAAACGCTTTCGGATTTTGTACCAGATGCGGGCGAAAGACTTGTGCTGGTCGCGACGCTTCTGGTGCTTCTTGCAGCTCTTCAGCTTTGCGGGCTTCGACGAGTTCGTAGCATTTTTCTAACACCGTCTGTGTGCCTTGTTGTGCCACGGATGAAAGCAAAAAAATGTTATCTGGGTGCACTCCGCTCTCGCGGAAAAAATCTTCTTTAAGCATGGCAATGAGCTCAGGATCATTCCCCAGTAGGTCGACCTTAGAAAAAGCGATGATTTCCTTTTTTTCAGCCAATGCTGAATCGAATCGTGTTAACTCAGTGCGAATCGTCTGATAATCGGCAATGATGTTTTTACTGGTACAATCGATCAAGTGCAAGAGAACACGATTACGCGAGACATGGCGTAAAAATTCATGACCCAAACCTTTGCCATCACTCGCACCTTCGATAAGCCCCGGCAGGTCGCATACGACGATCGATCGGCCTTCTGACAATTGTGCCACACCTAAATTAGGAATAATGGTCGTGAAGGGAAAATCACCGATTTTAGGGCGAGCGGCCGAAACAGCTGCCAAGAATGTGGATTTTCCTGCGCTGGGTAGCCCGATCACACCAACATCTGCCACGAGTTTGAGTTCAAGCCGTAGATTCCGCTCTTCTCCTGGTTCGCCTAATTCTGCGAAGCGCGGTGTCTGGCGCACGCTACTCGTAAAATGAGCATTCCCAAAACCTCCGCGCCCGCCGACAGCGACGATACATTCATCCCCATGAATCGCCAAGTCTGCGAGTAATTCTTTACTATCGGTATCGAAGACTTGTGATCCCACCGGTACGATAATAATACAGTCTTCTGAAGCGGCACCGTGCTTTTTTTGTGGACCTCCTGATACGCCTTTTTTGGCCGCATAGTACTTTTTGGTGTGGAGTTCGATCAACGTGTTCTGGTTCTGATCGGCACGGATGATCACGTCTCCTCCCCTGCCCCCATCACCACCATCGGGGCCACCCTTCGGCAAATATTTCTCTCTGCGAAAAGAAATCAGACCATCTCCGCCTTTCCCTGCTTTTGCCGTTATTTCAGTTATATCACAAAACATCGCTCAGCATTGTGCCTGAATTTAGTGCAGAAGAGAACGGTGATTTATTGACTTTAATTCTAAATAATTATATAATAAAGGGATTATAGATATGCCAGAAGATCAACCACAAAATGACGGCTCACAGCAAGGATCAGAACCCCAACACGACGTAGGCTCATCTGCAAACGCAGATGGAGCGAAGATTGCTAGTGATTTACGGGGCACTGCTGCAGAAGATGCGCAAGCAACAGAACAACCAGAAATGCAACCTGGTGTAATCGACCTTGGTGCGCCAGCCGACGCACAAGCGGTAGATGTAGATCCGCAAGAAACTAATGCTGTAAAGACGTTAGCGCCAGCTGAATTCACAGAAACGCTTGGAGGAGGATCACTTGAAACTGCCGCTCCAGAATCTGGCGAAGCGCCTCTCGAAACCGTGGCTCCTGTAATTTCAGAAAGCGAGACCTCAGACATCGTACCCGGTGTACTCGATCTTTCGGCGGCTCCTGAACAAACAACTGAAACTGCACAACCATCAGATATTCCAGCGACAAACGAGGATATACTCGTCACCGGGAGCGAAGACTCACCTAAGCTGGTATCCGAGCCTCAAGAAAATAGGACAACAACGATACCGCATAATACACCAGAGCTGACGGATGGCAATCAGATGCAAGATATAGCAGTTAAGACTGCGCCTGAGGCTGAGCAAGCTGTTCTAACAGCAGTAAACGAGGCTGCGGCTGAGGTACCGAAGCAAGGGGTTTCTAAAATCGCAGAAAATAGCTCTTTGCCAACTGATCAGACAGAAAAAATTGCAGTTTCACCAGCGCCAGCCGAGCATGAAGAAGAGAGTGAAAGTGAGCCACCAGATGATGAGGCTGAAAAAGAAACCCCTGGTATTAATCTGCCCGGCATCGGCATAGACCCCAACAATCCTTTTTCGCAGGTAGTGTTAAGCGACACACTTGCTGAAGACGAAGATTCGCAAAGCACGAAACCAGTTATGGGAGGCATGGCTCCTGAGCCTCGCGCAAAAGTGTCGAATCCAATTACACCTCAAACACCGCCCGCTCCTGAAGAAGAAATTGTGGATCAAGCGCCGCCCGAAAGTTCTACAGTGCAAGTCGTGGCGAGTGGAGAACCGAAGCATGAGGCGGAAGAAGCTAGAAATCCTGCTGCCGGAGATTCGCTCTATCAGTTACTTGAACCTCAAAAGCAGGCAGTTCAACAACAACAGCAAGAAGAAGGACCGCCAAAACCGGAAACGAAAAACACAGGGCCGAGTGCTGCAACTCCCGAAAAAACAGGGCAAAGCGATGCACCGGTCATCGACCCGCGCATAAAAGAGATTTTTGCCGAGAAAGGCACCGCTCTTTCAGAGAAAGCTGATGCCGATGCAAAAGACGGGTTCGAACACGAGACTGTTGCCGGTAAAGAGAAGAGACGATCGAAAGAAAAAAAGGACCTCAGGCAGTTTTCGCGATTCAGCAAATTTTTACAGATCGGTACATCACTTGCCTTGGGCGTCTTTCTTTTAGCAACGACCTTGTTTATTGGTGGAAGCGCCCTCGAAAAGCAGGTTGTACAGCATGAAAACATGATCGAGGCTTTTGGCGAGACAAAGATCAAGCTCTCATCCGGCGATAGCTACTATATTAAGGGAAAACATCCTTTTTTTGGTGGTGAAAACATCAGTATTGAGAATGGAAGTGCGACCATCACTTTTGAAGAAGGGAATCAGATACGCCTACGTGATAATACCGAAATCAGCATCCGGCAGATCTATCCGCATCCAGTGATATCAATGAAAGAAGGTGAATTATGGGTATATGGTAACCGCGATCTGCACATTGCTTTCGAGCGCTCTATTTTTTATACCCGAACCAATTCCGCGCGCTTCAGTAAAGTCGGTGACCGTATCACGGCAACATCCTATTTACACCCGCTGTTTACTGAGCTCGCCCCTGCAGAAACTGAGAAGAAAGCATTTTTTGCAATCCCATCAAAAAAGCGGATTGTCTTTGCCGAAAACTCCATTCCGCGAGCGCTGCCAGAATTGCATCTTTCAAAACTCAAAAAAGAAGTTCACTTTTCACAAGCAGAGCAAGACTCTTGGGCGAATCAAAATATTGTAGAGGACAATCGCTACACGAAAGAATTGGCCGAAAACCTCAAATTAAAAGGGGTGAATAGTCATTTGACCAAAGGCATCTTAGCAAGTATTCAAGAGATCGCCGTCATATTTCCGGAGAAAAAAAGGCGTGATGCATCTGCCGATATCGGTGAACGCATTGATTCGTTTATTACTGAACTGGTTTCAGAAGGAAAGCCCTTCTCGGTGAATGCCGTCGAGCTGTCTGAGGCAGGAATCGATCAGGCACTTGTAGCCAGCAATCTGGTCGCACCAAATCGAAATCTTATATCGACCACAGAAGAATTGCAGGATGAAGCGAGAAAACGCAATCTCAATAATGCTGCTGATCGGATTATCGCACAAAATTCACTCGCAATGTTAGAAGATGCACTCGAACATAATGATGTCGACCTTGCGGCGACTATATTAGAGAACATGGTGCAAGACTGGGGCACGATTAAGCGGAGTGAAAAAAACAAGATCTTGCTCGATCTGTATCGAGAAATCATTGCCGATCTCTTTCGAAGACATTTAAACATCGTCACACCGGCGATTCTTCATGCCAGCACGCGGCTCGACAGTATTGCCATTAGCTGGGGTAGAAAGCAGATGGCGGTGATAAACACACTGGAAGTGATTGAAAAAAATCAAGCAACTGCAGATATCTTTTTGGAAAAGTCTAAACTGGATATGGCAAGGAATTTGCTGGATATCAACGAGGCTCTTTTTTCTATCCGTCCGACCACGGAACTAAATGCGAGCTACGAAGCATTACAAAATCGACAACTGTTTCTTCGCGAGAAACTTGGCGTTTTTAAGATACAAGGATGGATGACTAAAGAAGAGCTCTTCAACCTTCTACGTAAGCGCGAAAATGCCAAGCGAATCCTCAGCTTCATGCAAGAGGAAGAGCGCAAACTATTAGAGATGAATCAGATCATAGAAGAAAAAATACCACTAGGAGAACGGATTCGCGAAGATTTTTTGAAAAACAAACTTCTGATTATTTCCATGATCGGCTATAAAGATGAAGACGCGAGAGTAGTCGAGATCATCGAAGCAAAACTACCAGATGGACAGACATTCAGTGGTGAATATCTTCCGGAGTTTGAAGTGATCCGCAATGTCCAACTCGACGGAGAAGAGGGCAACGGCGAAATCGACAATGAGCTTAAACTCAACAAACTTGTTTCGACTATTGAAGCATTGCGCATCAGTCGCATTAATAATAGTGGAGAAGATCTACGTGAGTTGCGTACAAATCCCCTGCCAAAACTCGAAGAAGACCCTGTTGCAAAAATGGATCCGATTGTCATCGAAGTGACGAAGCGTCTTACACAAGCGGTTCTCGCGCAAAAAGGCTTCAATGTCCTGCTGAAGGATATTCTTATCACTTCACCCACGACCTTACGCGTTATAAATGTGGAATTTGAACCGACTCAACAACACTTGCTTGAATTTGATCTGAACAATGATACGAAGCAGGTTTCAAATGCGGTGATAAGACCTGAGAATCTGACAGTGTATACAGAGTCGCTCGATACGATTGCCGAAGATGCGATCGATGCGATCGACGACTTTCAGGCCCGTATCGACCAGCAAGAACGTGTGGCCTTTGCCCTCATCAGTGCCGGAATCAAGATCAACGAGAATAACATTCGCTACACTCCTACAGGAATCCATTTTCAAAGCGCCAGGTATCAAGATTGGACACTCTCGGGGCTTGCCGACGCTGATCGTCGTATTTTCATTGATATTACAAGAGGCGGAAAAGGCTACCAGAAGAACATTCCTTTCGATAGCCTCAGCACCATTCTGAGCACCGATTGGGCAGAAGAAGAAAGCATCAAAAATCTGGACATTGAAGATACTGTCATGTTCTGACCGATTGACAAGTTAGCATTGCATTTCGTGCTTAAAATTGAGATAATTATTATGAACCATGAAAAAGAAACCACACATCATCGCGACAGTCGGTCCCGCTTGTGAAAACATTCTTCAAGAACTGCAAGATGCTGGCGTTGCGGTTTTTCGCCTCAACTTTTCGCACGGCGATTATGCTTGGTCTGAGCAGCAGATCAAGAATATCCGTGCGCTTAAAAACCCCACAAAGATCATGCTTGATACCAAGGGACCCGAAATCCGTACCGGAGTACTCAGCAAACCGATTACACTGGAAACAGGCGATCGCCTGACACTCATCAACAAAGAAACAGCACAAAACGAAGAAAATCGCCTTATCTATTGTACCTATTTGGATCTGCCGAAATCAGTCAAGCCAGGAGATGTAATCCAGCTGGATAACGGGAAGTTCTCGGCCAAAGTCACCTCGACTCATCAAAGCAGTGTTGTGGTGGAATTATTGGCATCCGGAATACTCGGCAGCCGCCGCCATGTGAACTTACCGGGAGTACGTGTGAACCTGCCAACGATCACCGAGAAAGATAAAAAAGATATCGCCTTTGGCGTAAACCATGACATCGATATGGTCGCTCTCTCATTTGCCCGTGATGCACGCGACATCCGCAATGCCAAAGCACTGGTGCCCGAGAATGTAGAGGTCGTTGCCAAAATCGAATCACAAGAAGGCATCGATAATTTTCGCAGTATCGCCCGCGCGGCAGATGGCATTATGATTGCCCGTGGCGACCTGGGGGTAGAAATGCCGGTGGAACAGATTCCGGTGTTGCAGCGTAAAATGTTGCACGACCTCAAAAAAGACTTCCCTGATACCTTTGCCATTGTGGCGACCGGCATGCTGCGCTCAATGATAGACGAAGCCCGCCCACGCCGCGCCGAAGTAACAGATATCGCCACGGCAACGTGGGAAGGCGCGGATTATTGCATGCTAAGTGATGAGACCGCCGCCGGCCAACGCCCGATAGAAGCGGTGGAAATGTTTGCGAAAATCATCGACTTTTCTGCCAAACACGCACCGAAGGGTTTTTAGCTACCAGCATAATAGTCAGACGAAAGCCGATACGAAATAGTACATAAGATGTCAGATCAAGACTCTGCCTTGAAATTTTTGTTGCTGGTATTGTCAAAACTACACAGAATCAGTAAAGTGTTACTCCTCTGTTGCAGTATCAATGCCATCCGTATGTGTTAATCGTGAGATGAAAGGTGGTATCTATTTTCTCACCTTAACAGTAAAGAATTGGTATTACCTATTTGACCGACATAACCGCCGAGAGCTATTAAGGCGATCAATATTGTTTTATGCAAGACAAAAGCAGCTCAAAATCTACGCCTGGGTATTTATGATCAATCATGTCCACTTGATGGTAGAATATGAAAACGTCAGTGGATTTCTGCGAGACTCCAAAGCATTCACGACAAAGGAGCGAAAGGCGAACTTTTCTCCCACGAACCAGCGTTGATGCGTTTGTTTAAAACCGATGGAAAGCTTTCTATTTGGCAAAATACCAACATGCCGCAAAAGATCGAAACAGAATATTTCTTCCGGCAGAAGTTTGAGTACATCCATGAAAATCCGGTACGCAAAGGTTAAGTAAAGAATGCAGAATACTGGCAGTACTCATCAGCGAATCTAGATATGCTACTACCGCTTGTTCGGTATTGTTGAATGACGTTAATTCTCTTATAACTTCGTTCTTTTTTTCCAGAAAGAACAAGGTTAAAAGCAGGAGCTATGAACCGACGTCTGGTCTTTTACAACACCTGCGTCCGGCAAGATACTTGAGCTATTTGAGTGAAACAGAATTAAATATGACTCAAACATCCTATGTGCATTCAGCATCCTGGGTGTGCATCTCAACTGATGTAACTTTTTTATCCGAATATTTTTCATACTCCCCTTCCAACTCAAACATCTTATCTAAGCTCTGTTTTGCGCGCTGCATCATAACCGGGTCGAGCTCGACCACCTGGCTTGGCGTCGGATTCTTTAGAGCATGTAAAATATGGCGTAAGCGGACTTCTTTCATATACGGGCATAAGTGGCAGGTGCCGACGATTGTTTTATTGGGTAACTCTTTACGGGCGCGGTCAGAAAGGCCGCACTCTGTCACCATCATAAATTCCTGCGCGTTTGATGCTTCCATGTGCTTCAGCATCTGCTCGGTACTGCCGATAAAATCGGCTTTTTCTATCACTTCTTCTTCACATTCGGGATGCGCGAGAATTTTAGCTTGAGGATACTCCCGTTTTACTTCGGCGACCTCACCCATTTTAAAGCGCTCGTGCACAACGCAAGTGCCATTCCAAAGAATGAGTTTTTTCTTGGTCAGTTTTTGCAGGTTTTTGCCCATCAGCACATCGGGCAAAAACACGATCTCTTCTTGTGGCATCGCCTCGATGATCTTCAGCGCGTTACTGCTGGTGCAGCAAGCATCGACCTCGGCTTTTACATCTGCCGTGGTATTTACATACGCGACAAAACCAGCGTGCGAGTATTTGCGGCGCAGTTCAACAACATCTGCGCCGGTAATAGAATCAGCCAAGCTGCATCCTGCTCTGGTTGGAACAAGTACCGTTTTTTCAGGATTGAGGATTTTCGCTGTTTCCCCCATAAAAAGTACACTTGAAAAGACGATGATCTTCGCATCAGTTTTACTAGCCTCGACGGCTAATCCGTATGAATCGCCTACATGGTCTGCCACGCCATAGACAATATCTGGTGTTTGATACGAATGCGCAAGGATTACGGCATGCTTCTCGCTTTTTAGAGAGTTGATCTCGAGCGTGATCGGCGCTAGCGCCATACAATCATCTTGCGTATATTCAAACGCTTGCAGCTTTTCTGTAAGGCGCTTTGCCTCTGCCGAAATGTCTGCGGCTGAAAACTCCATGTGCGTACGGTAGCGAAAAATATTGTAAACCGAATCCTAAGCGAAAACCAAGGGCAGAAGCAAGTCAAACTCCTTCAATGCGTCACCCCTGCAAAAAGTGTGGCTTTGGGAAGAAGCAGGGGGTCTCGAGAGGTAATCATGTCCGCGCGGAGCACTCTTCTCTTGAGATGAGAGGGGCTGGCATATTGAATCAGCATGATTCGTATTTTATCTCTTTCCAACTCCTCCTAATTAAGGGATGAGCCCCACCCAAAATCACAACGGAGACCATTCGACAAGCTCATGAAAGTCAGGGGTGACGCAAAATGAGGAATAGCTAAAAGCTCACTAGGTCGATCATCGCTTTGTCTTGTGTCTCTTCACCAAATTCCACCAAACGCAGATTAACATCATCCATCTTTTGCACGCGACGGAAGAAGAGCTCGGTGATATCAGAGCGGCTTTTGTGCCGGTTTTCAAGGCGGACGAAATATTTACCACGTAAGTAGATACCGCGCGGATCTGGCTCGATAAAAATCTGCGGCTCAATATGATTGGCCGTTAGGCTAAAACGTGATTGCAAGTTGGGAAGATTCTTTTTCGCCTCTTCGTAATCGTGCGCAGTAGCTTCGTAAATCACTTCTCGCAATAGGTCTTTCGCTTTATCGATATCAGAATCGCGCTCGAGGATAAAGTTCACCATGATGTAGATGAATCGATACATCTTCGAAAAGTTTTGCACCTCTTGCTCGAAAATGTATTTATTCGGAAAACTGACTATGCGCCCCGTATCCCCACGCAATCCAGTCTGGCGGACGACGGTAAGCAGCGGATGTACTTCGAGCACTCGCCCGCGTAACTCTCCGGTTTGAATAAGGTCGCCGATCTTGTACCCCTGTTCGGTACCGATGATAAACCAGGCGATGAACGAGCTGATGATATCACGCATAGCAAAAGCCAGCGCCGTACCGAGGATAGCAAGAAACGGAAGAAAGCTGAGGACCTGTGAAAACAGCGCAACGATTATGGAGACGGTGATGAGAAAGTCGAAGACGATCTTATTCAGGCGCACGAGCGCTCGCTCGCGCTGCAAAGGCATTTTTCCGGAATAGCGGCGGATCATCTTGCCACTAAAGAAGCGTAAAATGAGGAGAATCATCAAAAATACGAGGAACAGACCGATACGCAAAGCAAAGTCTGTCGCTTGCGATTTGGCCAGTTCTATCAGTTTTTCGATTTCGGCTTCGAGCCGCAAGATCTCATCTTTGAGGCGGTTGATCGATTGGCGATGTAATTCTAGGCGTTCGCCAAAGACCTGAGACGCTTGCTCCAGTTCGAATCGCTGCTCGATTAGCTCACCTTCCAATCGAGCAATGGTATCAAGATCTGGCTCTTCAGCTTGCTTCAGGGTGACCAAGCGCTCTTGTAATGTTTCTAGTTCAGCCGCAAGGGCTTCTACCTCTATACCGGTGGGCGGGCCTTTTTCTTCGAGCTGCCGCAGTTCGATCTGCGATGCAAGCAAGACTTGCTTCTGGCTTTGAATATCAGAAAGTGTGCTCAGTAGCGATTGCTCGTTGATCTGATGAGTGGTTGTAGCAACAGAACTCGCCGAAACACCCGTCGCACCAAAAGCTATCGAGGGAGACAGCAGAAGAAAAAACGCCGCCAGAACAATGGATTTGCGTATTCGCATGGTGTTTATATTCTATCATTTTCTTGCAAAAACCCCAAATTGCGTTCCTGTTGTGGGCGCAATTCTGGAGAAGAAACAAGGGTCTCGTATCTAGTACATCTTTTTTTTCTAGTCAATCCAAGAACCTTGTTTCCCCACCGGAATCACACCTAATACAGACGAGGTGACGTAAAAGAAAACCGGTCAATTATGGCCTGTTTCATCGCTGAAGTGTTGCCATCGCAAGTCGTCTGGTGCTTGGTTTGAGCTGAAAGAATATCAAAGAAGTGTTGCGGAATCGCTGGAGTGCGCGCTGTATCAGTGATTTTCTGGAGCACTTCTGCTTCATCGTCTGGAATAGACTGGCCTGGAAAGAGCGCCTGAAAAACCGTTTTACCAAACTTGGCGTAATGGGCCGTTGAAAACAGGAGTTTTTTACGGGTGGAATTTTTACATTCACGGGATTTTTCTAGCGCAGCAAGGCCAACCGCAGTGTGCGGATCGAGCGGATATTTGTGCTCTGCAAAAACCTGAGAAATCATGGTGACGGTTTCAGCATCACTTACCGCTTCGCCCAGAAAGTCTGCCTGAATGCGACCAAGCGTTCCGTTATCGACCGTAAAATTCCCTTGTGATGCGAGTGAATCTTGCCACTTTTTTACACTTACTGCGTTTTGGTTCGAAGCATCAAACAGTAAGCGCTCTAAATTACTGGCTTTCAAAATATTCATTGCCGGTGAAGCGGTTTTTGCTGTACTGCGATTACGGATGTCAAAGGTTCCGGTCTGTATAAACCGCGCCGCTGAATCGTTGGCATTATTTGCGACGAGCATCTTTCCTACCGGAAGGCCCATCTTTTTGGCAATATAGCCGGCAAAAATATCACCCATATTCCCGCTCGGCACAACCAGGTCGAGCGGTTCATCGAGGGTAATCTCGCCACGCTTCACCAGCTGCGCGTGTGCCGAAAAGACATAAAAGATCTGCGGTAAGAGCCTTCCAATGTTGATGGAATTGGCGGAAGACAAGCGTATGCTGAAATCTTTTTGCAATTGTTCACAATATTCTGCATCGAGAAATATTTCTTTCATGCTTTTCTGTGCTCCGTCAAAATCACCCGCTATCTCGATCGCCGCCACATTACTGCCATCTGCACATTGCATTTGTGCTTGTTGCAATGGCGAAACTCCATTCTTCGGAAAAAAGGTCAGCAGATGCATACCAGGCACATCCGCAAACCCCGCGAGCGCCGCACCGCCGGTATCACCCGAAGTCGCTACCAAAATGCAGATATCGTCAGTCTTTCGCTTTTGAGCTGACAACGCCATGATGCGTGGCAGAAACTGAAGGGCAAAATCTTTGAATGCACCGGTCGGCCCGTGAAACAGTTCTAACAAATAAAGGGTATCAGTAAGTTTACGAACGGGCGCAATGGCTGCATCGGTAAAAATTTTGTTCGCGTAGCATTCAGTAGCAATACTGCGGACTTCTTCATGCGAAAAATCGGTGGAAAAACGGCAAAAAATATCGGTCGCCACTTCCGCATAACACAATGAGGAATATTGCTCACGTTCTGCTTCTGAAATCTGCGGAATGGCTTCCGGAAAATACAGACCGCCGTCTGGTGTTAGGCCTGTCAAAATTGCTTCTGGCAACAAGGATGGCTGGCAGCCCCCGCGCGTCGATACATACTTCATGAAATGGAGAATGATAACGCGTGCCATTCTGCCGCTTGAAACGAATTTGCACAAACGAATCTCATTGGCTTGGCGTTGACCAAGCATGCTTCATGCGGTAGGCTTGGCGCACATAAACCCAATTTTACAGCATGATTCTCACTCGCTCAGAATTCGACAAGCGCCTGAAAAACAATCAACTCCAGATAGCTTTTATCGGCATGTCGAACGTCGGCAAAACCTATCGAGCCACACAAGTCGCCGAGTTGCAGAGCTTTTATCTGCATCCGGTTGATGATGAGATTGCTGCAAAACTCGAGCTCGATTCAGTAGAAGCTATTGCCGAATGGATGGGTCAACCCGATTCTGGCGACTATCTCGCTAAACAAGCTCAGTATATGCAGTTAGAAGAAGAAATCACCAGAAAAGATGTATCGCAAAATGGAAACACCATCATCGATACTACTGGCAGCGTTGTGTATTTGAGCAATGACGCGAGGGCACAGATAAAGCAACAAGCCCTCGTCGTTGATTTTCACGTACCTGATAGTTACATCGACTCGATGATCGATGATTTTTTTACCAACCCAAAGCCGGTGGTTTGGAATACGTGTTTTCAGAAAAAGACGGGTGAAGCCACTGCCGATGCATTGCGAAGGTGCTATCCGACACTACTAGCAGATCGCAATCGACGCTACAGCGAATTCGCAGACATCATTCTGCCAGGTACGATTTCACGAGATGAAAGCATATCTGCTCAATCTTTCTGGAAAATACTAGTCGCAGCCTTGCCTGAGTAATACATTTGTATAGAAGTAACCCATGAAACCTATCCGTAATTTTTGCATCATCGCACACATCGATCACGGCAAAAGCACTCTGGCCGATCGTATGCTCGAAATCACCGGTGCCATTCAAAAACGCAACATGAAAGAGCAACTTTTAGATGGAATGGATTTAGAGCGCGAGCGTGGCATCACCATTAAGCTGCAACCGGTGCGGATGGATTGGAAAGATCACATCCTGAATCTTATCGACACACCGGGCCACGTAGATTTTTCTTTTGAGGTCTCACGCAGCCTGGCGGCTGTAGAAGGTGCGATCTTGGTGGTAGATGCGACTCAGGGCATCGAAGCGCAGACTCTGGCAAACCTTTATTCCGCTTTGGAGCACAATCTAGAAATCATTCCGGTTTTGAATAAAATCGACTTGCCGGCAGCAGATGTAGAGCGGGTTTCGACAGAGATCGAGAACGCCATAGGTATTGGGCGAGATGAAATGATCCACGTTTCTGCCAAGACCGGTGAAAATGTCGAGAGGATTCTGGATGCGATTGTGGAGAAATTTCCACCGCCAAAATCTATCGCCAAACTGGCAGAAGGCGAAACTGAGTCAGTAGTAGATGATGAAGGCACGAAAGCACTGGTCTTCGATTCGGTGTTCGACCCGTATCGGGGGGTGGTAGCGTATGTGCGTGTATTTTCCGGACGGATTGGAAAACGGGAGAAAGCGCAGTTTCTCGGTACGAAAAAAGATATCGAAGTGCTGGAATGCGGCTACTTTCGCCCCAAGTTCGATGCGCAACCGAGCATCGAAACCGGCGAGATCGGCTACGTGGTAACCGGGCTCAAATCGACCCGCGAAGCCCGTGTGGGCGATACGCTCTTTCTTGGAAAAAACAGTGAATCTGCCACTCCTCTGCCGGGTTTTCGCATTGTGCGGCCAATGCTTTTTGCCGGCATCTTCCCGACCGAAGCTGATGATTTTGCCCAACTGCGTGATGCACTCGAAAAACTTTCACTGTCTGATGCCGCTCTCGTGTTTGAACCGGAACACTCGCCTGCTCTCGGCAACGGCTACCGCATCGGCTTACTCGGCATGCTGCATTTAGAGATCATTCAGGAGCGACTGGAGCGAGAATTCGATTTGGATCTCATCGTCACCGCACCAAGCGTGCCATATGACATAACGCTGAACAGTGGAGAAACCGACCGCATTTCGTCTGCTGCCAGTCTTCCCGACCCATCTGTAATCAAAGAAATATCCGAACCCTGGACGCGTGTCGAGATCATCACCCCAAAAGAAAGTGTGGGCGCATCTATGGACCTTTGTACCAAGCGTCGCGGCCTCTTTAAAAATATGCAGCATCTCGATGAAAGCCGCGTACTGTTGACCTTTGAGATGCCACTCGCTTCGGTGATCACCGATCTGCACGACCGTTTAAAAAGCGCGTCTTCGGGTTATGCTTCGCTCTCGTCTGACTTCCTTGAATTCAGAGTCGGGCAACTCGTGAAACTCGATATTCTCGTTGCCGGCGACCGTATCGATTCGCTCTCGCAAATGGTGCATACGAGTGAGGCCCGCCATGTCGGCGCACCCATCTGCACGAAGTTAAAGGACGTGATTCCACGCGCCAACTTTCCTATTGCTCTGCAAGCTGCGATCGGCGGCCGTATCGTAGCGCGTGAAACTATTCCCGCCTACCGCAAAGATGTGACGGCCGGCTTGTACGGCGGTGACGTATCGCGCAAAAACAAGCTGCTCAAAAAACAGAAAGCGGGAAAGAAAAGGATGAAAGCGATGGGTAAGATCAACCTGCCGCAAGAAGCGTTTATGGCAATATTAAAACGGGAGGAGTAATAAATCTTTTTGCACACATATACTCATGTGCTATGGTCCCAAAGAGACTTTTATTTCCATTCAGTGGGTTCAAAACCCCATGGTCTTCAGCCCGACTGTAACACCCCTGTCAAGAGTTGTACAATACAGATATGGGAAAGTACCGAAAAGCATCGCATGTGACCTACGATTGTCGTTACCACATCGTATGGATCACAAAATATAGAAGAAAAATACTTAATGATGAGACCTAAGAACGACTCAAGACCATTATAAATGGAGTCGCCAAAGAAATGTACATAGATATAATCAGGATCGGTATGGAAGAAGGTCATGTCCATATCTACTGCCTCCATACCCCACTCACAACATATCCCCTATGTCCTCCAGATACTCAAAGGAGGAGCATCAAGGGTCTTGTTGCACAAATAAGTTGAACAATAATTAAAAGAAGTGTACTAAAG
>CAZLFD010000026.1:0-22253 GCA_964558715.1 uncultured Candidatus Peribacteria bacterium | reverse complement strand
AGGGCGGGGAAAGGGGGAAGGTGCCATTAATGTTTATTTGTGCAACAAGACCATTATAAGGAAAGAATACCGACACCGGTGTAAATCCCGATCAAAAGTAATAACAAGGAAGGTATTACATATTTAAAAGACACATACCGTGTTCTAAATGCCATAAACAATAATATACATTGGAGAGTAAAATAAATAACTGCAGAAAGAATGTAGTTCCCCTTCAACACTGGCAGGAACAAGGCGGGCATATAAGCACCTAACATCATTAATATGTCCATTAGTACGATTGAAGATTTACCGATAACATAATAAAAGACTGCTGATATACTGAGTGTAGTGATGCCCACCCCCCAAAACACCCTCCCCCTGTACCAAGGTATTTTGCCGTTGAATCCTGGCTTGTCGTTTATGTGTTAGATTTTACCTTATTCATCTGCCATAAATCAAATTCGCCTTGCCACAGCAAGCCAAGTTCTCAACCGAAACGGTAATCATTACCGCCACCACCATCGAAGAGATGACCCTCGATGCCCAAGTGGCCGTGAGCACTAACGCCGTTTCTACCATCGTCCAAGACAGCAATGGGAATCCCATCGAAAATGCTCGCGTAAACCTGCGCAGAGAAAACGGGTCGTATGTCAACAACAGGCGCACGGATTCATCCGGCATCGCCAGCTTTGAGGCAATGCCGAACGCCGATCTGAAGTTTGAAGTGGATTACAATGGGGGGAAGTACAGTACCGATGCACAAACGATTACGGAGGCGATGACCGAAGAGGTGCAGACGCAGCCGCTTACCGTATCACTCATGGCCGAAGGTATCCCACTTGCCAATCAACGAGTGGATTTACTGCGAGCCAACGACTCCTATGTGACCAATACCAGAACAGATGCAAGTGGAATCGTCGTCTTTGAAGTCGTGCCGGGAGCAGTGCATAAAGTGCGGGTGAAGTATGATGGTGAATCGTGGGTGTGGGAAGAGGTATATGGGAATGAACTCATTAAGGTGGAATTTTGAGAATGAAACGGAAAGGGATATGATAAAAGAGGTAGTAAATTTACTACCTCTTTTAATTTGTTACGAAATTGAAAAAAACAACGATTCTAATGTTTATCTTATCATTAGTCGGATGTTTGCTACTGCTATTTTCACATACAAATAAAATCGACAGGTTATTTCCAGATTGGCTTATTAATCCTATATATATGTATATCCTCCTCTCTCTTTCTCTCTTCCTTCCCACTTCTCTCCTCCTCTTCTGCAAAGAAGCAATATACCAATCCTGGAAAAAATTCACCCTCTTTTATACCCCGCTCTTTCTGCTCATGATATTGTTTGCTTTGGGTGGCAGCGGCGGCATGTCTGGTATCGGTGAGGGTTTTGCATTTTTTCTGGCCGGCCTCTATTCTTTTCTCTCTCTCCTCATTATCATCATCCAGTCGATCCGCCTACGCGGAAAACCAGAAACAGAAGAACTGAAGTCTGAGTAGCTTCTTTCGCTAACCCATACATTGCGAACGGGGTGAAACAGCAGAACACCCCGTCCGGCCGAGAGATGAGATAGGTGAGCAGCAATTTTGAGAATGAAGCAGAAAGGGGTAGAATAAACACACGAGCGCTTGCTTGCGTGTTTATTTCTAAATAAATAATGGGTTACAAAAAGAAAACAGGACTGCTTATCTTACTTGTATTTACAGTTCTCCTGATTGGCTTTGTTTTTATGAACACTGAAAAGTTTGGAATATGTCCACCTGAATCATCCATATGTCAATATGAATATTCTGGAAAAATTGGAGAACCGACAGTGCTCCTCTCTCTTTCCCTGTTTCTGCCACTCTTGTTGCTCATTTTTACAAAAGAGTTAGTTTTTAACTCTTGGAAAAAGTTCGCACTTATTTTTATTCCAATTACTATTCTTTGGATATATTTTGCTCCTTCAAGTTGCGGTGGTTATATACCGATGTGTATCACAAAAGAAATTGCTTCTATGTTTTCTGCTGGCCTCTTTCTCATCATCTCCCTCCTCATTATCATCACCCAGTCGATTCGACATGCCGGTAAGCCGGATGAAATTGAAACAGATAAAGAATCCGAGTAGTTTTTTCTGCTCCCCAAACCTTGCGGACGGGGTGAAACAGCAGAACACCCCGTCCGGCGAAAAATCGTAAGAAAACTTCCCTTGGTCACCCTCATTTAAAAGGCGAGGATGGTGATGGATGTTACCAATACGAACAATTCTCCGGGTTCCACATGCCTTTTTTGTTTTGCTTCGCCTCGGTTTCAAGTTGTACATAATACACCATGCGGTCGTGCGGGTACCGGCGAAAGGCAAAGGCATAGCCTTGGGCAACCAGCTCGGCACCCACATCTTTTCCATCGGCAAATACATAACGCAGCAGGCGATCGTATTGATCGACTTGGTCGCCGATTTTACTTGTGAGCAGCGCCACTTGTTTGCTCGCCAGTAATTCGGTCAAATAATCCTCCGCTTGGTCGGCATAGCATTCTACTGGCGTGAAATCCTTTTCTGTTTCTGGTGTATCAATACCGAGCAGGCGGATTTTTTCATCCTCTCCATTTATTCGTACCCAAATGGTATCGCCATCGACAATGCGGGCAACCGGAAAAAGCACCGCCTCTTCCTGCTGTTCTACAGAATCCTGCAGAAAAGAAGCAGAAGGTGAAGGTGTCGTTTCTGGCAAATTTTGCACGTTGCAACTCGTTAATCCAATGCAAAGCAACAAAAATAAAGCGGATGGCTGCATAAAATTACGAAAAATCATTACTTATTTTGTAGATTTTAAAAAATGTGAAAGGTAACAAGCACGATTATAATCGTGCGTAAGGTAAGCATAAACGAGAATGCGTAAACGCAAAAGGGAGGTCTGAACACATTTTACCGTGGAAAACGCGCAATGGTATCGGTTGAAGAACCAAGGTGCACGTGCGGATATTCTTTGAGAGTAAACAACGCAAGAGCCGATTTGTGCACAACATAGCAAGTATTTTTGCAACACTTTTTTATTGACTGCAGACTGTTGTTTCGGGATTTTAATATCCTTAGATTTATTTAAAACCTATGTTTCGCGAACGCAGAGAAGTTTTTATTACCCGTGGCTATCGCCATGCTGATATGGAAACGCCGGATCCTATTAAGGCTACCGGTGCGGCATTAAATAAAATCAAGGCGCAAGGTAATGCACCCGAATCGATCAATGCTACTATTGGTGTTTTTCATAAGCCGCACACAGAAAGAATGCCGGACTGGTATATAGAAGCGGCAAAGCGTGCCCTTCGATCTTTGCCTGGAAAGACCAAATACGATTTTATTGGAAATCCGGAGTTTCGTCGGATTACGGCAGAGCTCCTCTTTGGTGATGACACAGGTAACGTGCAGGTAATCCCGACCGCGGGTGGAAGTGGCGCCATCAGTATGGGATCCGGGGTTTTGAAATCGATTGTTCCTCATGGGGTTCCAGATTGGCCAAATACCGCTGATATTGCTCAACGTGCAGGTGCGATACCTATAGCTTATCCTTATCTTGATAAAGATGGTGTTCCAGACCTAGAGGCCTTTAAGGCAACTCTCGACCCCGAATCACTCATATTGCAGATGCGAGAGCAAATGGACCCAGAAATGCGGCAATTGATTGTTGCCAAGCAAATGGGGGTCAATATCGATGGGCTGAATGCAAACGAAAGGGAAGTGCTTCAAAAAGTGTGGGAGATGCAACTACTCCACAAGGATATTTCACCGATTGTAGAGGGGGTTTCCAAAAACCCACTTGGGGTAAGTATTCCAGAGTGTCAGTACGAAGATATCGCCGATGCGCTTGTCAATTCAAATACCGTGCTACAGGTAGATATGGCTTATCTTGGTTTTGTGAACGGGGTAGAAAAAGACCTCACCTTTATACGTACCATGAAGAAAAAGGGCGTGAAAATGCTCGTCTACTTCTCATATTCCAAGTTTCACGAGTTCTTTGGCGATGAGCGCGAAGGCGCCGTTGTTAGTGTCAATTTTGGTCAGGAAGACAAAATGTATGAACGATTGCTCGATCACGCGCGCAAGACCACATCGGCACATCCAGACCACGGTCAACGCCGTGTTATTGCTGTCGAAACAAATGAAGAATTGCAAAGGGAGCAGAGAGCCACTACTGAGAAAATCCGATTGAACTCTATTGCTAATCGCGAGCTTTTTGCCAAGTGTTTGCCCTCTGAATTCCAGTATTTGGCAGGTGCAAATGCAGGGGGCCCCTTTATCTTTATTCCTGATCCGGATAGCAATGTATCGATATTTCCGTATTTGTATCCGGAATTGGCTCGCCAAATGGGATGGAAGATGCCTGAGGATGCGGATGATTTCCCCGTCGATTGCATTCGTATTGCTGGTGTTCCTGTCGCAAAAGAGGCTGGCTTTGGCATGGGGGGTGTGCGTCTGAGTATTGCGGATACCAAGCGAACAGACGTGAAAGAGATGGTGAAGACGATTCGCTCTGCATACGCACGTTGCAGCGCCCAAAAAACCGCCGCGTGACTTTCGTCTCTTCATCCCGCATACTGACCTCCGTAATCTTTTGAACTCATGCTCGCGGGAATCTCTGGAAAAGTAACATCGGTCGAACCCCATGCACTAGTGGTGCAAAGCGGGCTCTTCCGCATCCGCGTAATGTGCCCAGCACCGGTGCTCGCTTCTGCTTCAGCCGGAACAGACATCGATCTGCATACCTATTTGCATGTGCGCGAAGACGATCTGTCGCTCTTTGGTTTTGCCGAAGAAGCCGATCTGCGCCTCTTTCAATTACTTATCAGCGTAAGTGGTATCGGCCCTAAGAGCGGGCTCGAGATTCTCTCTGCCGGTGGCGATGCCATCCGCAATGCGCTAATCGCCGAAGACGTACCTTTTCTTACTTCTATCAAAGGTATCGGTAAAAAAACTGCCGAGCGCGCAATCATCGAACTGCGTGAAAAGATCGAACATGTCGATCTGTCTGGCGCCGCTACTCCGCAATATCAGACCGATTCTGTACATGATGACGCCTTGGCAGCACTCGAAGGTTTGGGTTGGAAAAAAAGCGAGATTCAAAAGCGGCTTGCCGAAGCGCCAGAAGAGCTGAAAGATGCAGAATCGGTCATCCGCTGGTTTTTGACAAAATAGTAAGAGTATGCTACAATTCATTTGATAGGGGTATCAAAAAAACCGCTGCGAATATCTTGAAACAAAAACCAATATCTACCGGCGTGCGCATGCTGCTCGTGCGTAAGACCAGAGGGTTTACCCTGATCGAGTTGATCGTTTCAATGGCGATTATGACTATGATGGGGTTGGCCTTTCTCGCGCAAAGCGAATCTACGATGAGCCGACAAAAACACACCGAATTTATCAATGGGGTCGAAGAAATCCTCTCTGCCATGCGTATTGCCCGCACCGGCGCTATTACCAGTCGTACTTATGGTTTAGATGAAGGCGGCAGCCCCGAGGTTCCTGAGGGTGGATTTGGCATTCACTTGGCAATCGATTCTGCACAAAACACCATTACCATGACCGAGTTCGTCGATGACAATGATGGTGCTGGCGGCGAGGTGTTTAACGGGCAATTTGATGATGACGACAGCCAGATCAGCCAGCAAATATACAAGACACACTGGATCACAGAATTCCAGAATCATTTTCCTTCCGGAATTTACGACAGCAACGAACTGACGATTATCTTTACCGCTCCAGATGCTACTATGATCATTAACGATAACGACGCGGTAAACGATCTCACCAGCACCGAGATATTATTTCGCTATAAAAACATTTACCGCATTATCTGCCTGAATCGGATATCTCGATATGTGGAAGCGATTTCTGGTGATAGCTGTTCATGATCAATACTTCTCGCCTGCTTCGGCCCAAAGGTTCAGCGCTGTTGCAAGTGATTGCGGCGATGTTTGTGCTTTCTTCGGGAATGACCGGGGCGCTTTCGCTCATCATCGGGGCGATGCGGGCAAACGATACGCAGATGCACCGTCTGATCGCGACCGGTTTAGCACAAGAGGGCTTAGAGATGATGCATAACATGCGCGATACCAACTGGCTTGTCTATTCGAGCAACCTGCGTGAATGTTGGCATTTTTGGCCGGATACGAACAAAAACTTTATTGTTGGCGATGGAGGTGACGTTGAATGCACTCCAGAATCTGGCCAGAACAATCATGAATGGAAACCAGACATTGGTGACCCAGACAACACCATCCCCAAGAAATTCATCGTAGATGTCGACCTTGCTAGCTTTCGCTGGAATCTGATTTCGGAAGATGATTTTGGCGTGCAGGGTGATATCGATTACACAGATGGCTTTCGCTTGTATCGCAAGACGACTGCCGAAGGAACTCAGTTTTACACACACAATAAAAATACCCAAGTCGGAGAGTCTGTCGCTACCACACCGTATACGCGCGAAATCGGCCTCTATTATATTGATGACACCGATTATGACGATACCCTCTACCCCACCATCGTCGGTGGCTATTTTCCCGAAGCAGATACGGCGGCCGATAACCGCATTCTTATCGTCTCGCGCGTAGAGTGGAGTAATGGGGGAGTCGACCACAATGTCACGCTGAGTAAGATCATGACCGATTACTATGACCGCCACGAATGGGATTCATAAAACGGAAGACCAAAGGCTATACGTTTATCGAGCTCATGGTCGCCGTGAGTATCTTCTCTGCGGTACTCGTAATGGTAACGAGCATCACCATCAATTTTAACAATTCACAAAAGCGTGAGCGCGCGCGCGATATGCTTATTCAAGAAACCCAGTTTTTGATGCAACGGATTTCTGAATCGATCCGTGAGAACCAGGTCGATTACGCGGAGTATTTTTCGAATGGCGAAGGCCGCGAAGATCCGCTGGTCTACGGCGACGACCCAAAAGAATATGAATGGCACTTTTATTATCTGCCGACATGCGAAGAAGTCACTCCGGGTAACCCCGAGCGCCATGGCGAGAACATCAGCTCCGACGGAATCCAATGCGACCGCTATGATGAAGACGGTTTCGACGAAGGGTTTTTTGACACCCGGGCCGATAAATATGCCGGCGCTGGCCCGCCTGCCGATGATGAAACGGCCACTGCACTCCTCGAGCCAGAAGATGCCGCTGGCACCAACGGCTATATGCAGCGCGAACTATATTTGATCTCAGAAGACGGCACGGCCAAGACCGTTTTTAAACGCATGAGTAACGGTATCGATGATGATAGCGACGGCGTGGTCGACGAAGACGATTACACTTTTTGGAAGGAAGGGGGCGATGGCAACATCGACGGCGGTGAGCGCCTGGGTATTTTGCAGATGGTCGCCGAAAGTGATCTCGACGGTGATGGCGAACTCGATTTTGTGACTACCGATGATTTTCAGGCCGATGGCGATACCGATATCGAGCTCGAAGATCTCATCCCCATTACGCCAAAGACGATTGATATCGTCGATCTCAAATTCTACATTGCCCCGCTCGAAGACCCGCGTAAAGCCTTTAGCGAAACCGGTGTCGATATTCAGGTGCAACCGCATGTCACTGTTCTACTCACCACTCGCCCCGGCGTTTCGTGGCGGCGTACCATGCCTGGCGGAGAAAACGTAAGCCTTTCGCTGCAAACGACTGTTTCGTCTCGTGTTATTTCGAATGTTCTTTTTCCTGACCCATGATGAACTCCCTCATTTCTTCCCGCAAGGGGAACGCGGTGATCATTTCGATCGCTATTACCGGTTTTCTTTTTGTTGCCGCAGCTGGTGCCAGTAAGGTCATTACTAATTCGCTGCGCGATTCCACCAAAGTGGTCGATAACAGCAAGGCACTCTATTCTGCCGAAAGTGCGCTCGAATCGGCATTGTATGAAGCCAGCGGGCGAGGCAGTGGCTATACGCGCGATGAAGGTACACAAGCGGGTGACCCGGGCTTTGTCGCCATGAATAAAATCAATTCAAGCTCTGGTAGCTGGTCGGCCGGTTCGCGTACCGAACAAGATAGAATCGCCAATATGGTAGAAGCTGATGTGCCCGAGAGCTATCGGAGAACACTCTTTATTCCGCCACGCCGCAAAGAAACCAAGGCTTTAGAAAGATTTGACCCGGAAAACTGGCGCCGTATGAAAATGGGAGAAACGGTCGTTTATAACTTGTGGGTCGATGATTCAAATTACCAGGTACCGGTAACTGTTGGTGGCGGAAGTCATACGGTAAATGAACCACAACAACTTAGCGGAAATGAGTTTTACGGGCCAAACGGCATTAAGAACACCGATACGAAAAGTATTTTTGGTGATGGCAGCGGCACGAATAGTGAATTAGAAGACATGTATATCGATTTATACCTACCAGTAAAAGAATTTGATGCCTCGGGTGCATTTGAAGATAAGATTCTTCTCAGTTGGAAAATAGAAGGTATCACCGTTGGTTCTGTTCCGAATATCCAGAAAATCATCAGTATGCAATCCTTAAGTGATTGTGGATCTAGTACTGAAAAATCAGGAGTGATTTGCTTGAGCCATCTAAGAGATGATAATTCGTATCCATCAATCGATACATCGTTTGGTTTCGGGGGTCCGTTGCGTTATAATGGCTCTACATGGAAACCAAAGGGCAAATGGGTGCGCTTACGTAACCCCTTAGGTATGATGCAAGAACATGATGGGGCGGGCGGGCACATTATGCCTGTTGGCGATTTTTTGACACGGAATTTAACTGGTGATATAACTACCTATGATGATGACGATATCTATTTTCCAAGACTCGTCATTCAAATGGGCCCGCGGTATAAAGGGCTAAGAATCGGCGGAAGCGATTTTGAATATATGACTGATGCCTATGTTCGTGTGGGCTTCGAGATGAATAGCTCGGTAGCCAATATGGGGGATTTAATCGAAAACTTTCCCTTGCCCGATGACAAGGTGCAGATAAATGCAACGGGCAAAGCTGGCGGAATCAGGCATGGCATGAGTGCCGAAGTGCAACCGCAAGAGTTGGCGCCCATGTTTGACTATGCGGTCTTTCAGCAATAAACCAATAATTTCTGTTATAAAATATAAACCTTTAGTTGTAAATGTCAAATACTTGACTTATACATCGCTCGTGTGTTTTAAGTTAAGTAATCATTTATCAATTACTCATGTCTGTCACTCACTCTTTCTGGGCTCAGGGTGTTTTTGCTTTTCGCCTGCGGCGCGCTCTTTTTACAGCTTCATTGCTGCTGTTTGTTATGTCGCCTTCAGTAGTACATGCGGGGTCTTCGACGTTATCGGTCAGTGCTGGTTTCGGTTTTACTTGTGTTGCAGATACAACCGGCTCGCTGCAGTGCATGGGTACGAACACCTTTGGTCAATTTGGAAATAACGATAAAACGGCAATTAATCCCACTCCGATTGCGGGAGGGTTTGGGATTACGAACGCCATCTCTTTGGCAAGTGGCGATAATCACACGTGTGCATTGTTGGCAGATGGCACAGTGCAATGCTTTGGTAAAGGTGATGCTGGCCAGCTTGGCAATGGTTTAACTATCCTACAGCAGCTCACTCCCGTATCGGTTACAGGTATCAGTTCAGCAACTCAACTAAGCACATTTGATCGACACACCTGTGCGTTGTTGGCAGATGGCAGAATTAAGTGCTGGGGTTTAAACGGTGCAGGGCAGATTGGTAATGGCACAGCGGGTGGCACTGTTGTAACGCCCGAATTTGTCAGTGGAATTTCTAATGCTACTGATGTCTCTGCAGGTACTTTTTTTACATGTGCCGTCTTGGGTGATGGGTCTGTTAAGTGTTGGGGGCTTAATCAAAGTGGCATACTTGGCACCGGTAGCTCAAACAATGTCGAGCCTTTGCCTGGTACAGTGCTGGGTCTTTCAAATGCTACTGCTGTTAGTGTTGGTAGGGCACATGCTTGCGCAGTAGTAAATGGAGGTGAGGTGTATTGTTGGGGAAACAATAGTAGTGGTCAGCTCGGAGACGGCACGACGACTTTGCGATCGCAGCCGGTGCAGGTAAGCGGTATCAATAATGCCGTTGATGTTTCCCTTGGTGATAATACTAGTTGTGCTTTGCTGAGTACGGGAAAAGTACAGTGTTGGGGTTTTGCTAATGGTGGGCGCCTAGGAGACGGAGGAAACGGAACATATATAAATGAAAATAGCCTTACCCCTGTTACCGTAATAAAGGATATTTCGAATGACTTAGAAAATGTCGTACAAATAGAAGCGGGGTCTACACATACGTGTGCAGTATTGGATACTGGCGAGCTATTTTGTTGGGGTATCAACAGTAATGGTCAGCTCGGAGACGGTACGACGGAATTCCAGTCGACCCCTGTGCGAGTTATAGGCTTTGATGGCACAGGGCCCACGCCTACTCCGATTCCTGCACCCGAGATTTCTGTTTCTCCAACAACCATACCTTTCGGTTCACAAGAGGTGGGTGAAGCGAGCACTCCGGTAGGTGTTACCATCACCAATAACGGCGATGCACCACTCACGATGTCAAGTGTAGCACTCACGGCCGGCAACACGAATGACTTTACAATTGGAACGCCGCCGGTGTCACCAGTGGCCGCCGGTGGCAGCACCAGCTTTGAAGTAGCCTTTACTCCTACCGAGACCGGTACGAGAACAGCTACTGTGACTATTGTCAGTAATGATTTAAACATGAGCCCCACCACTGTTTCTGTGACCGGGACTGGTACGGTGCCGCAAGAGCCCGATATCAAGGTGGTCCAAACTTCATCATCCGACCCATTCAATCCGCCGATCGCTTTCGACCCGACAGAGGTCGGACAAACCTCTGTGCCCATTGAATTTACGATCAGCAACGAGGGGCTCGCTCCGCTTACAATTAATGATCCTGCTGTTACACTGACGGGCGACACCAACTTTGCCATTTCTATTCCTCAACAACCGCAGCCCACTACCCTAAATGCCGGTGAGAGCATAACGTTTAGCGTCACCTTTACCCCCGACACGGTGCAGAATAATTATTCAGCGACCGTTTCAATCGCCAGTAACGACCCAGATGAACCAGTGGTCTCTTTTGCTCTCGAAGGAGAAGGTATCGCGCCTGATGTTGACGTGGCCGGCTTGAGTGACCAGCCAAACTTGACTCATGATTTCGATATGGTCACAGTGGGCAGCAACCGCGATGTGACATTTGATATCCGAAATACAGGCGCTGCCGACCTTGAACTGACCGACTCGCCGATAGTGAAGATCACAGGAACGGATGCCGATCAGTTCTTTGTTTTGAGTCAGCCGACGGAGTCTACCGTGGTGCCAAATGACTCGACCGCATTTACCGTGCGCTTTGGGCCAACCAGCGCTGGCGTAAAAACCGCGATGGTCTCTATCGACAGCAATGATACCGACGAAAACCCCTTCACCTTCACCATTACCGGAGAAGGCACAGCTGCTCCGGTTCCTGAATTCGACCTTGTCTACAACTCGAACACCGTTTTCGATGGTGCGAATATCGACCTTGGTTTGGCAGATATTGGCGATAACCAGACACTAACTTTTACCATCGTAAATAGCGGCACTGCTGCACTCAGCTTGGCTGGTTCTCCCTTTGTCGATATCACAAATGATGCTGATGGCGAGTTTTCAGTATCCTCTCAGCCGACTACTCCGATTGGTACGGGGTCTGATACTGACTTTATTATAGAAGTGACCCCAACGGTTGCGGGTACCAAAACGGTAGATGTATCTATTCTGAATAATGATAGTGATGAGGGCGGCTTCAGCTTTTCGCTCAGCATCGCTGTAATGAGTAACACTCCGGTCAATTACTGCCCAGACCAAAGCGCGGCTATTGATTACACCCCTCTCTCTCAGGCAACCTGTTCGGTAGCTTCGAGCGCGAAAAAGTTTACGCTTCTCGATAACGATTGTAATCCGATCAGGGGTGCGATCGTCACTTTGCTCAAAGCCAACGGGCGGCCTGCAGGAGTGCGGATAACCAATCAGAACGGAGTCGCCAATTTTGGCAACAGACGATTCTCGCGAAGAAACCCCAACTCTTTTCAAGTGCGACTAGGCAGTGGCACCTTCACAACTCCCGATCATACGTATTCCAGCGGGTACGTGCATCAAGCGAAACGCATCGAAGTCCGTTTTGTCGATCCACAGTGCACTCCCATCACCGATGCCTGGGTATTCTTCCGCGACAGCAATAATGTCGACCACGGCTTCGGCTATACCAATAATAATGGTGAAGTCAGCATCGACTTAGTAACCGATCAGGATATCAAAGCAATCACTTCGCGCCGCGGTGAGTTTATATATTCTGACTTAGCGAATGGTTCGCAGCGCATCGAAATCAGCCAAGAAGACGAAGCCATGAACAACCCGAATCCCAACCCAAGGAACGGGACGCCGTGGCGAATCATCGAACAAATCCAAGAGAAGCAGATTGAACAACGAGCCAATAATTTTCACTCGTGGTTTCGCAGCCGACGTTAATACCCCTTAGATATGTGGCAAAAGCCTCCGCTGCAGCGGAGGCTGTTATGTGAGGTACTATATTCTGCTGCTGCTGTTAGCCCTCTTTACGCGGAAACAATATTTCGGTCTCACCTTTTTTCAGCCCAGCAAGCATTGCATCGCCGGTATTTGGCAGAAAAATGCCTACTTCTTGAGCGATGATCTGCAAAGCCAAGAGCCAGTCTGCCACTACTGCCTTGGTTGCTTCAAAATCTTCTTTGATAGTAATCCACGGTTTTTTGCAGTCGATATCATGATTCATGTATTCTACGCCGTTCCAGACAGCCTCGATGGCATGATGGATTTCGCAGCGGTCCATATGTTTATCGACATACTTTTTGATGGAATCCATCGTTTGTGCCAGTTCAGTATCTGCAATCTGGTGTGGCATGGTCGACTCCGCATTTTGAGCGAGTTTTAGTACGCGTGAAAACAGATTGCCGAGCCCGTTGGCCAGCTTTGCATTATAGAGCTCTAAAAAGCGTTTACGCGTGAAGTCGGCATCACGACCAAAAGGAACTTCAGAAAGCAGAAAATAGCGGAGTGGATCGGGATTTCCTGCAAACTCCCGCACGACCTCAAACGGATCGACGACATTGCCCAAGCTCTTACTCATCTTGTGGCCTTCGCTCGTCAAAAAACCATGTACGCATATTTTTTTTGGTAGCGGTAATCCGGCAGAAATCAGCATCGCCGGCCAGATGGCGGCATGAAACCGTAAGATATCTTTGCCGATAAAGTGTTTTACCTCGCCGTTTTGCCAATATTGTTGCCAATCATCGTTCGTGCCAAAGCCGACTGCCGATAAATAATTCGTCAACGCGTCGCACCATACATACATCATCTGTTTTTCGTCACCCGGTACCGGTATGCCCCACGGTAAAACCGATTTTGGCCGTGAAAAGGAGATATCTTTTAGGCCATCTTTGGCGAGTTGCAAAATCTCGTTGCGGCGAAATTCTGGCTGAATCTCGAGTGTATTGCTTTCGATTAATTCTGCGATCTGTTCGGAATATTTCGACAGTTTAAAAAAAACATTCTGCTCGGTCAGCACTTCGGGTTCGGTCAGATGATTCGGGCATTTGCCGTCGACCAGCTCTTTTTCGGTATAAAAGGTTTCACAGCCGACACAATACAAACCTTCGAATTCACGATATTCCAGGTCGCCATTCGCCTCTATCCGTTGCCAAATCTGCTTTGCTCCGGCTTTGTGCCGGTCTTCGGTGGTACGGATAAAATCGTCGATAGAAATATGCAGCGTATCGCAAAGTGCGCGAAACGGCTTTGCGTTAGCATCAGTCATTGCCTGGGCGGTCAATCCTTGCTTGGTCGCTTCGCGGTAGATCTTACTGCCGTGCTCGTCGGTACCCGTTAGAAAATAGGTCTTTTCTCCGCGTGCTCGGTGCCAGCGCGCCATGGCATCGGCCTCAATAAGCTCCATCGCAAACCCGATGTGTGGTGCTCCATTTACATAGGCTATCGACGTGGTGATGAGTGTGTTTGTTGGCATATATGTAAGATGCTTTATCCAAGCATGCCAGAAAATCTGGGAAAAATGAAGCCCATGCCGTTCGCTTTTGGCTTTGGCTGTGGCATACTACTGCCTGCTTTTCCTCCTTTCGTATCGTTACGGCAATCATACTAGCGGCAGGCGCGGGCACTCGCTTTGGTGGCGATAAGCTGCTTTCGACCATCGGTAACAAGTGCGTATTGCTCTACAGTTTAAAGGTATTTGAAGCGGCTGATAACGTCGAACAAGTCATCATCGTTTGTGGTGCTGAGAATTTTGAGCAGTGCAAATCGTTTACCGTTGCTTTCCCTAAAATCGTTGCGGTCGAAATAGGCGGAGTAACCCGCTTTGCCAGCTCGCAAATCGGCTTTGCCAAAGCCTTGGCGCATGGCGCAACGATGGTCGTGTTGCACAATGGCTGCAACCCTGGCATTACTCAGAGTGAAATTCGAGATGTGATCGCCGCTGCAAAAACTGCTGGAGCAGCTGGCGTTGCGCGCCCAGTGACTTCGACATTGCGCCAGTATTCGGGTGGAGTGATTCTGCGCGATAATCTGCATGCCATGGAAACGCCGCAGGCGATACAGGTTGAGGTGTTCACGCGCGGGCTGCAAAGTATCAGTATCGAACCGACGGATGACCTTCAGATCGCCGAAGCTGCCGGTGTGATTCCTGCATTGATTCCCGCTTCGTCACTCAACTACAAACTGACGACACCAGATGACTTGCTGTTTTTTGAGCGCATGCTTGTAAATCTCGAATCACGTACCGGAATTGGGCAAGATTCACATCGTTTTGATGAAGGTGGCACACTGATCCTTGGCGGTATCGAAATTCCGTCTGCACCAAAGCTGAAAGGCAATTCCGACGGCGATGCTGTGTTGCATGCGCTCGTGAATGCTTTATCCTCTACACTTGGCGGCGGTTCTCTTTCTACATTCTCCGACGAGTTGTGCGCGCAAGGCGTTACCGATTCGGCAGCGTATCTGGCCGTGGTCTTGAAAAGACTCGCGGATTCTGGTGGCCATATCACCAATCTCAGTATTAGCATTGAAGCGGGCAAGCCGAAACTCGAAACCGAACTCCCACGTATGCAGCAGCGCATCGCCGAACTCTGCTCCATCGACTCCGAGCAAATCGGTATAACCGTTACTTCTGGCGAAAAGCTGACCGCCGTGGGGCAAGGTGAAGGAATCGCAACACTTGCTTCGGTGACGGTCACCCTTCCGAAACAGCGATGAGGCAGATGGTTGTTTGTGCTCCGGCGAAGATCAATCATTCGCTTACTATCGATAAAATTCAACCGAACGCTCTACATGCCATTTTCAGCATAATGCAAAAAGTCGACCTTTACGATTCACTCGAAATTGAAGCTGCATCTGCTACAACGGGAAAAATCGAAATCGAACTGACGCCTGATTCTTCGTTTTCTGTACCAACGGATAAATCGAATCTCATCTATGCGGCGATTCGAAGATTTTTTGAGAGCGATGTGCATCCTGATATTCGGGTTATACTCAATAAGCAGATTCCCGTGGGGGCGGGTTTGGGCGGCGGTAGTGCAGACACTGCAGCAGCACTAAGAGCTTTAGCAAAAGCCTTTCCAGACATGCCAATTGATATCACCCCACTTGCCGCGGAACTGGGTTCTGACGTGCCATTCTTTCTTTCGGATTCTTTTGCCGCGCAAATTACCGGAACGGGCGAAGTGATTGCTCCAAAAAAAGCCGAATCTGGCTTTGTGGTACTCGTAAAACCGCGCAATATCTCTATTGCTACTGCGTGGGCATATCAACAATTCGACGCATATGCTCCTGTTTCTGCAGAACAAACAAATGATTTTGAGCCCTGTATTTTTGCCGCATATCCAGAGTTGGCTCAAATAAAACAAACACTTCTCGATTTAGGCGCTCGATCTGCGAATCTTAGCGGTTCTGGTTCTACTGTGTTTGGCGTTTTTTCTGACGAAGCACTTGCGCAGCAGGCTCGCCACTATTTTTCATCTGAACGATATTGGAGTTGGCAGGGGCGGCTACTGGATTGATTTTGCACGCAGAATCCGCTATACTACAATGAAAAAAATGTATCTGAGGTAACGCTATGCTGCAATACAAAATCCCGCAAAACGTCGAAGTCGAAGACAAGATCGTCGGGCCGCTTACCATGAAGCAGCTCATCATCTGTGCTGTGGGTGGTGGTACTGCTTATGTGATGTTTCTCACCCTGAGTGGAACCTACTTTATCGAAGTTTGGCTCCCGCCGGTGGCGCTCGTTTCCATAATTACTTTGATGATCGCTTTTTTGGAAATCCGCGGCATCAAGTTCACCAAGTGGGTATTTCTTATGATCGAGGCGATGATGAACCCGAACAAGCGAGTCTGGGATAAAAGCGAATCGATCGTCTTTATCTATGCCGTGCCGAGTGCACGCCTCAAAGCAGAAGAAGAAAAACAGCAACAAAAAGAGGCAGATGACGAGGAAGACCGACAACGCCATGCCGAACCCCTGCCTCAGCTCGACGAGCTCACAAAGGCACTGCACATGCCAAACGACACCAAACCGCAACAGGTGCCGACAGCCGCTCCAACAGGTGCTGCTGTACCGACGGGCGACGCTAATGTGATCTCAAACGATGCCCCTGTCCGCCCGGCAATCGCCCGCAAGCCGACCGGTTCATAACCCTTTCTGAAACCATGTCTGAAGAATACAAAGACAAAACCGTTAAGCAACGTAAAAGCACGAATACTGCCAGTTCGCAGCGTTTTCTGCCAATTGCTGAAATCCGCGATGGCACTGTAATCCTTAAAAATGGCGGTGTTCGCCTGATTTTTAAAACCTCTTCGGTCAACTTTAACCTCAAATCTGTCGATGAACAAAATGCCCTCATCTATGCCTACCAGGGTTTTATCAACACTTTGGAATATCCGGTGCAGGTCCTTATTCGTTCACGTAAGCTCGACATCGATTCGTACGTTGCATCGCTACAAGAGATCGCGCGCAAACAGGATAGCCCGCTGATGAAACGGCAAACGGTCGAATATATCGAATACATCAAAAAGCTTGTGGAATATGCCGATATCATGGAGAAGAATTTTTATGTGATCGTACCGCACGACCCATTACGAGCACAAAATCTGGGCGCATTTCAAAAGTTTAAAGCGTACATCTCGCCGCAAGATAGCCTGGCAAATATCCGCCAACGCCATCGTGAATTCGAAAAATTACGCAAAACCCTTTCCGATCGCGGTAACATTGTACGCGCCGGGCTTGAAGGTTGCGGCTTGCAGGTGACCGAGCTTGGCACCAATGAGATCGTCGAACTCTTCTACCAGATCTATAATCCCGAGACATCGCGCCACCAGAAACTCCATAATCTTTCTGGTGAAAATCTGCTGCCCATGTAAATACGTCATAAGTATCAATTCATAAGTCATAGACGTCGAAGTATTTTTTGCCCAAGGGAAGGCATATATTTACTAAAAAGCACAACTTCAGAAGACAAGAATGTGTGGTGGTAATTTTGAAATGACCATCGCATCTTGTCAGCACAAATCTCTTTACAAGTTTTTATAAAGAAGATTAATTTTCATTGTTTCTTAATGTCTGTTCATGCAGCATCTGCGCCTGTATCATCCGTTTTTCTCGCGCCGATTCTACACCTGCTGATAAGGGTGGCTTTTGATTTTCTCTTTTTTATCTTCATGCCAAAAACGCTCACTTGCGCTTGCGGAGCAGATTGCATCTGTTGTTCGACGTGCAAAACGCCGAGTTGTGAATGCTTCTGCGATTACTCTTGCGAGTCGGACTTCGATCCGATCCGCTTTGTAAAACTGGTGGATGAAGACACGCTGGAATAAGCTGTTTTTTATGCAACGATAATAATTCGCCAGTGTCTGCCTCTGGCAAACTACGGCGAACGTACTTCGCTTAGCTATTCGCCTACAGAGAAAGTTACAAGCATGTGTTTGTAATCGTGAGTGGTGTGCTAGGCGAGGTAGCCCCACGACAAGCTCGGGACAGGCTTCTATTCCTACTCGCTTCGCTTGTAGCAAACGAAGCCTGGTGGGCGGAGAGGGATTCGAACCCCCGAACTCAGAGAGAGCAGATTTACAGTCTGCCGCCGTTGACCGCTTGGCTATCCGCCCATTCCTAATTGTTAATGGCTTGCAACCGTCTCACGAACGGCTTGCCAGCCGTAGCTACGCCCCTCGACAAGCCTCGAGGGCAGCCTCTCATTTCCGGCTCGTATCTCGCCGCAAAGCAGAGGCTGGAGCCACCTGTCGGGTTCGAACCGACGACAATCCGCTTACAAGGCGGGCGCTCTACCAGCTGAGCTAAGGTGGCGACCAGTGCATTTTCGCCGAGTAAGAGACGATTGTCAATCCGAGTTCCGAATAGATTTAGTTGCTCAAGGTGTTTTCGATAGTCGTTTCTGAGCTTCCGGCACCTAAATCGATCCACTGTACAGCCAGGCCATCGGTACCGTTGCTGCCGCCATCGATCCAGATAATACCATCAGTTCCCGGTGCATCTGCGTTGATGGTGATACTGGTAGTGATGGTTTCATCCGCTCCATCGGAGTAGACATCGGCTCGAATCGTATAGGTTTCTCCATTCACGGCGATCGGGTCGGCGGACAGGTCGAGAACGCCGGCATCGGTGACAATATCACTGCTCAGGCCGCCGATGGCGGCTTCGTCGGTCCCGACATCAAGCACAAATTCATTGCCACCGCTGTTTGCCGTACTGGCGATCAGCTCGTTATCTCCGTTATACAAATATACTACGCCATCATCTGTTGCACAATCACTATCCGCACTTATGCATGCACCTCCGAATCCGGTAATGTCGACAACGACTTGATTTAAAAACGGTTCATCTGATGTATCTCCGGAAAAATCCATGTCAAATTTCAGTAAATCACGATTTGTACCCGAGGTCAGAGTGCCACTTGGCTGGCTCGCGGAGGCTTCGGCAATGACTTGGTTATTAAATACATATACCGAATCCGAAGAAAAAGTTGTTTCGTTTATCTCATCTTCAACAGTGATATTGTCGTCTTGCAAAATAGCTCCTGAATCGATGCCACGAATTTGAGATTTTACAGAATCGAGATTCAAAGCGACAGAAAACGCATGCCCCGATTGAGCAGTGGCTTGAGAGTCTTGGTCATCCATTTCGCGTAGATCAGTTCTTACTTCGATGAGGGTTTGTATATTGTCCTCAATGATCAAGTCTAAATCTTGTAGTAGAGCGATATTTTCCTGATCGATTGTATTCGCGACAGCATCTTGACCGGAAGTCTTTTTAACGGCGGTGCCATCATTGAAATAAAAGAGTGAGACATTTTCGATAGAATCGGCATCATTCGTTGTATCAGGTTGATTCAAATTGGCGGTGTAAGACCCTGTAGTATCGACTTCATTGATCACTATGGTGAGATCCTCGATATTCATATCTTCATTCGTCGCGTCGAAGGCGAACACGCCGACCGGGACATCAGTCAGTCCCGCAGGGATAACCATAGTATCTACCTTGGTATTGTCAGTTGTTATCGTAAGAACTCCGCTTTCTGGTGTAGGAGTCGGCGTGGGCTCTTCTTTGATTACAGAGGTCGTCACTTCTGCATTCAAAATAATCGTTTTCCCTTTCGCTGCGTTATCGACAAGTTGTGCGGTGAGGATTAATTCCAGATTTTCACCTGCAGTAATTTTCAATGCTGGTGTAATCGTTGCTCCCCCTGCGGCATCGACGGTTGTGGTCGATGAAACAGATGACGAAGAACCATTTTTATACAATGAATACGATTCGATTTCTGCATCTGTTGCCGTGCTGGTATTTGTAAAGGTTATCGATTCGATATTTAGATCAACTGTATCTGAACCGAAAATCGTGCCCTGCCACACGGTGATTTCGCCATCGATGGTATCTACTGCGTCTTCAAACGTCGCCTGGCCGGTAAGGCGCGGTGCGCCATCTGCCGCCGCCGCATTTTGAATCAGGCGGTATGTCGATTTTGTATCAGCGTCAGACATCGACAAGGCAAAATATGTTCCAGCGATAATTGCCAGACTAAAAGCGAGAGTAACAAAGATGGTTTTTTTTGCGGCAGCCATATACATGGGAAATTATTAATTGCATTTTCCACTTCTGTGTATTTATGTCAACTATTCGGGCTGTAATTGTATCTGCTACTATAGTCACGATTTTTCTTATGTAATGGCGACCATCGATGATTTTTTGAAGACAGATGTTCGCGTTGGCAAGATTGTCGATGTACAAGATTTTCCGGAAGCACGAAAACCCGCTTATAAACTGTTTATCGATTTTGGCTCCGAAATCGGTATTAAAAAAAGTTCGGCGCAGATCACTGCTCGATACACGCGAGCACAACTGCTCGGCAAGCATGTTTTAGGAGTGGTTAATCTGCCACCGCGTCAGGTCGGACCGTTTCTTTCAGAATCGCTTACGCTGGGGGTGGCAGATGCGGAGGGTGAAGTCATTCTCATCGAACCAGACAGGGAGGTACCTTTAGGTGTAAGAATGTTCTAACTTGGAAGTCTGCGTTCGCTGTTCTGTTTACGACCTGTTAATTAGAAATGACGAATTTTAAATTTAGAATCTGGTTTTTTTGCTGAATACAAAAAAAAGATTCTTGAACAACAGAGGCGATTAAGAGGCTCCTGACTTTGCGAACATGAGAGTAACGAATTACTCCTCTGAGCCCGCTGCTTTTTGCTTTGCCAAAAACTTATCGACACGACCAGCGGTATCGACGAATTTTTGCTTACCGGTGTAGAGCGGATGGCAAGCTCCACAGATCTCCACATGGATTACCGGAAGTGTTGTATTGCCGATGTTGTATGTTGCACCGCAGTTGCAGACAATTTTTGCTGTGTACGTCTGTGGATGGATTGCTACTTGCATATTGTTTCCATAAATTTAGAGCTCGGCAATCATTCCATAGAATTTTCATCATGGCAAGGGTTTTTGACTTTTTTTGCAAAAAAATCCACACTGGCAGTGTTTTTTGTCGTTCATGAGAAAGTTGATCCGCGCAATCCTTTTGGCAATTATTGTTAATGGCCTGGCTGTTTGGCTGGTTTCAGAGCTTTTCGACTCCCTGAGCAATACGTATGAGCTGATTATAATTTCTGACCCTGCGTGGCTTGGTTTTGCCCTGGTCGGCCTGATTGTGGGGTTCGTCAACGCGTTTGTGAAACCGATTTTAAAGGCACTCTCGTTACCGCTGATCATCCTGACATTCGGCTTATTCCTTATCATCATCAATGCGCTTACGTTGTGGCTAGTCACCTTCTTGCTCTCGACCTTCTTTTTCTCAACCAATGTTCAGGTGATCGTAAACGGAGGCTTTATCAGTTACGTTTTACTTGGCGTAACGCTGGGAATAATCAACACATTCTTGCACTGGATATTTAAAAGCAAGTGAGCAAAGAATAAATTTACAGAATACAGAAAAGCCCTCCACTAGTACAGGGAAGAGGACATTCTTTCATTTTTGGGAGAATGGAAGATTACGCTTCCCCGAGCGTATCCTCGCCTTTATGCCAACCTACAGGGCAAAGTTCTCCAGATTTTGCAGCTACAAATGTGCGCAGGGTTTCTTCTACATTACGGCCGATTGGCAGATTATTGATGGTCGCATGGTGCAAAATGCCTTCTGGATCAATAATGAACGTGCCGCGTAAGGCCACTCCATTCGGATGCAAAATTCCATAAGCAGCGGTGATTTCTTTGGTGAGGTCGGAAACCAGTGGAAAGTTCATTTCACCTAAATCGCTTTCCACCCATGCTTTATGTGAATATTCTGAATCCACCGAAACGCCAAGAATCTGTGCGCCTTCGTTTTCAAAATCTTTCGCCATTGCCGAAAATTGCTTGATCTCGGTGGGGCAGACAAAAGTAAAGTCGAGCGGGTAGAAGAAGAGCACGATCCATTTGCCGTCTTTAAGATAATTAGAAAGGGTGGTTTCTTTAAACTCACCCTTAAAGTACGAGTTCGCGGTAAAATCCGGTGCGTAGCTGCCAACTTTGGCAGTGGCAAAGCCGGTATCATTACAACATCCGTGTCCAGACATATGGTTTTAGAAAAAAGAAATATCAGTATACATTGTAGATATGCCGCCCTAGAAAAGTCAAAGTATTACTGCCATTTGGTTCTTCTAAGCCCCAATTCCCGTGACACTTTTCTTTCACTCACAAAGAATGGTGT
>CAZLFD010000025.1:0-22858 GCA_964558715.1 uncultured Candidatus Peribacteria bacterium | reverse complement strand
CTCTCTAGCGAGAGAGAAGCTGCCAACTTATCGCTTACGACTTATAACTAGAAATTGAGGAGTTTTTCTTGGCTTTCATAATTCACTTTCGTCAAGCCCAGTTGATTGCAACAGCTAGCCCAAGATGCTAGAATTGTATGACAATATTAACTACTGTCACTAAAAGCATTTCATAGCCATATGCGCTTCCTGCAAGCACAAACATCGACTACTCGGCTTTTACTCACGCTCTTGCTGCTGGCAAGCCCGACTCTTGCTGCCTGTACTGAGCAAGGCACTGCACCTGCACCCACGCATCCTTCGATGTTTGAAGCGGTCGTTTCTCCTCCGGCAGATAACGAAATCGCAGAACCAAATATCGCTTTGCAAACTGGCAAGTTTACCGGAGAAATCGTGCTCGATTCTGAGACCATCGTTGCTACAGAAAGCGGCTTTGAGTTACCAGTATATCTACGCGAAGTCAGGCCCGAACACGCAGTCGATACCGTTACACTCAAAACCTTTCTGCCCGACGGCGTGCGTTTGCAAAAGGTGGTCACGCCAACCGGATTCACCACTCAGTTAGATGGCATCGAAGGCAGCACTCCGGTCGTGTATTATCATTCATTCTCTATTACGCCCGAATCGTACTCCCCTGTTGTCGCCACCGATGAGCCCACATTTACATTGATCTTCTCTGGCGAAAAAGCCGGCAAGCTGGCTGCTCAAGGTTCCTTTTTTCAAGCGGATGGAAGTTTAATCCGCACCAATCGCGCCGTACTGCAACTCTAAAAAAATACGGCTCGCAAATACCTTCAAAAACAAAAACGATAAATGAAAACCTTCAATCACTTTTTGGCACTCTTGGCGACGTTCGTCGTACTCGTTCCGGTTGCGTTCGCAGCCGAGACAATCATCAATACGGTGACAGTAGAAGATCAGGCTTCGTCTGACCGTGCTGTTGTTTCGCAAGAAATTCAGATTAATACTGGCGAAACCGGACTCACTGTACGCAAAGAAGTCGCTCAATCGAGCATCCTGATTGGTGGCACCGCCAGCTTTACTGTAACAATCACCAACAACAACTCAGTCTCGAGCGCGAGTAATATTGTGATGGATGACTTTTTCGACGAACAATTCTTTAGTCTCGAAACAGGGAGCATCGAACCAAGTGCTGAATGTTACGGTGATGCTTCTCGCATTCGCTGTACCTTTGCTTCACTCGCACCGGGTAGCAGCAAAACCATCACTTATCGCCTCAGCGGAAAAAAAGCCGGCAGTTCTGTCAATGCGGTACAAGTAAACGATAGCACGGGTAATACAGCAGAAGATAGTGCGCTCGTAGTTATCGGCAATGCCCTGGCCGAATTTGAACTGTTAAAAGATGCCAGCCGCTCGACTATGATCCCCGGTGAAGAAATCGAGTTCTACATTACCGTGCGCAATCCGACGACAGATATGACTTTTACAGACATCATTATCGAGGATGATTATCCAGAACAATTTTTTGAGTTTCTCGATCTCAGCGCTACCGGTTTTAACTGCCAACAGACCAATGGCAAGATCGAATGTACAATAAATACCCTCGCACCAGGTGGCGAGTATACGTTTATTTCGCGCTTTCGTGCCAGTCAAATCGGCACTGCGGTAAACACGGTTACGGCCACAACAGCTAGTGGCCAGACGATTACCGAAAGTGAAGAGGTGGTGATCATCGACGATGCAGCTCTGTTTCAAATCACGAAAACACCGAACAAAGAGGCATTGCAGATTGGCGACGATATCGAATACACCATTGTCATTCAAAATCTCGGTCAGCAAGACGTGCAAAACGTAACAGTAATCGACGTGTATCCAGAACAGATTCTGCAGTTTCAGAATGTCGTACCAGGCAATGGTGTCACCTGCACTGAAACAAATGGGAGTATTACTTGTGACATCGCGGATTTTACCGTCGGCGGGCTTTACACCTTTACTACCCGATATACCGCAATTGCCGCAGGAGGCGCCGGAAACACAGTAACGGTTAGCGACCAGCTCGGGCGATCAGCTACTGAGAGTGTAGACGTAATCGTGACTAATCCCGACACACCGTTTTACGTAAGCAAAGAGCCAGATAAACCAAATGTAAACGTTGGTGATGATGTCATCTTTACGGTCAATATCGGTTTGGTCGAAGACTTGGGTAATATTCGCCGCATCAGTCTGGTGGATGATTTTGACGAGAGCTTTTTGCAGATCAAAGATATTCAGTTTACCGGTGGCATTGATTGTGTACGCGATGCATCCCAAATCCGTTGTACGATTGAAAATCCGACACCCGGGCAAACATTTACCATCGTCTCACGCTTTACCGCTTTGCAACCAGGAACGGCAAACAATAGCATCATTATGGAAGGCGACGATGGCACAGTCGTCGGCGCTACCGATAGCTTTGTTGTCGTGCTCGACCCAGGCAATCCGTTTTTGATTACTAAATCACCGAATAAAAAAATCATCGATATTGGTGAAGAAGTAGACTTTACGGTTTCTGTCACCAATCGGACTCCGAATGAGCCACTCAGTAATGTGACGATTGTGGATGATTTTCCGCAAGAATTACTCGAATTTATAAGTCTTAACACTTCGCTCGGATTCAATTGCCAAGCTGATAGCGGCGAGGTCCGCTGTCAGATTGAAGATTTTGCTCCTGACGAAACCTATACTTTTACGGCTCGCTACAAAACCCTCGCAGCCGGAACGGCAAGCAACACAGTAAAAGCGGAAGAAGAAAATGGGATGACCAACGAAGCTACTGCTAACGTGACGATTTTAGATCCGGGTGATCCGTTTTTGGTAACGAAGCATCCGAGCAAAAACAAGATCGAAGTCGGCGAACAGATCGATTATATGATCCGCATTAAAAACCGCACACCCGCACAGACGTTTGACAATGTCATCATCGTGGATGATTACCCGGAAAGTGTACTCGAACTGCAAAGCATCGTCGCATCTGACGGAATGACTTGCACACGTGATCAGGCAGAAATCCGTTGCCAGATCGAAGAATTCAAACCGCAAGAGGGCTACCTACTTTCGGCAAAATATGAGGCGATCGAAGTCGGTCAAGCGCTCAACACGGTGACCGTCACCGAACAGAACGGGCAAACGGCACAAGTAATATCGAATGTCGAAATAGTCGAACCAGAGATCACTGAACTCTTACTCACGAGTAACTGTGAAAACCGCACAGTGTTGGTGAATCAAAAATGCACCCTGACCGTGGTGGCGAAATATCGCTATATCGACGAGAAGATCGTCTCGCAAGAAGCGACCTTTTTGAATTTTGAAAATATCGGTACACTCGGCGGAAATCTACTTGTAACGACCGAAGCGGGCCTCGCCAATATCATCGCCATATTTGAAAATGTCACAAGTAATCCGATAATCATCGAAGTAGTTGAAGACTTGGCTATCGCCACCGATCCAGACGGGAACTTTATCACTCACCTGCCCGTGCGTGTGGGTGGAGGCTTGCCAGATACTGCCTTCTACCACGATGTTATCGCTATTGGCGAAATGAAAGCGGGGCCAGATGCCGTGGCAAAAAGTAGCCGCCTAGTGCTCAGTGCCTTCGGGGGAGCCGACAGTTTTAATTGGACACTCGTCGACAACAGCTTTGGCAACCTCTCTGATTTTAACACCGGGCAAGCATGCTCCAGGCAAAACAGCATTACGACGTGTGATCAAACATCAAGCGTGATCTTTGATGCCGGGCAAAACGTAGGTACGGCCACTCTGCGTCTTGCTGATAGCGAAGGTCGCAGCCGCACCATTACGCTCCATATTTTACCGCCTGCTACCGAAAGCATTTTAATTCTCGATGAGAACGGTGCCCCTCTTTCAAGCGTGGTGGAATACCCTCGTGACAGAACGATTACTTTTTCTGCCAATGAACGGCTTGCCGATAATACCAATATTACGAATGTAGAAGCGCAGCTCATTTGGGAGTTCAGCTATAACGGCGGAGATTGGACATCTTCATCAAGCGAAGGCACGATCGCCGGAGGGGTGCTACAAGCTTATCGCAATGGCACATATGTCATTCGCGCCAAGCGCGAGCAAAACCTGGGCATGCCCGGAGTAGCGAATTTAACACAGGCTCCCGAGGATGTGATTTCTGATGAGATCACTGTGCAGATCGGCGACCCGATTCCATACATCGACTCGATTCGATTAGAAGGAAACCTGGGTATTGCCGAAGGCGCTACCGAAACAATATTTGTGAGATTACGCCATTTTAATACCTTCATCGATCTTGCCGATATCGAAATCAATCTTTTGCGTGGTCATCACACAAGTGTCGAGGATATTCCGGATGACGTGCAGCATTTTGAAATCGAACTCGTTCCGGAAGAAATCTTGTTATCGAATGCCGGCCTCAACACCGCACTCTTCGAAATTCCCTTTTTGGTTCCGATTCTGGATGATCTGCGTGATGGCCCACACACGATTCGGATCATCGCCAATAACAGCAACGGGCTCGATGGCATAAATATTGTTACAGGGCTTTTAAATGTATATGTTGGCACGCCACAACCGGGAGATGCGAATTTAGATGGAAAGGTCGATCTGGTCGATGCAGTGATGACCGCACGCTTTCTCTCGGGAACCGTTGCTCCGGATTCATTACAGATCTTTGCCACCGATATCGACCGCTCAGGGGTGATCACTCTGCGCGACTTTCTCGATTTCTTCCGTAATTTTCTCTTGAGTTTTCTCGCCCGATGATGAGATACCCCATCACCATTGGCACCATTCTACTCGGCATGCTTTTGCTGCTCGCATTGCCATCTGTGGCAAATGCGCAAATGTTTTCACATGGGCAAACAACAGCGCAAGAGGCGGTCTTTATTCCAAATGATCTCAATGCTGCTCCGGGCGAAACCGGAGAAATCGTTTTGCGTGCCGGCAATAGTTTTCCGATCTTTGCCCGCGATGATACCATCGGCATGTCGTTCGACATCGCTTGGGATGACGACAAAGTCGAGTTTTTTGGCACCGTCAAACAAGGTACTGCTTTTGCTGGAAATGATTTCGATGTATCGGTGACCCATCTGCCATCGCGTGCCAATGCCCGTGTTGTGATTTGGACGGCAGAACTCGATGGTGCGATGATCGATCCGGGTGATGTGCTCGCAAAGATTATTTTTCGCGTGCGCGACAACGCCGAACTGGGCGACCAGGTAGATTTTTTGCTTAGCGAAGTAGAAGTCGCGTATGACGTCACCAGTCCGCGCAGTGAAATTCTCCCCAATATTCAATCAGGCGTACTCACCGTAGGCAATCCGGATGGGACAAATACATTTCAACCATACAACGGAGATTTTTATTTTGAAGATGACATCCTCGCCACTCCGGGCGAAGAACGTTTGGTTGCCTTGCGCGCTACAGATTACGACCAAATCGCTGGTTTCATGTTTGACTTCCGTTTTCCAGAGGGCAATCTTACCTACCTCGGCTACGAAACCGCCGGAACACTTTTAGAACGTGAGGCATTTAACATCATCGAGGAAACATCGGTAGCAAATCATCTTGGTATTCTCGCGGCAACCGGAACTCAGAACGGCATCAGTATTTCGCCCGATGCCCCACTACTGCTTTTGCGCTTTGGGGTAAGTGAAGATATTCCACTCGGCTCGAAGATTCCGTTAGAAATCGAGCAGATGCAAACAGTAAATGGTGAAACAATGGTGCTATCACAGCATATTGTCGACAGCGGTTCGATAACCGTCAGCATGACAAATGAGTTGCAACTACAAAATGTCGAGCCACTCTCATCGACAAGTCTGCGCATCAGTTTTTCAGATGATATCGTCGCTGCTAATCTTGCCGATTTTACCTTTACGCCAGAGCTGAAGAATACAGCTTCGACTTTGGAAATAAAAGGAAGTACTGTTGTGCTGCGCAAATTGACAAGCATGCAACCGGGCCTGCAGCATGAACTGTTGGCAGGTGAAGCGATTGCAGGAAACATAAGCGGTCGCCTTTCGCCAGAGCATAATTTCGCATTCTTTCATGGCTTTCCGGCAGCAAAACCAACGAATAACTTTCGCATTAGTAAAGTCGCCGCACTTTCTAACACCGAAGCGCAGGTCACCCTGAGCGAAGAGGCCAATCCCGAATCATTGGAATTTGACGATATTTCAATTGCCGGGCTCGCCGTACTGAGCGCCGTAGTCGATGAGTCCGATGCAACAAAAATCAACATTACGACATCGACACAAAGTAGTTTAAGCGGTAGCAGCTGGCTTACGATTAATAACTCGAATGACATACATGATTTGCAATCTGCGAATGGCGAACTGCTGTCACTTAATGTCGCACCGTTTATTCCTTATGCAGCTACGGCAACCGGGCCGAAAGTTTTAAGTGCTCGCGCCGAAAAACCAGATGTAGTGAAAGTGGTTTTTGACCGGGCATTACTTGGCAGTTCGATTACAACGGATGCGTTTACAATCTTCGAAAACGGCCGTACGACGAATTTAGTAACGAACACGACCTTTTTTGATCTTTCAGCCGATCACCGCACGGTTACTTTGTACATGGTTAAAACCCGTGTCGGCAAGAACTATCAGTTGCAGATCGCCCCTGGTTCTTTGCGCGGAAACGATGCCGCCGGCAGGCCGATGGATATGTTTGGCAACTTGGCGACGTTCGCTGGCCAGGGCACGTTTTACACTCCGTGGGACTTTGGGCTCGAATCTGCCGAAGCGATTGCCACCAATCGAGTGCGTCTCGCTTTTAGCGAAGCAGTCGACGTAGAGAGTGTGGGGTTGGATGCGTTTACCATCCAGACGCGCGACTCTGTAGAATCACCCCGTGAACTGACGATCAGTGGAGTAGAAGTCGATGGCTCGACGGTAATCTTGACCACCACAGCACAGCAAGCCAACCGCTCGTATTGGGTACTCGCCGACCCGATCAAGATTCAAAGCGAAGTGGGGGAGCAGCTCGGCATGCCAAGTAGTCAAAGCTTTGTCGGCTTTTCACCGGATGTAATGCGTATTGTTACTGTCGCCCCGCGCGAAGCGGCAAAAGGTGAGGCTACAGATGTTACGATTTCGGGAGTACATTTTCCGGCAGATGCAACAGTGCGCGTTGGCGAACAATGGCTGACTCCAACTGAAATCAGTCCCAGAAAGATTACATTCGCCCTCCCCACAGATCTGATTGTCGATGCCTATGATATCGTCGTGGCCGATAGCCAGGGTTGGGAAAGCCGTTTACCGGATGCGATTGTAGTGTATGATCCAAAGATTGAAGCAAAAATGCGCCCGGTCGTTCTATCGGAAGAATCGTATGCAAGCCCATTCCGCGTACCAAACGATGGCACAACGACTACGACATTGTGGGTTCGTATTGAGGATCCCCGCGGCGTATCGGATATCGATAAAGTGACCGCCGATCTACGCTCACTGAGTGGCAGCGCCTCACAAAATTTTACGCTCCACGAGTTTGTCGATAATAAAGCCTGGTACAAGCTTGACATCACCGTTCCGCCAACAGTGTCGACATCTACCGATCCGATGACGGTTCCCGTGACCATTCAGAACAAGACCGGCTACAAAGCTTTTGGCACCGTCGAACTTCATGTCAGTCGCGATATTTATCGAAGTATACCGCCAGAGATCGTCTCTGCATCTGCCGCACCCAGCACGGTGGTGCCGGGTGACGAACGTGAAATATTGTTTCAGGTAGAAGTCTCTGACGAAGACGGTGGCGATAATGTCGCTCGTGTAGTCGTAGATGCTTCAGAAGTCGGTTTAGGATTATTAGTGTTGCAAACACTGCCAGAAGTGCAAGAAGACCGCGAATGCATACGTAGTGATTATTCGATTGGTCAATGGGGTTTGTGCCGCGACAATGTGCAACGCCGTATGGTCGAATTACGCGACGATGTCGTCTGTATGGAAAATGCAAATGTGATTCCGGTGTCTGAACGCACATGTGCCGATTCGGTCTGTTTTCGCGGCGACTGGGAACCCGGCGCATGGGGGCCCTGTGTTGATGGGATTCAGTCGCGTGATTACATTAAGCGTTCAGATTCAAACTGTATCGGTGAAGCAGAAAAGCCACTACCCGAACGTAGAGGTTGTACCCTCACAACTCCGACACCAGCGACATCGTGGACGAACATTCTGAATTACCTGATTCCCAAAGCTCATGCTGTCACCATTTACGGCGGCCGTGTATGGGTACAAAGCAGCCCGACCAAAGTGCCGAACTGGGTACCAGAAGGAAACTATCAATTGCCAGTAACGGTAATCGACCAAGAAGGTACTGAAACTCGCGGAACGATTCCGTTTACAGTGGCGCGCAACACAGTAGGAACACCAAACATCGACGAAGATGATATTCACGTTTCGCCACGCTATTCGATTGCGAACGATGCCAAGACTGAATTCCAGATCTTTGCCAAAGCCACCGACCCCAACGGGCATGATGATATTGTTTCGGTCAGCTTGGATCTTTCAGAAATCGGCCTGCCGCCCGTAAAAATGGAAAAGGGCCAAATCGAAGGTGCCGGAGCTTGGTATGCTTCACCAAAATTAACGATTCCGCGCACGGTAATACCAGGTTTCCGCGAGTTGACGGTTTCAGCCACCGATAAAGGCGGAAATGTTGATATTGAGGAGTTTCGTTTTCATGTCGCCACACCAAATAATTCGGGAGATGAGCCGACCATTCCTATCGATCGCGCCTATACAAACCCACGCGCATTTGTGAATGATCAAGAAGCGACGGGTGCGCTCTATGTGTTTGTCGAAGAAGGCGATGCACCCATTGCCCATGTCAGCGCCAATCTGGGAACGATTCTGCGGTACTATCCGCCAGAAACCGAAATGCTGATCAACAGCAACGAACAAGGTTCACTTGGCTCAGACGGGTCAGCATCCCCGGGCGCATCTCCAACAACCACCCGCTTTGCACCAGTTCCTACACGGCTTACGGCTCCGCCTCCGCCGCCTCCGATTTCCAAAACATTCACTGATTCTTGGATTCCTCAAGCACATGCTCAGGTAACTGCTCCTGGTACTGTACCACCACCTCAAGGATTCGGATCATCACCCGCTACTTCGGGCAGCCCACAGACAGGTGATGGCAGTGCAGGTGGCAACTACGATTATCCGATCAGCCAATTCTTCGACCTGCCCGCGGGTGACGGCTTACCGATTGTCGACGATTGTGTTTCGACCGATACGGTCATCTGCCTTGTGCCAACGGTGAACGAAGGCAGCCGCGGCAAATGGTATTACCTGCCAAACCTGATTGTGCGTGAAGATGTCTTACCGAGTCAGAATCCTTACTTTATTTCCATCGTTGCGACCGATACCGAGGGGCGCAAAGCCGAAGCCGAAATGCCGATTTTTGTCAGTGATGGAGTGATTCCGACCACAGAATTCGATCTGCCTTATCTCGTTTCGGCAGTCGCTACGGGTCGTCACGAAGTACAAGCCTTCTTCTCATCTTCGCTCGATCTCAGTCGCATCCGCACTGATGCCTTTCACATCACCTTTTTTAACGACGTGCACACGCGTCTGCCGATCAAGAATATTGATGTCCGTTCCGACGGGCGTGTCGTCACCTTCCGCACCAATCCGCAAAACATCGGTGACCGCTACACACTCTTTGCCGATGCCGAACAACTTGGGCTCAAGCAGGGGCAGCAAACCACAAATCAACAAGATTTCATGGGCTACGACATCAATGATGCGGGTATCTTTTTTCAACTCGAAGAAGTAAAACCGACCAATGCAAATACGGTAGAAGTTATTTTCCGCAAAAACCTACGCTTTTCGAGCTTGTTGATCGATGGGTCTAACTTTAGTATTGTGGAAAAAGGTACCGGACGAGAGCTAGAAATACGCCGCGCACAAATCGGCCGCAGCGCAAATATTGTTGTACTTTCTACAGGAACTCAGCGTACCGGGCTGACATACTTGCTGCGTGTAGAGGATCTGACTGATTTTAATGGGCACAAGCTAAAACCCGGTTTTGGCGTGATGCTCTTCGACGCTTATGTGAATTTTGAAGAGATCCGCAAACTGTTGAATATGGCCGACTTCAATCAAGACGGAGTTGTAGATTTTGTCGACTTCTCGATTTTCTCGACTGTGTATGGAACAAGTGGCAGCGACCAGCCAGACCAAGACAATATCGACCTAAACGAAGATGGACGGGTAGACTTTTTAGATTTTACCATATTCGCCCAACAATACGGTCAAAACACACCAGATGAAAGCCCGAACCCCAGCCCATCACCTAGTCGTTTTTCCTTCTGATCATGAAACGCTTCACTTTTCTTGTCACCATCGGCAGCTTACTTCTCTTTAGTGCTTGTGGAGCCAATGAAGACGCAACACAATCAGGGGAAAATTTTAACCAATCTTCCGAAAATCCTTCAAATCTGATCCGCCGAATCGAAGAAGCACGACAGCAGAAAACCCTCGACGCAGAGCAGCGAACCGCCGGCTTAGAACTCCGTCTTGTAGAAACTGAGACAGACGAAGTGGAAATCGAAATCTGGCTTAAGAACGAAACTAAGCAGCCCATCACCTCGGTGCGTAGCTTTCTTACATACGACCCGGAGGTATTGCAAGGAGAAGAGATCACTATTCCGAGTGGATCGCCCTTTGTTGTTGCCGCCCCAGGAGAGCATGAATTCGACCCCGATCGTGGGCTCGTAAAAATCGGAATTTCTACCGGTGAAGGCAAGGTGATGGTCAACGAAGAAATGCATATCGCTACGGTGCGCTTTTCCAGTCTCGAAAAAACCTTTACCACAATCGACTTCTATAATCTCGGTAGCGGAGGGCACACCCTTGTCCTCGCAAAATTCGCCGACGGCTTCCGAGATATTCTACAAACCCCGTCGGTACCCACGATTCTCTTTTTGGAACAATGATGAAATATTTTGCCAGCGCGTTTTTCGCCGCCACCCTCTTTATATCCGCGCAAGCGATTGCCGCACCGCACGAAAGTGAACTGCATTATGCGTTCATGAAACACTGCGAAGCGCCACCTCCGGGTGCGACACCTGCGCCATCACCCAATAGCGCTCAGCCGACCCCAGAACCATGTGAACCTGAGACCCCTTTCGATGAACAGAAAGATGCTTATGTGTTCTCTGACTTCACCTCCGATGAGGCGGTAGATATCGATCTCTATATCAAGAATCCTCGTCTTGAAATGGTCACCTCTATGCGAGCGAAGCTAAAATTCGATCCTACAAAATTAAATATAATGAGTCTTGATACCGATCAATCAGATTTTCCGCTCGCAGCACCAGGCGAAAACGACATCGATATTGACAATGGAACAATCACTATTGGCCGTTCGCTTACCGGCGGTTCGCTCAGTAATGAGGAATTTTTTGTCGGCACGATTTCGATGATGCCCTACACCAATGATGCGATGTTGGAATTCTTAAACTACCAAAATACAGAACTTGGTGATACCGGCGTGTACTTTACAAGCGGTATCTCTTTAGAAAATCGACTCACATCCCCGCCGAAACCCTTAGTGTTTGGAAATGGGAGTCCCCAACAGACAAGTTCGCCAACACCCACTCCAGACGGTGGCAATATCGGTGGAGAAGTGACTCCGATACCAACGCCGATTCAATTCCCATCGGAAGATGGTGCCTTTAGTCGCCCGGTCGGATTGCGGATTCAAACGGATGAGCCGGGGAATGTACGCCTTGTCTGGCCGATTGCCGAAGACCCTCCAGTAAGAGGATACTACTTGTATTACGGTCAAAAGAGTGGCTTCTATTTACGCCGCCGCGATGTTGGCCGCACCAATTTTGCGGTCTTTCCGGATCTCAATCGCAACGAAAAATATTTCTTTGCCATTACCGCCTACAATGCCGCCGACAACGAAACAGATTATTCAGATGAAGTATTCGTAACCGTCGGGCAACCAGGCTCTGAAAGCCATGGCTTTCTGGGTGATCCGCGTTCGCCCGAGCAGATGGGGCCGATCGGCTCTCCTGCACCATCGACTTCGCCAAGCTACAACATGGAGGGAATCGATAAGACAGTGGATTCTGGGCCAGAGCATGTTCTCTTCTTCCTTTTGATCAGTATGGGTTTTGCTTTCATTTTCTATGCCTTCCGCAAGACATAAAGCAAAGCCTGACCTGAAACCACAAAAACACATTTCTTTTTTAACACACAATGAAACAACAGTGGACCACTGTCACCGACAACGTGAAAAAGGCGAGTCACGATGCCGGGCACATTGTGAGCCTGTCGCAAGACGACTCACGCAAAAACCGCCGCATAGCTTTGGCACTTGCCAGCACCGGCGTATTCTTGATTCTTGTCGGAGCGACACCGTTTGTCTTTAATGGCAGCGACTCTGGCGATTATGCCGCCTTTCTTGGGCAAGATCCTGAGTTTGTCGGTGTCAATGCTGTTCCAGCGGAAGGGGATGGTGTTGGTATTCCCGCCGATGATCTTGGCAGCGAAGTGCTCGATTTGGGCGCTGAACCGGTCGAGGTAGACATTCCGGAAGTTTCGAATCCTCCCGTTGCAAGCGGAGACACCCGGGTTATTCCTGCCCCGCCGATGAATCCTCCCGACATGGGCGGTTCGACCCCTGCACCATCTTTTGATCCGGTACCGGTCGAAGTATTCACGCCGACTCCATATCCGACACTAGAACCGCTCCCGACTGATCCATCTACACAAACGTATCCTGCTGCGGGTGATGAAATTCCGGCGGGGAATGATGAAATCATCACCGAGATGGTCGACTTTCCCGTCAACATCCATGTCGATGGCTCGGCTGAACCGGTCGATTATACCGTCGTCGTGGGTGAAGAGTTCCACATGGCCGCTCCAGAGCAGCCAGAAAGTGGCGCACCACTGCTTCCTCTACTCGCCTTTTCTGGTGCGGCAGCTGCATGGATGCGCGCCAAACACAAAAAGCGAACTCGCCGTTAAATAAGGTTAAAAAAAACCGTCCACTGCGGTTTCATATTGTACTCCGGTCTTTCTGGAAACCCAGAAAGACCGGAGTTTTTGGTGAACACAAGCAAGCAAGAACAAAAATATATTATCATGGTATAATACATCTGATGTGTTTCATTCATGCACCAGGGCACCACGCCAAACAGCGCCGGTCAATCCGCCTGAAGCATTATGATTATTCCCAGAACAGAGTGTATTTCGTGACGATTTGCACCCACAAGTACAAACGCCAGTTGGGTGATATTGTGGATGGGAAGATGATTCTGAATGAGGCAGAGGAAATGGCAGAAAAGTGGTGGCAAAAACTAAACAAAAAATTTCAGAGCTTTGTAGCAGATTCCCATGTGGTAATGCTGAATCATTTTCATGGCATAGTCATTATCGATAACAAACCAAACGACAATGAAATGCCGGGTGTAGGGGCAGGCGTATGTGTGTCTGCCCTAATAATATTTCCAAGGGCGAACACCCCCACGAACCCCGCTTCCTTAAATGATCCAGTGGTTTAAGGCCATGACAACTAATGAATATATCCGTGGTGTAAAATCCGGAATCTTTCCGCCTTTCAACAACCGTATTTGGCAGCGTGATTATCACAAACACATCATCCGCAACGAAAAATCCTGGGAAACGACTCACCACTGCATCCAGATTCACCAACAGAGTTGGGTAAAAGACAGATTTTTTGAGGGATAACAGTTCCTTGCTGCTTACCACTTGAATACGGCATAATACCGATGAATTTATCCGTACAAAATGAAATGGGAAATGGTCGCCGGGCTCGAGATACACGCACGCATCAAAACACAGACAAAGATGTTCTGCAACTGCTCGAATAATACGTTTAATATCGAAGCAAATACTTCTATCTGCCCGATCTGCGCCGGTTTTCCTGGTACGCTGCCGGTGCCGAATGCAGATGCGATCAAGTTAGGAGCGTTAACGGCGCTGGCTTTGCAGTGTGAAATCCCTGCCTTTTCGAAGTATGACCGCAAGAGTTATTTTTACCCCGACCTGCCTGCTGGCTATCAGATTTCACAATTCGACCAACCGATTTCGAATAATGGCAAAGTAGAATTTTTTGTGAACGGCGAAAAAAAATCAGTACGCATGAATCGCCTGCATTTAGAGAATGATGCCGGCAAACTCGTGCATGAAGGTGGTGATTCTTTGGTGGATTTAAATCGCGCCGGCAGCCCGCTGATGGAAATGGTGACCGAGGCCGATTTTCGCACGCCCGAAGAAGTAGTGGGCTTTTTGAAAGAATTGCAGAAGATTCTGCGCACTGTCGGCAGTTCTGATGCCGATATGGAAAAAGGTATGATGCGCTGCGACGTGAACATTTCGCTTCGCCCCAAGGGGCAAGAAGAGTTTGGTACCAAAACAGAGCTCAAGAACATGAACAGTTTTAGCAACATCGAAAAAGCAGTACATGCTGAAATCGCGCGGCAGAAACAAGTTTTGGAATCTGGTGGTGAGATCAAGCAAGAAACTCGTGGCTGGGATGTCGAGAAAGAGATTTCGGTTTCGCAGCGCAGCAAAGAAGAGGCAGCCGATTACCGCTATTTTCCAGAACCGGATATTCCGCCGCTCGATTTTAGTGCCGAAGATATCGCCCAGCTCAAAAGCACATTGCCAGAACTGCCAGCCGCTAAGCTCGAACGGTTTGTGGCCGATTACGGCCTTATCTGGGATACCGCAGAAATACTGGCCGCCGATGCAGACTATGCCCAGTATTTTGAGAACACGGCAAAAGTCTCAGGGAATCCAAAAAAAGCAGCAAACTGGATCGTGGGCGATTTATCTGCCCTACTGAACGAAACCAACACCACACTTGCCGAGAGTAAATTGACCGCAGAGAATTTAGGCAAGCTTGTCGCCTTGATCGAAAAAGGGACGATTTCCGGCAAAATCGCTAAAGAGATCTTCCCCGAAATTTTTGAAAGCGGAGCAGATATCGAAGAGCTTGTAAAAGAAAAAGGGTTGGAACAAAACTCAAATACCGGAGAAATCGAAAAATATTGTCAAGAAGTGATAGATGAAAACCCGCAAAGCGTAGCAGATTTTAAAGGCGGCAAAGAAAAAGCCCTGGGCGCGCTGGTTGGCCAAGTGATGAAAAAATCCCGCGGCCAGGCAAATCCGCAAATGGTAAATGAGATATTTAAAAAACTGCTATCCTGAAATCAACTGACAAATCGGCAATCGGAGTTCTAGGCTGTATATACATTTGAGTAAAAAAACATTTGATTTTTCCCTCGACTTCGATTATAATTTTCTGATGTCTTGATTTTGAAGACATCAAAAGTAAAGAAAACGCCAGTTCTTCATCGAACGCATCGCCTTGGAGGATTTGGTTTTCTTCGCTTCCCAAGCAGATCATAGGTTATGAGAACCACTCTATGATCCCAAACTCAATCATTTGTTCGCACCCGGCATCTGTATTTATATGGATCGATCGCGTGATAACGGGCAAGTCGCAGGATCGACTCAAAAGACCTCCGGAGGAAGGCAAGAAAAGGACCAGGTTCGGTCCACAATCGTACAAGTCATCGTTCTCCCCGCAGCGCCTTATGGCCTAAGCTGCTAGGAAGGAAACGATACACGATTAAAACAAAAACAAAAAGGCGTCATAAACTTCGGTTTACGGCGTTTTTTTGCGTAAAAAAAATAATTGCTCCCCTTTAATAGGGTGAGCTGCAGAGGGTTGAATGCGAGATTAGGAGGATGCAAAGGGGTTTGCGATTTTAAGACATGCTTCGTTTCGGAATAAAATATCCGTACAAAAAGATGATTCCTAGCCCTACAAAAAAGAGGACCATCGACAGCCACTGCCCCATCGAAAGCCCCAAAGCGAGCAGGCCCAGTTGCGGATCGGGTGCGCGAAAGAACTCGACGATAAAACGAAAAACCGCATACATGCAGAAAAAGAGGCCAGAGAGCACGCCGGGCTTCCAACTGATACGCAGAATAAGGAACAGAAAAATAGCACAGAGGAGAAGATCTTTTAACATCGCGTACAGTTGGGAGGGGTGTCGGTTTTCGCCATCACCAAAATCCATCCCCCAAGGTACTTCGGTAATACGCCCGAAGAGTTCGCCATTCACAAAATTGCCCAATCTTCCAAATGCTAACCCCAATGCAAGTGCTGGCAAAAACAAGTCCGCTACTTCGGCGATCGGGCGTTTGATTTTGTAGCAGGCAAACAAAAGCCCGAAAAATCCGCCCAAAAGCCCACCATGAATCGACATACCTCCCTGCCAAACCATAAGGATCTGCACCGGATCAGCCAGATAAATATCGGGATTGTAGAGAAAACTATACGCCAATCGCCCGCCGATCACTCCGCCGAGCATGGTCCAAAAGATCACATCGGTCAGATGATCTGACGAAAAAGGTTTACCGACCTTACGTGCAACCCAACGCGTGAGGAAGTAAGCGCACACCGCACCGGTTGCGTACATCAAGCCGTAAAAATGCAGGGTGAGCGGGCCGATGCTGAGCGAAGCAGGGATATCCATAGATCAATGCTCAGTATACCAACACTTGCCCGAAGATGCCTGGGCTTTCGCAGTAAAATAATTGACAACAAAACCAATATTAATTATACATGTGATAGTATATCACAATCGCTATGCTAACTGTTCAGAGACTCTCTTCACCAAAGTCTGTCGAAGTCGCTCCTGAAAGCTTTTCACAATTGGTTTACGAGTAAGCTGTGCGTGGCGAGTATCACCGAGCTCTCATGGAATTTCGCAATCGTCTTTCTTGCCTCGGATTGATTGCTGAAGCTGGTTCACCTGAGCAACAACTTGATGCGATCATTGGGGATCCGTCTATATTTCAGTGTGCCGAGAATGCCGAGCAAAACATGAAAAAATTGCAGCAGGCATCAGATGTGCTCAATCAGCTTTACGAAGGGCTGCGTCGTCAGTTTGGTTTTCGAATAAGAGTAAAACTGGCTAGAGATTGGTATCCAGATGGAAGAGTGATAGAATCATTCGTTTATGACCCCAATGATGGTAAGCATGTGAGTGCCAATTATTCGGCCATAAGAGAGCGATTTATCCGTCTATTTAATAGAGAAGATAGGGGTAAAATGAGACTTGATGGGAGAGATGTTAGTTTTAGTGCAGAAATAGATCTCACGCTGGGCTCATGCCCTGACGAATCAGCGTTTTTAAACCAGCGTGAAGCAGAATTTAGCGCACTGCTCTTTTACCGTGCTTTTGAAGAGCTGTACAATCTGAGTGAAGTAATAAGACTTTCTCGCCTATCAAGCTATCAAAGAAATTTTGAACTGCTGTACAATCTGAGTGAAGTAATAAGATATTCTAAGCGTACGAGGGCAAGCGGAGCTGCACAAGAGAGAGAGGTCGCGCGTGACCAGCAACAAGCCGAACGAGCCAAGCAGCTGCCTCGTTTCGATTGGAGTGATGAAACCTAAACCTCACCGTGTCCCGAGCACGACAAGAAACACATCCCAGGTGTCGCTTTGCGCTACACCTACCCCAAGCTTCTCGTAATCGAGGTCGAGTAAAAAGTTGGCCTGAGTACTTTCACCGATGGTGATGTCGGCTTCACGAAAAGCGTTTTTGATTTCGGTAATGCTCCCAAGTTTAAAGACAATGGATTTCGCTGCCCTCTTGATTCCGGCAGAACGTAAGTTTTGCTCTAGGCTTTCATCGCCATAGCTAAAGCCCCAAAAGTCATTATCTGCCATCGTATTCGCCCAATCTTGCGCAACGCTTTCGAGCACGGTGTTCGGCAGCACCGGATCATCGACACGGATTGCGTTGACTTCAGAAAGTATCTGTTCGCGATAGGCAGGAATATTGTCAGAAGAAAATGCTTCGCCGCCAAAGATCTGCACGGCAATCAGCGGTGGCGGATCAGATTCTTCAGAAAAGCAAAGGCCAAAACCGACCCGAGTATGGTTCGGATTAATGATCGCCTTGCGGTGTTGCGGTGAGCGCATCAAACCCGCGTGCGCTCCGCGTGCATTGCGGTCTTTTGCCAGGTTTTCCGCCACAGCCGTCTGAACATCATACAGCACGCGATAATCCTCAGCGGTATTACCATCACCATCTACATGGGCAAGGTACTGATTCGCGCACATATCATCGGCGCGAAACTGCGCCAGTTTGCCGAGGTTTTCATTGAGGGATACTTCAACCAGCCCTCGCTCGGCCCGTTCTTGATTGACGAGCCCCAACATCACATTCGGCATCAACTCGAGTGCAACCGGTTCTTGATCGTCTTGATTACGCAGATCGAAGTAGCTCGGGATAAGCGGTGCCATACCACTCGGAATCGACGCCCCCACAAACAGCATCAGGGCATCGTCTTGATTGATCTCAAAAATATGCGGGCCGTTTTGGGTGGGTGCGAAAGTGGCATGAAAGTCGCTGCCATTTATGGCAAGCGGCACTTCGATGATCGTTTCATCCGGTTGGATGATGACCGCCTGATCAGAGAGGGCTTTTTCGGTGCGGCCACGGATCACGATGTTGCTGCCTGGCGTAAAATCGCTCGTCAGCTCTATGTCAGAGATTTCATTATCTTCGCGAGAAACATGTTCTACAGCATAGACTTTCTTTTCGGACCCAAACGCCCAACCACTGGTGCGCTGCAATGGCCCGCCATCTGACTGGGCTCCCCAAATGCTGATACTCATCAAGCCTTCTTTAAAACCCTGGAGTGGAGCAAGTGGTGGTGCAAACTGATTCGTATCTCGCACAAAATACGTGACGGAATTGGTGTCTTGCGAGATTTCAATGCGAAAGATGTCGTTTTCATTATCATCCCACTGCAGCACCGCATTCCCCTCTTGCAAGAAGTGTCGAAAATTTTTCGGATCAGTTGTGGTGATTTCAAGATTCGGCTCGCAAGTGTCTGCTTGAACAGTGATATTCTCAACGCGCGCCGTTCCCGAACGCCCGGGCAGAATAGAAAATTCAAAGTCTCCGGCTTGCTGAAAAAATACAGGAAGAGAAAAAGCGCTGGCTTCGACAGGGGCAAAAAAATAGCTCGTTTTCCCATCTTTTCGGTAATAGGCCGTCACTTCGTCTGTGGGTGGATTACTGAGAACAGTACCTTGCACAGAGTAAACCTCGCCGCTACGAAACATGCTTGGCATCGGTGCGGTAAGAAGAATGTCTGCAAATGCATCAGCGGCAATGGTTTTACTATCTACTGGCTCACAATCAACAGCGATACCGAGTGGAGTCATGTCGGGCACGATTTCAAGCCGCACCGGGGTGACTCCGCGAGAAAGCGGAACAAGCGCATCAAAAGCAGCTTGCGTCAGGTCGATCACTCGCCCCTGCACATACGGCCCACGATCGACGATTTCGACCACGACCGAATTAAGAAATTCTTCTTGCACGACTCGTACGCGTGTACCAAACGGCAGAGTGCGATGTGCGGCGTGGAATTTTCCGTTATCTAAAATAGAGCCGCTTGCCGTGCGCCGCCCATCAAAACCACTGCCGTAATACGAGGCACTACCGACCAACTCCGTGTCATCCCATTCTTCTTCAAAAAAGCGATAGGTCAGGTCTGAAAGTTGACCGCGTGTAAGCAGGTGATCTGGCGCGACATTCTCACCAGCAATCAGTCCGCGGTTTTTGGCTTCGGCAAAATAGCCTGCATACCAGGCGTATTCTGGCACATCAAGAAAAGGAGGGCTGTCGACTTCTGGCGGTTCGGCACCTTCAACACGAAATAGCATGGCAAGCGCCTCACTCCGGGTGACATTGCGCGTGGGCTGAAAAAACCCTTCCCCATCACCTTTCACAATCCCGAGCTCTACGCCTTTCCAAGTGATACCGGCAAACCACGAGTCGATGGGCACATCGGGGAACGGGCGCGAATTGACGATACCGCTGACTTCGGCACCAGCGGTTAAGAGCACTACCTTAAGCGCCTCTGCGCGTGAAATATCTGCCTCTGGCCGAAAACTTCCATCGTCGTAGCCATTTAGTATGCCACGCCGCTCTAACTCAGAGATTGCCACAAAATACGGATGATCGAGTGCGACATCCGAAAACAGTTTATCGGCGTTAGCGGGAATGGGATTATAGGCGAGAGTTGCGAACGCCAAAACCATCACCTGAAATCGTGCACGGATTCTTGTCTTCATAAACTTTGGAAAGCCGCGGCAGAGTGTAGCGGATTCCAAATCTTTAGGCAAAGTGTGGCGGGTTTGCTGCCTGCCACCTAGTTCAGCAAATTTTTTTAGCACGACTCGCTTTTGCAAAGCTGCGGCGCATAATGGTTGTACTATATCTACAGGGGGTATAATCTCAATTGGAGAAAAGTACTGATCCCACACGGATAAGGGTCGCTCCCTCTACAAGCGCAAGCCGATAGTCACTGCTCATTCCCATTGAAAGCTCACAAAAAGCATCGCCAAAGTATTCGCTAGATTTGATTTCATGAAATAGCTGACGTAAAGCGCGAAAATCGTTGCGCGTCTCGACTTCTAGCATGCCAAAGCGCCCGATCATCATCACTCCAACAATCGTGGCATGTGTCAGTTTTGTCAGTCGCGGAAGTGCGGAATGCAGTTTATCCACCGAGAAACCGAACTTGTCGGCATCGTTCGCAATATTTACTTGAAGCATGAGCCGTGGTTGCTTTTGCTCTTCCGCCGCGACCTGGTCGATTCGTTCCGCCAAGGCGAGAGAATCGACGGACTGGATTACATCAAATAGCTGCAGCGCCTTGCGCACCTTGTTTTTTTGCAGATGTCCGATTAAATGTGCCGTTCCACTAAATCGGAGTTTGGGGAGTTTGGCTTCTGCCTCTTGCACTGTACCAAAGGCGATATCTGTCGCGCCGGCATCAATCAGTGTTTGGATTTTATGAACCTCACGTTTTTTCACCACTGCGACCAGTTTTGCATTATGCACAGCAGCTTCTTTTTGAATAGCCAAAAATGTCGCGGCAGTATCCATCGCACAAAAGTATAACGGGCTTTGTGATTGAAAAGAATCTTTTGATTTGGCACAATCTGCTTCGACTTCTTGTCATCTCATGCGATTTCTGACGCACTTTCTCTTCCTTATCTCGCTGATTCTTACCGGTGTTTTGATCGTCGGAAATTTTAGCTATCGTGCTGAAGAATATTTTTTTCTGGCGACCTTTCGTGACCAAAGCCTGATGTTCCCCTTTTTGGGTTTTGCCGCGCTGGGCTCGCTTACCGGAATATTCTTTACCTTTTCTATCCGCTATTTGTTCAAAAGCGAAGCGACGCCAGACATCGTTGAAATCTCTGAACCAAAATCAGAAACCGATGAAGCATAAAATCCTAAAAATAATCTTGGTCGCCATTTTTTTGTTGCCGATGAATATTGTCGCAGCAGATTTGCAAGTTTGGCCAAATAAAGAGCCGGGAGTATATCCGGCAGAATTTTCGCTCGCTCTTGAAACGAACATTGACGATGCGCGCATTTTTTGGACGAGCGTAGCTGATGGTTCGCCGGCAGACGGCTTGATGTTTGAAGAGCCGATTACCATCGCGCGTTCGGTGAGCCTGTATTTCTTCGCTTTCACGCCAGAGCCACAAGTCGAAACGACGCCAATACAAAAGGTGCTATATCTGGTGGAATCGCGCACCGGCTACGAGCATCTGCGTATTCGTGAAGTTATTCCGCAGACCAACACCGTGATTTTGAAAAACTACTCACAATTTCCGGTGGGTTTAGCAGGTTGGCAACTCGAAAGCGGCGAAGAGGATTTATACTTGGAGGTGCATGAACTTGCATCGGGTGAAGAGATTTCTCTCGAGCTAAAGATGAAATCGGTACAGCCACAAATCATGCTGCGCGCGCCAGATGGCATGGCAAAGCAACTTGCCAGCTTGCCGATTTTAGAAGTGGATGAAGAATGGCGCTGCGAAAGCCGTCGTTCATCATCGTGTCGGGTGTTTGAGAAATGACAAACAATCTTGCGTCACCCCGGTTGCAAATGCGATTCCGGAGGGGAAACAGGGGTCTCGCAAAGCATGCACCGATCTTCAATGATTCCAATAAATACGAGATTTCTGCTTTCGCCCCGCATCACACCTTTGGCAGGGATGACGCAAGATGATGGGGGGAGCTAAAAAGTCTTGCATTTTCTTACAGAATGCCGCAAAATGAAGTGCCGTCTGCTAAAAAATTGTGGACGTGTTCTTTAAAACCGCGGGGGTGACCTGGCTTTTGACGGGAGGACTAGGAGGGGATAAGCTGCGATCTCGGGGCGTGATTTTTGTCCCCGGTATATCCACAAGAATCAAACTAAGTGCAACTGCACAAACCAAAGCTCGCGAAGCTACTGAAGCTATCGCAGCCTTCTTTGCTCCGAAAGGAGCTCTGGCTGTAGCCTAAGTACCTCGCTTGAGCTCGTGGCTGCCAACATCGCGGCCCCGTTCTTGTATTTTCCGCTCGGGGGAAATATAAAGAACGTCATCAATCCGAGACTGGACATGTGGTTTTGTAATGTCTGTTTCGCATAATCCAGTATTAATACGGATATTTCGCAAGTGAGTTTTTGTTCCGTTTTGATTCACTTGCGGTAAACAAACGGGACTGTGATCGGAGACGCTTTTCTTCTTCCCTTACCGGACGGGGGTTCGATTCCCCCCACCTCCACCAAGTGTGCCTTGATTCCATATGAATGAGAGATTTTGCTATAAGAGAAAATACATTCAGCACTGAGAACAAGGTAGAGAATGCAAGAAGACGACTCTGAATCGATTTTGCAAGTCAGAACAAAAAACAATCGCCCAGTACATTTTCATAATTCCCGCATAATACAAGTGTTTCGGGACTAGACCAGAAATGAGTTGCTAAAAATGCCAGAATGGCAGTAAGCAA
>CAZLFD010000024.1:0-23051 GCA_964558715.1 uncultured Candidatus Peribacteria bacterium | reverse complement strand
AAAGTCTTGGTGAGCCGTTACCTCACCAACAAACTGATACGCCGCAGGCTCCTCCCAGATCGATAAATCTTTCCCGACAAGTCGGGATATCCGGCATTAGCTGCGATTTCTCGCAGTTATTCCTGAATCTGGGGCAGATACCAACGTGTTACTCAGCCGTTCGCCGCTCGTGTACCCCCGAAGGGGCCTTACCGCTCGACTTGCATGTGTTATGCATCCCGCCAGCGTTAATCCTGAGCCAGGATCAAACTCTTTTGTTGTAGACGAAGCAGAAGCTTCGCCAGGTTTCGAAAAGCATTGCTGCTTTTCAAGGTTTTAAGAGCCCCCCGCCTTGGCGAGGGAATTTGATTCCTTGTTAGGTGTTGTTTTTCGATTTATTTGTTTGTGCCAAAACAACAAGACACAAATTGCGTTCTCTTTTGTACCGAAGATTTCAAGGGTCAAAGAATGCGCGCTCCTTGTCGAAGCGCCCAAGCAGTTTTTCAGATTCGCACACGCGTGTCAAGATTATTTTCAAAGAAAATTAAGCAAATAGAGGTTTTTGCTTTTTTAGTCATTTTTGTTTGGCCTCTTTTTGGTACAACTGCAATCCTTGCCTGATATCCTCAAGTGAAATTCTTTTTTTATGATCAAATTCTTTCTTGTACTCATCTACTTGCCAAGACAAAGCCTCCTGCATTACAAATTCTTTATCATATCGTATCCAGATAAGCACATGCCATTCATAATTACTTGCTTTTCCAGCGTTTGTAATTTTGCTTCCTGGTCTACCACTTGAACGGCGAGCTTTAATTTGATATTTTGTTCCATTATGTTTAAAATCGTGACCCTTATTTACAGCTGTCATTTTGGCCATAGATTTCATGTAATCATCTTCTGTCATTCCAACCAACATAGCTGCATCGTATTCAGAAATTGAGGAAGTTATTGCTGGTGCCACTCCATATTTCTTTTGCCATTCCCGCGCAATGGCTACAAGCTGATTTCTTAGTGTCATAAGTATTAAAAAGAATAAATGTCATAATTTTACTATAGCACATAACGTTTCAGTATATGCGATGTTTGCCAGTTGTATAATTGCACGAGGTGCTTACCACTGGCAAATTTAGGAGAACGAATGGAGTGCAGCGGAGCGAGTGAAACAGTTATTCATTGTGCTTCTAGAGTAGGAGCCAGTAAGTAAGAAATGAATCGAGTACTGTTAAGTCAGCTTCACTTACTGCTCTTACATTCTTTTGGCGTGTTGATACTGTGCTAGTTTGAAGAGTGGTGATTTCTAAGTTCTCTTTGGGTTTTTGAAATGATTGTTGAATCTGAGTATTCCTCGAGGCTCTGCCTCGGGGTAAGATAGGTGGGTGACGTCAGAACATATTTATAAACGGCATAACAAAACCTTACTCCTGTATCATCTTGTCTTCCCCGCCAAGTATCGGAGAAAAGTCTTCTCAACCCACGTAGCGGAAGTTCTTCGCCAGACCTGTCTTTCCATCAGCGAGGCCCATGAGATCTTTTTTGTTGAAATCGGTACCGACCAAGACCATGTCCACTTCCTCGTCCAAGGTGTCCCCACACTGCCGATCACGCGGATAGTCACCATAATCAAATCGATCACTGCCAAACAAATATTTCTCCATTGCCCCGAAGTCAAACAACTGCTCTGGGGCGGCAACCTCTGGACAAGCGGTTACTATGCCAATACTGTCGGGCAACATGGCAATGAACGGACGATCAGTAACTCTGTGAAGAATCAAGGTGGTGGGGAATACAACCGACTACACAGAGACCAGTTCACATTGTTCGAGGGAATTGCATGACGGGAGGTAATACCCCGATCCCTCTGGGTCGGGGTAGTTTATTTGTAGTTGCCATAGTTTCATCAGATAATTTTAGTCACTTTCTCATACAACATAGGCAAACAATCCTGCCTCAATCGAAATTTTGTGCCGTGATTGTGTCCAGTTCGTGCGTCAAAGTCCACAAGTATTTTTGCTTCCTCTAAAGCTTTTAAGAACCCATCAAAGCTGAATTTTTGGAGCATGAGTACACTTGAATAGCAGTAAAACTCTTTGCCTTTCTCTTTCTTTACTTCAGCTTGAACGTAAAAGCAGTTGAGGAGTTTTGTTCCGGCTTTGTGTTCAAGGTCATCAAAGCCCCAGTATGGTTGTGGGTCGAGCTCGTTCAAATGGCCGACTCTCTTTTTCACTGAATTGAGCCATTTCTTATGTTTGACGGTAACTTTTGCAGAACCAAACGAGATGAGGATTTTCTTTTCAGTGCGATCAATTTTTACCATAAAGCCTCGATCACTTGGATTGTGGCCGTGGATGGTTTGGCGGAAGCTCATCTCGCCTTTGCCATATTTTTTGCCGGACTCTTGATGTGCCCAACCATACAATGGCAACAGTACCTTTGGAATAAAACCGATTGCGCGTGGTGACGGCTCAATATGAAAAAGCGTTGTTAGGGAAGTTGTCGCTGCTCGTTGTGTCTTAAGCTCCCACTCAGCTGCGTTTGGAATTGGCAAATTGTTTTCTTCAATACCGAGTAAATCTTCAAGTGTGTTACCGATTCCGCCGTGATTGCCATGCCTGGCATTTGGAATCCAACCCATCTCTGCGATTTCCTTTAGCTTTTTGATGAGCTCTGGTTTGGTGTAAATTTTCATATTTTTTGTAGTTGTTTAAAAAGATCCATCTGCGGCTTGATATCGCCGGTTTCTCTTTCCATTCCGTTGCCTGCAATGCGATTTTCTGCCATTTTGCAGTATTCAGGTGAAACTTCTATGCCGACATACTTACGGCCGAGATTTCTAGCAACAACAGCTGTTGTGCCGGAACCCATGAATGGGTCTAAAATAATTTCGGCGTTGGTTGATGAAATAATGCGTTCAATGAGTGCTACTGGGAAAGGTGCAGGATGAGGATTGTTCATGTCCTGTGTAAATTCCCAAATGTCGCCGTGAGCGTTGGCCTTTTTAGCAAGTTTAAAATTCTTTTTTGAGATTAGATAAATCACCTCGTAAGTTGGTAGAAAATAACCGGCATTAAAATTTATTCCGCCTTTCCTGCGCCAGATGATGATTTGTCGAACCGGAAAACCACTCACAATGTCTTGTCTGTCTTGAAGCAAGCCGTCTTGAACTCGCCATTTATGGTTGTAAAAAATAGCACCGGTGTCATTTATAACTCGCATCATCTGTTCCAAACACGCACGTTGCCATTTGACATATTTATCGTGGGGCATGCTGTCATCGTAGTTATGGTAGCCATTGACTAATGCTGCATTGGCCCATTTTCCACCACGGCCATCTTTCATTCCGTTTCCGGTAGAATTTTTGAGGTTGTAAGGTGGTGAGGTAACAACCAAATCAACCGAACCGTCGGGGATTTTTTTCATGGTCTCGACACAATCGCCAAGAATGATGCTGTTGATGAAGTCTTGTGGAAATGTCATATCATTTTCTTACCTTAGTGTGGGTATTTTACTCTTTTGGATTGAATTTATAAATAGCGTTTTCGGAACGACCGGCGGGAGCGAAGAAAACAACCTTACTGGCTGCCGAAGGCAGACAGCTATCCCTTATAAGAAAAGAATCAATTCGCCCATTCCTTATTAAAAGTCCGAAAAGCGGTGCGACAAAAAGGGAATAGTAAAAATGTATTTTGTCTAACTCGCTATATCCAAACTTTTGGCCTGAAAAATACCAATTTTTTTGCATGGTACACAGACATTTATGACTGTTTTTTCCCCCTTCGTGGTCCACTCTTCGCACGCATGTCTAAAGAAATCGGTGTGCCCCAAAAGCCATACACCTCGCGCAAGCGATTTTCGAGAAAGCGGCGAAATGAGAAATGCACCGCGTCGGGGTCGTTCACGAAAAAACTAAAGACTGGCGGGTTGGTGCCCGTTTGGGTGACATACTTTACTTTCAATTGAATCTTGGTGCGGCTGGCGGGCGGATGCAGGTTGAGCACGTGCTCCAAAAAGTCGTTCAGTTCGGAGGTAGAAATCTTCTTTTCGCGCTCGGTCATGATTTGCTTAGCCGTGCTGAAGATCTCGTGAATACCGCGTTTTTCAATCGCCGAGAGAAACAAGACCGGCGCCCAGTTTAAAAAGGGGAGTTTGCTTTGCGCTTGGCGCAGTAAGTACGAACGCAGGCCAGAAACATTTTTACTGATCTTTTTCTCGACCTCTTCTTCATCATCCATGGCATCTGGTCGCATGATAGCTTTTTCGGCTTCATCTTGCTCTACCTCACTGCGTCCGCGCTCGCGCACCAGATCCCACTTACTAAACACAACCATTACGCCGCAACCGGTAGAGATGATCTCATCCGCCAACGTCTGATCTTGATGACTGATGCCTTCGGTGGCGTCGATGAGTAGCACTGCAACATCCGCTCGTGTGAGCGCATTCAGAGTCCGCAAACGCGAAAACCGTTCGATCTGTTCTTCGTTCATGCGCGACTTTTTGCGGATGCCGGCAGTGTCGATAAGCAGGAACTTTTCTTTTTCAAAATTCGCTTCGCTGTCGATGTTATCGCGCGTAGTACCGGCTGTTTCTGACACGATCGAAATCTCTTTGCCGGCGAGGGTGTTGAGCAAAGTCGACTTGCCGGCATTGGGGCGGCCAACCAGTGCAATACGCGTAGCGTACCCATCGCCTTCCGCTTCTTCCTCTGTTCTTGGCAGAAAACTGCGCCGCGCAAACTCCTCCTCCGTCGCATCCAGTAACTCACTAAGCCCGCGGTGTTCTTTGGCAGAGATAAAAAATATCTCGCGGTCGGTTATGCCCAGGGTATAAAAATCTCCTGCGACTTCGGGTGCGCTGGGCTTTTCTGCTTTCGTGCCAACAAGAAAAACCGGAATGTTTTTCGGCTTCTTTTTGCGCAAGATCTCGGCAATCGTCAACTCTTCCGCAGTAATCGGGTCGCGCACGTCGATGCAAAAATAGATCACATCCGCACCAGCAATCGACTCCTCCGCTTGTTCGCGCATATCCGTTTCAATATCGCTGCTGACTTCTGTCGTCAACCCTCCGGTATCGACCAGTAAAAAATCGTACTCTTCGCCTTTGATCGTGCCAAACACACGGTCGCGCGTGGTGCCGGGTGTGTCAGATTCAATTGCGCGGCGTTCTCCTAACAGAGCGTTGAACAGTGTCGATTTGCCCGCGTTGGGGCGGCCGATGATGGCGACGGTCGGCATGGGTTGAATTACGAATTACAAATGTCAAATGACAAATTTAGCCAAGCAAGCTTAGCAGGTCGTAAAGCAGACAGCAATCGGCAATTTGTGAACAGGATGTCCTTGTCAGGTCTTTTGATTCCGGTATTGTGAAAACGCATTTTTCTGAAGTATGAAAAAACAGGCATTTCAGCTTTTCATTGCAATCCTCGTTTGTCTCTCTGCCGGGGCGATCGGCTCGCTTTTTACAATGGAGGCGATTCCGAATTGGTACGCCACACTTGAAAAACCGGCGTTTACTCCGCCAAATTGGGTGTTCGGACCAGTATGGACTATGCTCTATATTCTCATGGGTATTGCGCTCTTTCTCATTTGGCGCATCGAATCGCCACGATCCGAGGTGCGACGGGCGGTGATTTTCTTTGGCTTTCATCTCGTCATCAACGCGTCGTGGTCGATTGTTTTTTTTGGCTTCCAAAATCCGACAGCAGCGTTCTTTGTTATTTTATTTCTCATCATCACCTTGCTCATGTCGATGAACGATTTCTGGAAATTGGATAAAAAAGCCGCCTTCCTTTTGACTCCTTATTTGTTTTGGGTCTGTTATGCGACAGCGCTGAATTTCTCGATAATGCGACTGAATCCGGGGTTATGAATGAGTACGTAATAAAAAAACGCCCCGAAGGGCGCTTTCGTTTTCATCGATAAGTGATTTTTAGGAGTACAAGATGCGTTCCATCTTTTTTTTGCGGTAGAAGTCGCGCTTGATCGCTTCGGCACGAACACGGACTTTCGTCTTATCGCGTTTGAAGTAGCGATTTTTTCGTCCTTTTGGAACAATACCCTGTTGCTGAACAGCTTTTTTAAAGCGGCGCATCAGCTTTTCGTTGTTTTCGTTGCGGCGACGTACACTGTAAATCATAGGTCTCCTTAGATTGAGAAAATTAAGAATGCCATAATAGTGTGGCATAACTTTTTTTTCTTTTGCAAGTACTTTTTTACAGCAATCAGTAATCCGCAATTCGTAATCCGGAGCATTTCATCATTCTACAGTGATGTAGAATCAGTATTTCCACTGAAAAAAATCAGGATTTTCCTTGAATAATAATGCCTTCTGCCGCACAATTTTCCCACGTATCTTTTGTATGCACATCACAGCACAAGAAAAATCACCCCCCAAAACCGCAGGGTCGCAGGCGAAGCCAGAACTGGTTCCCGAGAATGAAGCGGGCGAGTTGGCGGTGGATATTGCAGAGACTGCCGAAAGCATTTTTGTTATCGCGCCGATAGCCGGAGTAGATGAAGCATCGATTCAGATTGAGATCGATGACGATCTGCTAATTATAAAGGGTGAGCGAGCATTCCCTCCAACCATTCCCGCCAAAGCTAGCAAACACGCCGAGGAATGCTTTTGGGGCATGTTCAAGCGCAGTATTTTACTCCCTGCCGCCATCAACTCTGCCGATATCATTGCCATGTTCAACAATCAAATCCTGACAATCGAAATCCCCAAGGCTCGCAAAGCCACCACAAAATCTATTCCTCTTTTTTCTCAATCATGACCATGGTCCGCAAAGCGGTTATTCCTGTTGCCGGTTTGGGTAGCCGGTTTTTGCCCGCTACCAAGTGTGTGCCCAAAGAGATGTTGCCGATTTTTGACCGACCGGTAATCGAACTGATCGTTCGCGAACTCGCTTCTGCAGGGGCTGAAGATGTGATTTTTGTCATCCCACCAGAAGGGAGCATCACCCCCAAGCATTTTCAGTCGGATGAGAAGCTCGAGAATCAGCTCCGTAAAAAAGGGAAACACGCAATCGCCGATGAGATCCACGACCTAGCCGATATGTGCCGTGTACACACCGTTGTGCAAGATGAACCGCTAGGCGATGGGCACGCGATTTTGCAGGCCGAAGAACTGGTCGATGGTGATGACTTTTTTGCTTTCTTCGGAGATGAGATATTAGATGCGGAACCGACCGCACCTGCACAACTGCTAGAGGCGCGCGGAACGTCTGACAACTGTGTACTGGGTGTGCAACAAGTGCCGCGAGCAGACATCCATAAATTTGGTATCGTTGCGCCGGCAGAGGGCGCCAAGACCGATGGCGAAGTGGGCTTTCCTATTACTGGATTTGTGGAAAAACCGCACCCAGACGAAGCACCAAGTGACTTGGCTTTACTCGGAAAAAACCTCTGCACAAATCGTATCTTCGAAGTACTAAGGCGCACTGAACCCGGCCAGGGTGGCGAGCTCCGTTTGGTCGATGCCTTTATTCTCATTCAACAAACCGAACCGATTTTGGGCCGCAAACTTGAGGGAGATCGCTTCGATGTCGGAAATCCGGGAGGGCTCCTTACCGCGAGTCAGCACTTTGCTGCCAAGAAATAAGTTTTTCTTTCACCATGAAAATCTGACCCTGTCTTTCTGATTTGTTTGAAAAATTTAATGTTTTGTGATAAAATAATATGATGTATCTGTCAAGACATGGAAAAACAAAGATCAGCACGCGGAAAACAAGCTGGCGTGCTTACTCAAAATATTATAGAAGCATTAGCTCGTTCAGAGGAGCTGAAGCTAGAGGGGAGGCACGACCAGGCACTTGAGATTGCCGAAAAAATTTTGGTCGAAGACCCAGAATGTATTGAGGCGGGCGAAGAGATCGCCGATAACCTGCTCTCGCTCGACCGTTTGATCGATGCGAAAAAGGCGGCAAAATATGTGCTCTCGCTCGACCCAGATAGCTATATCGGTAATTTTGTCATCGGCTTTGCTGCTTCAAACGACGAAAACTGGGACAAGGCGATCAAGTTCTTTCGTCTAAGTAATTCTAAACAACCGAATAATCCCGAGATTCTCCGTTGTTTGGGCTGGTCACTTTTTCACAATGACCAAGAAACCGAAGGCGTTGCCACACTGCGCCGTGCCCTTTTTCTGCGCGAAAACGATTCCAGTATCCTCTGCGACCTCGCCGCTTGCTTGATGCAACAAAACGAGTTTACCGAATCGATCGCCCTGATTAAAAAAGCCCTTACACTCGACCCAGATGAGCTGCGCGTGCAAGAGCTCTACGATGTTGCTAATCGCCTGCAAATCGCCTTTTCGGAGGATATTACCTGATGCATTTCTTCCCACTGACAAGGGGGACTCAAGGGGGTTTGTGATTCTGTGATTATGCAAACGGCAAACCGTGAACAGAAAACGGGATGGCTGTCATTCCGGCTTCCGTCTACACTGAGCCTTCAGCGGACAAGTAATCGGAATCGGGAGGATTTTTCGTTGAATCGCCCCGAGCACTCGTGACGTCGTTAGAAGGGATTGTGATTTAGGTGGGGCTCCTCCCCTGAGTTAGGGGCTGGTTGGGAGGGGTTAGCTTTTGATTTCAACCCCCTCCAGTCCTGTCCTCGACACAGATCGGGGATCACCCCAATCTTAGGAGGAGAGAAATCGCAATAGATTCCTGATGGTTATGCTTGTTTTCTGCGTTTTCTTTTCGCTAAGCTGCGAGCATGAAAACCGTACTTGCCGCTGGTGTTTTCGACTTCCTTCACCCGGGGCATCGCTTTTATTTGCAGTCTGCACACAAGTTGGCCGATCGGCTTGTCGTTGTTGTCGCGCGCGACGCAAATGTGCAGCGCATAAAAGGTTTACTGCCTGTACACAATGAAAATGAGCGCGTGCACATGGTCGAGAGCATGGGCATTGCCGAGCAAGTGGTGCTGGGCAAACCCGGCGGAGATTTTTTAGCGATTGTTGCAGAATTACAGCCCGATATTGTTGCCGTGGGTTATGACCAGAAAATGCCAGAAAGATTTACCGAGAAGTTTCCGAATATTGAAATCGTGCAGATTGATTCGAAGAATCCGGAAGAGTGGAAATCAAGCAAATACCGGAATCAAGTTGTAAGCAGCAAGGAGTAAGCCATAAGTGAAGGCTCGGTTGTTCGGTTTCGTTCTGTCGAAACAGGGTTTGCAAGCAGTAATACACAAAGATGTTCATCGACTCGACTGAGGAGACGTGACCGTTATTGCTAAATTTGTCGCATGATTCTGTAACTGATTTATGTAAAATATCTACCCCCTCCAACCCCCAATGTCTCGGAGGAGAGAAGACACAAAATTCTCCAAGACTTTTTTAATTTTTTGTGCTATAATCATGAGATATATATTTTTGGGCGAAAATGCCGTTTACACCAAATGCCGCCGGATTGCCGCTCGAAACGGTCGATGACCGCGAGGCGCACGCCGAGAGCTACACCAAGATTCCTATCGTGGAAGAGATTCCCGATTACTTTGCGCGTATCGGTCATACCGATGCCGCCAACATGCTGAACCAGGTTATCGAAAAAGGGCGTGATTTGCGGCACAGGGGGATCCGCATTGCCCACAAGGTCTATTTTAGCGGTGATGACTTGCAAGATTTTTTGAACGGAAAATTCTCGTACACGACCGCGAATCTTCTCCAAACCCTTGAGCATCTCGAAACCGCACTTGGGCAATATTTGCACGAGAACGAAGCGATTCACCCAACGGTCGAAACCGCACTGTTTTGGGGTGAAAGCCAGTACGAACGGGATTACTTCCAAAAAAAGGATCGCCTCAGTCTGCACGGCGGGATGACCGAAACCGGCGTACACGAACGACTGATGCGTGTGATTATCAAGCGCACGGCGAATGGTTTTCGCGACGCAACGATCGAGTTGGGTACTCATCTCAACACCATCGTCGAGGCGGCACAATTAGCGCAAGCCGAGCTTGGCTTAGCCCATGAAGTAAAGGTTGTTCCTGAAGTGATGGCAGCAATGGCTGAGTTGCAGACAGCAGAATTTGATGGGCAAAAATCTATCATCCGCATTGAGATCGACGAAGGAAACAAAGTGGCGATCGCCGGTGTGCCGAGTATCGTCAATTGCTATCACGCAACGCTCGCCGACACCACTCTCTATAGTATGGTGGTGTGGGGCGAATTTATTAGCCAGCCCGAACTCTTCCTTCGTCGCTGCCTGGCAGAGATACACGTACTCGATGCGTCTATTACCGCAGAGCAAACGCTGCTGTACCAGTTTATGCTTAACCTCAAACGTATTCGCGCGGCACTGGGGCATGTGAGCATCCATTTTCTCTTTGCCGGGCAAGAAGTCATGGCGAACGATTTACTCGATGCGATGTTGCAAGTTCCACACACCGAGCGCCACAGCGCCAGGGCTTTTGCTGAGAAATGCCAAGAATTACTTTTTGCCTCCGAGCAAAAAGAGCGCGCTTCACGTAGCGAATCTCAATACTTCTTGCAATTGCTGGCCGAGTCAGATGGAACGGCTGACACTGCCGAGCGAGAAGCAAAGCTGCGCCACGAAGCTGTTGATATCAGCATCAATATGGGCGGATCTGCTCTTATCTTCAGTCCTGAAGAAGCGATCGAGATCGAGGAGCGCAAGAGCCATTTTGCTTTTGGCAACGTGCAAAAACTGGAAGAGATCATGCCCCCGGTATATTGGCGTGCTATCGAAGAGCAAGCACAAGGTAATTCAGACCGTATCGATGAATTGGCAGCCATGATCGAGCGTTTGAATCAACAATTTCACGTCGAGCTTACGATCAAGTATTTGGGTGAAGCCGAAGCCACTGAGCGGATTGCCGAGAAGCGTATTCTCCCGCGAGAACACATTCTCTTGCGTGTGTTTGGCACGATTGCCGAGGCTATCGAGACGCTTGAAAATCTGCGCGATGTACTTACGTTCTACAATCAGGAAAGCGGAAACCCGCTTGCCGGTCAGCGCATCGAAATGCAGTGGTTCGATCAACACGACCCCGATGAACTTAAGTACGATACCCGACGCAAAAGAACTACTTCTGGAACTGATAAACCGCTCATCCATCATCAATGTGGGCATATTCTCGATATGCTCGAAGGAAATACCTGGGAAACCGATTGGTATGAGCGTGACTTCGATCACAGCCTCTGCACCAAACGCGCTATCGATGCACGTGTCGCTATTAGCCACGAACTTTCATCGCTCGATTTTCAACACAAAGACGAGACTATCATTCAAGATATGCGTAGCAGTTGGTTTGATAGGCAAATCAATTATCGCTTTCAGGGGAATGAGCAATCGATTCGCATTGCCGAGTTTATGAATCGAAATGGCGTGTATCGTGGTTCTCCTACTCAGTTTAGTTTGACGAGTGGCGCCGAAGAGCGTGCCGAAATCTGGATGATGTTTACCAGTAATCCTACTGAATTCGGTGAACTCGATATGGAAGGTCAGACCCGCTTAGTCGTAATGGCGAAAGACCTGATTGCTCGTGGGGTACTCAGTAAAGAGTGGTTTATTCAAAAAAGCGAACATTTTGAAGGACTTCTCTAGCCTCCCGATTCTGGTCTCGCGTACATTTTACTTTGTCGGGCAAGCAAGCTGGAATGACCGACCATTTTGAAACTGATTTGAAGAAGTTAATGAAAGGAGTACAATCCTTTTGCTTTTCTTTGTCATACCCAAATGGTCATCAAAAAGAATGTTGTCGCTGCCATCAATAAGCAGATCAATAATGAATTTGCCGCGTCATATGCCTATTTGGCAATGGCATCCTATTTCTCGAGCATCAATCTCGACGGCTTTGCCGATTGGATGAAGCAGCAGGCGAATGAAGAGATTCAACACGGGTTGAAGCTTTTTGATTATCTGCACGATCGCGATACCGATGTCGACTTACTGCAAATCGATAAGCCGAAACAAAAATGGAAATCGCCGCTCGATGCGTTTGAAGATGTATATTCCATGGAGGTAAAACAAAGCGCTGCAATTCACAAGCTGGTCGAGTTGGCAGCGAAAGAAAACGAATACACCACACGCTCGATTTTGAACTGGTTTTTAGAAGAGCAGATCGAAGAAGAGTCGACGGCGCTCAAAATTCTCGAAAAGCTACGCTTGGTCGGGAAGGATGCAAGCGGTTTATTGTTTTTGGATAAAGATCTAATGGGAAGACAGCAGTAAGATGAAAGTGAGACGTTAGTTTACCTCAGGAGTCTCTCGTAAAGGACTCCGGCGTAGGTTCAGGCTTCTCGGAGGGTGCCTAACCGGTCATTCGATTCCCATAACCAAGCCAGACACCGACTCTTGAGACATTGGAGGAGACTTCAGGTTCTGCCGTTCAACCCCTTCCAGCGCTGTCCTCGACACCGATGGGAGATCCGCTTATCTTAGAAGGGAGAGGAGTCGCAAAAGCCATTCGTATTACTGTTAATCCGTACTCACAAAGACGCTTCCTTCGGTGCGCCCGAAGTTTTCTGGAGTTTCCATTTCTTCGGCATGCGCCGGTGGCTGGGCGAACTCGCCGGCATGTGTGACACGAACAAAGAATTCGTATTCGTACACACCCGGGTTCAAGCGGTCGGCATATAGAAGCAGGCGGTCATCACGCATCTCGGTGTGCGTCCAAGCATTCCAGCTTGGCCAATATGGTGGATCATAAGCCAGTGGCCTGCTTCTATCGAACCCAGATCTATCCATCATCAGCGCAGGCATTGAGTCGGGCTTTTCTTTAGGATGCAGCAGTGTTTGGTCACTCGTTTTTAGGCGGAAGTTGATCAGCTCCATGCCGGCGGGCAGTGGGCTATCTACCACGACAAAACGGCGGTCATCTGGCACAGTCACCATGATCTTGCCCTTGAGCACATCGCCGATTTCCGCATTTTCGAGCGGAACGGCCTCAGTAGAATCTTCTGTAGCATAATAGTTACGCTTTACGGTTATGCCTTCTTCGCGCGCAGTGATCTCGGCAATCGGCAAGAAGTAGCGCATGGCGATATCGTAATACAGCGCGCCGGCCTCACTGCCTTCTTTAAGAAATTGTACGACCAAGCCTTCTTCGCCGCGTTCCACCACATCTTGCGTGCTGATGTTTACTTGATGTGTGTCAAAGAGCGTTTTATCATTTACCGGATATTTCTGTACCTCTCGCCCATCAGCGAAAAGAGTGGCGACGAAATCAGCATCGTATTCCTTACTCTTTTTGAGGAAGTCGACGAAAGCATCGAGCACGGCGACCGTTGTGTAATTGCTGCCCCAGGTGCCGTCTTTTCTTGAACGGATCAGCCAGGCGAGCATTTTGGGAATAAACGGATCTTCTTGCAGTATGCCCTCTTCTTCTTGTACCAGTGCCTTGATAAAGCGAGCTGTGCGCTGTTCGGCGGTCGAGCGAGAATAACTCCAGTAATATCCACTTTGCCCACTGCTTAAGAACATGCCGCGCGGATCGACCTCAAGGAGTGCCGTTAGCTCTGCAAACACTTCATCTTTTACATCGCTTTGCTGTGCCGTGTTCTGTAACAGCAAAACGAAGTTGATTTTGCCGTCAGTCGAAAGCAGATCGCGCTTTTCGGTGAGTTCGTCGATAAATCTGCTCATCTCACTTCTTGCCGCACCAAAGCGCGTGAGTGTCCACAATACAAATGTACGTTGATCGGCTTCACCAGTGGTATCGAGCTCGCCTTTTTCTCCCAAATCGCGTTTTTGCACCATGTAATCTACCAGATATTCGGTTGCACGCTCGGCCGTGTTCGGGTCGAATGAAATTCCATCTTGTTTGAGTTCTGCGAGAGCAGCCAAAATTTGCGCCGTAAGGCTGAAGTTTGCTTCGCGCGACTGTTTCCAGTATCCCCAGCCACCATCGGCACGCTGATTTTTTTCGATATTGTCAATCAGGTGGCGCATTGCTTCGTCGTACAAAATCTCATTGCCATATTCATCTTTCAGCTTGGGTGCGGGCAGGTGTCCATCAAAATTCGGAATCAGCATCGCGCGGCGATAGATCGTCAAAGCGAGTAGTTTATTTGCTGAAACCTCGTTTGAACCATATGGATATTCCACAATCGAATTTAATCCGCTGTGCAGATAATTCGCCAATGTCGCGCTCGTTGATATCGTCAGCCCGCCAAGGTTTGGCACAACGCTCTCTGGCAGGCGGATCTTCTCATAGTGTGATAGGCCGGTCGTTACTCCAGAAGTGGCTACTGTTTCAGGAGTGGCATAACTGAGCACAGGAATCGTCTGCTCGATGGCATCGGCGTATGAATCACTGGAGGCAGTAAAGGTGAATGTGGCGTCTGTACCGATTTCGCTTTCGTCTGTACTAACTGTCCAAACCGCTGTTGCTGTCTCGCCGGCAGCGATTTCGAGAGTGAACTCCATATCGTCTGTAATAGCAATATTTACGCCTGCGAGCGCGACCATCGCTTCCAAGTCTGCTTCCGTATCGTTCGTAATATCGGCGCGGATTTCAACTTCATCACCAAAGCGCACAAAACGCGGCACCTGCGGGCGCAGTAAAAGTGGGCGTTTGGCGATAATCGACTGTGTTGCTTCACCTACGTTAAACTCGTCATCATGCGCAATGGCAAGCACTTCCCAGGTGGTAATATTATCTGGCAGAGTAAAAGCCACTTCCGCTTGCCGGTTTGTGAGCGGTACGATGGCCTCAAAGAACGCAGTATCCTTAAACTGGGTGCGGGTTTTTACAGCAGCGCCATCATCAGTTGCTTCTCCAGAAAAAGCGGCTTTATCAGCCATTCCGGCATCTCGCGCCATCATCGGTGCCTGCACGCTTTCTAGCACAATTTCCTGTTGCACACCACCGCCCAGCCCGACCATGTTCCTCGCTTTTTGCTGCACGGTTTCTTCTAGCGTGATCTTTGACGCAAGTTTTAACAGGGTCATTGCCGATTGCACAAAATTTGGCCGCTTACTCCAAAAGAAATCCATAATCGCCTGCCGCTTCGATTCGAGTAATACAAGATTCGCTTTATCGACTACCACAATCGCCACCTCGGCTTCACTACTGGCATTTGCCGCTTCGATTTCGAGCGTGACCGTTGCTCCCGGCTGATAACTTTCTGCATCTGTCGCTACGGTCAACCCAATATCTTTTGGTTCCGTATTTACCACTATTTCAATCGTGCCGTTCGCCATACGCGGGTCATCGCCAAATTCTTGCCCGATAATCGACAGATGCATGTTGGGAATCATTTCTTCTGTCACTGGAAAATCAAGTACTGGAATAGAGGGGATCTGCACGAGCGAAACCTGATGCATCGTCTGACGCTCTTGCGAGAGAAAGTAGTTTGTCTTGGCATTATCGAGTGGGCTCAAAACGGTAATCGATGCTACATCGCCCACCTGATATTCCGTTTTATCAGGAATAAGTTCGATGCGTGCGGCATCTTGTGGATCGATGTTACTAGGCGAGCTGTCGTACACAAAGAGCGTTGTCGAAGAGCGATGGAGGCGGCCTACGCTATCTGTTACTTCGGCTACCAATTTTAGGCGCCCAGTTTGCTCTGCCGTGGGAGTAAATTCAAAGCTCGCTTTTCCGGTTTCATTGGTTGTAAGTTTGGTCGTGTCAAGCACTTCCTCCTCAACATGATAGGTATCGTAACCATATCGTGACGATGTCTGCTCGGTCTCGTCTTTTACCTGTTCTTCGCGGATAATAGAAAGAGACACGGTCTCTTCGCTTTGCGCTTCACCTGTTGCATCTGCAACTACTGTCTGAATGGTAAACGTATCCCCCGCTTTTGTGCTCCATGCATCTGTCTTGATGCCGACAAAACGATCAGTTGCGAGTGCAATAAAGCTATTGGAGCCAAAGATCGGATTTTCATTATGGTCGGCAACGGTCACCTCGGCGGTGTATTTTTGACTAAGGCGCACTGGCTCAAATGGAATAAGGATTGCATGGGGGTCTTCAATATCTGTCTTATTTTCTGCATTCGAAGGCAGGTCGATGCTTTCGGTAAAGTTCGCCGTTCCTTCAGCATCAAGCGTTGCCGATTCGTCTTTCAAATACTCTGTTTGCCGATATGGTGGCCATATACCGCCTCGTCGGTAGAGCGTCCATGGAAAAAAGTCCTCGCCTTCAGCAAAGCGATACCCGCTTTCGGCGGTGTATCGGTCGTACACATAGCGGTCGCGCTTCAGCGAATACCGCACAGCCCCATCCGCAACCGGCAAGCCAAAAAAGTATTCGGCTGTTACTGTAATCTCTGCTTCGTCATCCGCAAAATAATCTTCTTGCCCAGCCGTAACATCCGTTTCGAATTCCGGTTTTTTGTATTCTTCGACTGTGAATGACTCAAAAAAGCATGGCCCCGCCTCAGCGGAGACGCAAAAGTGTAGCTGCACATCACCAAGCGAAACATCTGCCGGAAGCACAAAATTAAACTCTGTAGAGCCGAGTGCATTCGTTCTAAACGCAATATCTTCTACAATCATCTGCTGTTTTCGGTCGTACGCCGATAGGACAAATTCTCGCTCAGCGGCAGGCTCGAATACAGCATCTTCATCATAGGCAAAAGTCGCCTTGCCATTCACAGTATCTCCTGGCCGGTAAATAGGGCGATCGGTAAAAATGTAGGCTTTAAGCCAAGATTCTTCTCGCGAAAAACGCTGATTGCCGTAGCTTTCGAGCATCACCATGTCGCCATCGGGCGCAATGGCAAAGAGATACGAATACGGCTTGGTCGTCTCTTGTAGCTCCGCCTGCAGCAATCCGCCTGCATCAGTCTTGCCGAGTGATTGGTCACTCAATTTTACCGTTTTTCCAAAGACGGCATATTCCATGCCAGCTGCGACGATTTCTACATCCCCGATGCTGCGTCCATCACTCATGCGGCTAGCCCATGCGGTCACCTGATTGCTATCTGTTTTTGTGATGAGGGCGATATCAGTCACTTGCAATATGGAAGGCGTGTAGCGGGTTACCGACGCTTCTTTCGAACGATTCCAAACTGTATCTTGAACGCGCGGGTGATGCGCGGCGACGATATAGGTGCCAAAGCCAAAATCATCACCATAGACTTCTTTCAGTGGCACTTCGAGAAATTGTTCTTGCCAGGGGTCATCTACGGTCGAAATGGATATCTGACGGAAGTCATCGCAAGTATTCGCATCTGGAATCCACTTGGCGTCGTTGTAGTTCTTATAAAGCTCGTTTTGTCTGCGGATGATGTCGCGGATATCGAGGCGGCAGATATCGATCTGCAAATCACCCGGCAGATTCATGGTGCGAAAGACCGCTTTCGGCATGCCCTTTATTGGAGTAATCGCCATGTATTCCGAAACATTTGAGACCTGGATGTCTTCATCGTTCAATGCGCCAGTCACATGCTCTACTACATAATCGGTAGATAGCTCTTGCCCGTACGCATCTTTTGTTCCCGCAGGAATCGTAAGTGCATATTCTGCTTCGAAATCGAGACCGGTTTGAATATGAATGTAATCCTGTTTTTCGTGCCCCGGTATATTGCAGCCATAATACACATCATCTCCATGATCAACGATCTGTCCGGGCACTTTGCCGATATTTACATGAAGCATATCCAGATTTGGTATCGCAGGCTCAGTCATAAAAAACTCTTCGACGCTCTCGGCAGCGAATGGAACGTTGGTATAAAAACAGAATTCCCGGTAGTTGCTGTTTTTTCCCTCGAAGCCAATGACTTGTGGTTTTGGCACTACGGTAAAAGGCAGATTTATTGCCTCTGGCGTTTGCCAACGTTTGCCAAGCCATTCAGAGCTGATGCCACTCGTTTCTCCATTGCTTCTTACTCTTCCTACTCCGTCTTGGTAAAGCGAGTCGTACTCTTCGATAACGAGCGGGAGCCCAGCGGCGATCTCAATCGCATATGTTTTTTCGTTTTCAAGCGGCTCAGCAAAGCTGATGCGCACACGGCGCCTATCGTCAACTTTTTCACAGGTGTCAAAATACTTCGGGTTGCGCTGTAGCGGGTCTTTACAGATCTGCACGTATGCCACTTCAAAACTCGGTATTTCAGAGATTGCCAACGCTTGGCGTAAACCAGCAAGTGAAACAGGTGGCTGATCGAGCTTGACAATAATATCGTCATTAGGCCCTACTTCGTCCGCTTGTGGCGAGGCGATAAGCGCAATCGGCCGTGTCGAAAAACCATGCTTCATTCTAGTCTCGGTACTCAGGTTTCCTTCTGCACCGGTAATGTCGCTTGCGACCGAGACTTGATATTGCTCACCATATCCCCAAAAACCGCTGAGCGGCATCATCGTTACCCTGGTTCGGTCTTCACTGCCATCTTGGCGCACGGCATAGTTGAACTCCACTTCTACAGGGGTGTCAGAAGCTGACGTGATTGCTGTGGCCGCTACAACATCTGTAATCCGTACTGGTTGCGAAAAGCTGAGTGTCTGAAAGGAGAACGGTGAGATGTTGTTCGGCAGAAAGGTCGAATGCAGTTCGATTCGCGGTGTATTAACGGTAAAGCTGATTGCTTCTCCGAGTGTCGAACCGTTTAGCGCGGTAAAATCTGCCGGAATGGTAAAGCGCAATTGGCTGCTACGCGGCAGGCGGTGTTCTACATCCTCCGCTTCGGTCAGGGTAATGCCATCGTTAAAACCATCTGCCGGCATTTGCCCCTGAATCTGCAACGTACTCGTGCCCGCCAGGCGATATCGAAATGGAAATTGTGGGCTCACTTCAATACCAAAATCGACCTCTGCCAGTTCATCGATCGTACTTAGCTCGGCAATCGGCTGATTAAAAATAATACTGATGTCGGTATCGGTAGATACCTCTTGGTCGCGCGGCACGATCGCTAATATCTGCAATTCGTCATCCACGGTAAAAGTGCGCTCGAACTGCTCGGGTAAATTGTTCCCTTCGGCATCGAGCGCATTCGAGCCGAGAGATACGCGGTAGGTCTGACCTGCGGTGTATGGTTGCTCTGGGCGGAATGAGGCCGTGTTCGCTTGCCAGATGAGCTCGCCTGGCACCGCAGGCTCGATAACGAGGGCGGTCTCCACAGATTTCCTATCCATCGGCTTGTCAAAGGTGATTTCGATTGGCGCCTCTGAACCGATGCTATTAGTTTTGTTTGGCAGGGTGCTCATTGAAATCCCTGCTAACTCGGCAACTGCATGGGTTTGCGGCAGGGCATCTAAATCCTCGATTTCTCCGCCACCTATGGGTGCAAAATTTTCTGCCGAAAGTGTCGGCAATGGTGAATCACTCGGCTCTGGATCACTCTGCTGACAGCCGGAAAGTAGTGATGCGCACAAAAAGAGAGCGACAACAAATCCCTTTTGAAAGAACGTTGCCAAAAAATCTTGTCGAACCAACATTTTTTGTTCAGAAATTATCCACAGATTACGGTTTTTAACGGCTCAAAGCAAGATTTTCGCTAGTGCGTGAATAGATAACGACTTGTTCGAGAGCACTGCGATATTCTGCATCGAGCGCGGCAGCTTTTTCTAATTGCGTGATAGCTGCTTCAACATCTTTAAACTGTAATATGTCGATCATGCCCAACATAAATGCCGCTTCGGCATCGTACGGGTCATTGTGAGAAATATCATGATACAACTCATGAGCAACTGCAAATTCACCGAGCTCAAAATGTGTCTTCGCGAGATTTTTTCGCGCTATGGGCGAGTCAGATACCAATTCATTAAATATTTTGGCGCGCTCGAAATCCCACACGTTATGCATGTCATCGCCTAAATATAGCGTACCAAGAGCATTGTTGGCGATTTGATTCTGCGGCTCTTGCACGAGCGCCGATTCGAATTGAAGCACGGCTTCCTCCAAATCGTCCGCGATCCACGCCAAGTGGCCGCGCACAGCTGCGGCATCGGCACTTTGTGAGTGAAGATAGATTAGCGCTTGCTTGAAATGTTCGATGGATTTTTGTGCGTTCCCCATCTCCCGAAAGCTATGCGCCAAATTGATGTGTGTTGTGGCGCGTTCATCGCGGGTCATACTTAAACCAAGCCCTTGCTCAAACAGTCGGTTGGCTTCGGCGTAATCACTTTCCTCGTAAGCTTTTATTCCGCGTGCGTTCAGGGCAAATAGTGCCGCTTCACCATCCATATATGCCGGAGCATCAGCGACCGATGGCGACTCAACCACATTATACGCACCGACGGCAATAATGCAGATAATGAGGATATGAAACGACTGCCGAAAAAAACTTTGCCATATTTTTTTCACTTCGCAACTCTACAGAAAAACACGTTCAATTGTAAACGTTCTTGCTATTGCTTAAAAATACTTTTACAATCCGATGAGAAATTTTTCCCGCTTATGCAACGAACACTTGTCCTTATTAAACCAGACGCTATCCAACGCGGACTGATCGGCAATATCACTGATCGTTTTGAACGCAAAGGACTTAAGCTCATTGGCATGAAGATGCTCGCCTTGGGTGATGACATCCTCGAAGAACACTATGCGCATGTTGCCGATAAGCCATTTTTTGTCGGGATGCGACGATTCATGAAAAGCACACCTATTGTAGCGATGTGCTGGGAAGGAAAATCCGCCATCGACGTCGTCCGTTTACTTGCCGGCGCCACCAATGCGCGCGAGGCTGATGTGGGCACAATCCGCGGTGACCTCTCGATGAGCATCCAATACAACGTGGTCCATGCATCCGATTCGCCAGAAGCCGCCAAAGAAGAAACCGAGCGCTTTTTTAAGCCCGAAGAATTGTTTGAGTATGACAAGGGTGAATACCTGCACCTCTACACCGAAGACGAAAAAACCCCTGCTGCATAAGCCATGAAGTTTGCACTTATTACCGGAGCGACGAGTGGAATTGGCCGTGCTACGGCTTTACAACTCGCTCGGGAGGGATTTGTTGTCTATTGCCATGGGAGTTCGGCAGAGAGTGATTTTTCCATTATTGATGAGATCGAGTCTGCCGGTGGAAAAGCGGAAAAGCTTATTGCCGATTTTGCCAATCAATCTGCAGTCCGTGCCATGTTCGAGAAGATTGATTCCCTTGATCTGCTGGTGAATGCTGCCGGAATCGTTACCCGCAGCAAACCGGTAACTACCGAAAACTTTCGGAAAACCTTGGAAATCAATCTTGTTTCCCTTTTTCTCTGCTCTACGCTCGCTCGCGAAAAAGGTGCGACGAGTATCGTCAATGTCGGTTCGATACAAGGATTGCAGCACTGCGCTCGCAGTGCCGATTATGCGGCGAGTAAAGCTGGTGTCCACAATCTCACAGTTTCGCTTGCAAGAGAATACGCGCCCGATTGCCGGGTAAACGCTGTTGCTCCGGGGTTTACCAAAACCGGTATGCACGAAGGCATGCAAGATCGCTTGGATGCAGAAGCGGCTAAGACGCCGCTCAATAAATATGCAAAACCAGCAGAGATTGCCGAAGTAATCTCTTTTCTTGCTTCCGAGAAAGCGGGTTTTATTACAGGAGAAATCATTACAGCTGATGGCGGTCGAAACTTTGTGGTGGCGTAATTTCTCACGGCATCGAATGCAAATCGATGCGATTGCTTCGCTGTCGTGAACCATGCAAATAAACCCGTGTTCACCAATATCAGTTGGTGGCCTGACCACTTTGCCAACTTGTCACCGGTTCATAATTTTTACTTTTGTTGTCCCTATATTGCAATACGTATATATCACGTAGTCCGACTAAGGTTCTTGTGAGATCACAATAAAAATTGAAAGTTATTTTAAGATGGTTTTAGTATTATACTATCTTGAGTATTCAATTCTTGATCTACTATGGTACGCAGTAAGTTTGCATATTTTTGAACATCAGGAATGTGCTTAAGAACAATATCCTCTTTAGAAAGAGGGTTGTGGAGTATTAATGATCCATAATTGAAAACACTACCCAGAGGGCTTTGTTCAACATGAATTGATTGCGTATTTTTAAGAGAGTATGAACGCCGTCTTTTCCATAATAATCCTTTCCTGAGAATGACCTCTTTGTCAAATATCTCGTACCAATTACACGACCACTGCAATACTAATAGGTACATTGTAATAGCCTCTATTCCTACACTCAAAAATACAAAGAGTGATTTTCCTAGAAAAACAGACCCCGTTATTACTGTTGAGCCCTGATAGAGAAAGTATGAATATATCGAGAAGACAACATAAACCACAAGTGTTGTTAATACCATTCGGAATAACAAAACTATTGGGCTTTTGCGCAGTGCAATGGAATTAATATACATGATTGTATGAGAGAATATGCAAGCATAAAAATCACTTGAATCATAGTATATACAATTTAGCCTTTTTTCGAAGAAGAGAGTCAAATACTTAGTTTTCTGCTATGCTACCACACAATATTTGTTAAGCACAATTTAGAAAGAATCGAGGAATCTTGTGGGTTTTTAATCTGAAACCAGGAACGGATTTCTGCAATGTTGCAGCACGATTCATATCGGTCATAGGGATTTTAAACCAACCTACGACATTCATTTCCGACTCGATTTCTTCTGACTAAAGTGCCACGAAAGAATGCTTTCGGCTTGGAATGCTCGCGAAAATTTTTAACCCTCTCTCAGACGATGATCATTAACTATACATTACATCCTGCTTTTATTTTTGCGGATTGAAAGCGACAAACTCGCGAATCTTATTGAGTAATTTCTCGTTGCGGATGACATGTTCATAACGATTTCGTTGCGAAATTGATTTGTCGAAAGGCAGGAATTGCCCATTTTTGACACCTGAAATGTATGCGCTTGTTGCTGTCGATTTAAAAGCGCCAACGATTTGCCCGAGTGTGTGGGCGACGCTTGTGGTCGCCTTTTTTTTCTTGGGCATCCATAAAAGGGTGCTCCAACATCCGTTCGGTGCGTTTTATTTTCGATGATTAAAATCTCATGAATATGATTGGCATTACAATAAATTTATCCAATATCACCTGAGGAATCTGTAGTCATGCATCTCGAACTATGCTGCCACGTTCATGGGAAATCATCCTGTCTATGGTGGCTCCGATTAAGCGTTCATGATTTCTGGTACAGATGGTCTTGTTGCACAAATAAGTTGAACAATAATTAAAAGAAGTGTACTAAA
>CAZLFD010000023.1:0-23576 GCA_964558715.1 uncultured Candidatus Peribacteria bacterium | reverse complement strand
CACCATTCTTTGTGAGTGAAAGAAAAGTGTCACGGGAATTGGGGCTTAGAAGAATAAATGGTGTGAACAAAGTTGAGAAACAAGGTGATAAGTGTTATAATAACATTATGTTTGAAACCAAAAGAAAATTCGGAATCTGGAAGACTTCGGGCTCCTTCCGTTGGAACAAGCTGATTCAGGTAGAGCATTACGAGAAGAACAAGCGCGCATGCGAAGCGGTGGAACAACTGATTAGAAACTCACGCCTCAAGCTGAATTTCTTTGTGATGTGCGGTCTTTCTGGCCTGCTCGCGACACTGGGAATTTTGCTGAATGATACAGCGATCCTCATCGGCGCGATGGTGCTTGCCCCACTCATCAATCCGGTACTGGCGATTGCCGCGGGCATTTCGCTTTTGCATATGCGCTTGATCATTTATGCGCTTAAAAGCCTACTTGGTGCCATGCTCTTTGTAATCTTGCTTTCTGCAATTGCCGTGCGGTTTTTTATGTTTACCGAGCAAGACATCGAAATCGCGATCTTTGTGGAAAAGTTCCGCAGCCAAAATGTCTATCTTTCTATGGCGGCATTCATTTCTGGGTTTTCTGGAGTGTATGCGTGGCTGCGCCCGACAAATCAGTTAAATCTGGTAGGAGTCGCCGTCGCTGTATCATTGATTCCATTTGTGAGCTTTTTTGGGATTTTACTAGGCATGGGTGAAATCGGCGAATTCGATCTCTTTTCACTCCTTTTCATCTTCAATCTGCTGCTGATTATTTTAGGATCGGTTATGGCTTTTCTGCTTTTGGGCTTTTCCCGTAAAACCGCCGGTGCAGAAACCGAACAGCAATTGCTGCAGTTAAAGCAAGAAAAGCAAATATAGTCCGTCGTTAGATAACAGGCACTCGTGCTCAGATATCGGATTCCAGAAAAAATCTGACAAGACACTCTTTTTACTGTTTGCTCTGACATTGAAAAAAACTGCTCCCACTGGCAAACTGGGAGTATGTTTTGCAAACATATGACCGCACAGATTCTCGATGGGAAAGCCGTTGCCGAAAAACTGATCGCCGAGTGCCAGGCAAAAGCTGCAGCACTCCATCCGACGCTTGCGGTGATTCTGGTTGGAGAAGATCCAGCCAGTGCAGTGTATGTGCGAAATAAAAAACTGGCCTGCGAAAAGGCTGGTATCCGCTCACTGTCTTATGAGTATCCAGCAGATATTTCGGAAATGGAATTGTTAGGCAAGATCCAAGAGCTGAATAGCGACCCCGAAGTCACGGGGTTTATCGTGCAACTCCCTTTGCCCAAGCACATTTCTGAACCGCTCGTCATCCGCGCGATCGACCCAAAAAAAGATGTTGATGGTTTTCATGCGTACAACATCGGGAAAATGTTTCTGAGTAAAGATTTTGAAGATCTACCGCCAGCCACGCCTTCCGGAATCATCCGTTTGCTCGACGAATACCGCATCGACCCGAAAGGGAAAGAGGCGGTCGTGGTAGGAAGGTCGAACATCGTCGGCAAACCCATCTCGACGATGCTCTTAAATCGCAGTGCTACTGTGACGACCTGTCACTCAAAAACGCAGGATTTGGCGGTGCATACACGCCGAGCGGATATTTTGATCGTTGCGGTGGGCATAGCAGACCTGATAACTGCCGATATGGTAAAGGATGGTGTGGTAGTTGTAGATGCAGGCATGAATCGTCTGGATTCAGGGAAACTGGTGGGTGATGTAGATTTTGATGGGGTCGTCGAAAAAGCCAGCTATATCACCCCTGTACCAGGTGGTGTTGGCAGAATGACGGTTGCGAGCCTTATCGTCAACACCGTGCACGCTGCAGAACGGCAACAGGGAGGTTGATGCTCCACTAATAATTCTGGTGCTAACCGATATGTGCAAATACAAACCGACGTCTTTTGTATGCGCGAAACAGCACAAATAATGCGAATATCGCTAATACACATCCGACCTCGATGAGAAGTGCGAGCGGTGTAGGCGGGGTAAAATACCAGATGGTTCCCGAACGAATGTGGACGACATCTTTGCTTGCTGCGGATGCCGATGAAACTCCGGTAATATTCGCCCCCCACATCAACGGTGAGGTCTGATGGTCTTGAGCCGTTTTATTTCCTTGTCCTTCGTTACTTGGTTTAAGGTGGGCGAGGCGTGCATATTCGACGATCTGTTCAGCACGATAAACACCGCCCCAAAAAGAGGGCTTCATTTCAAAGCGCCAATCGGCCGTCCTGGCCTCGGGAATCGACATTCTGGTTTCGACCGATTTCGAATTACCTCCGTACCAGTTCGTCATATCGACTTCTACTTTTACGTTGGCAGGCATGCTGCCATTGTTGCGCAAGCGAGAAACAAACAATAAATGGCTTTCGCCTTTTTCTGGATACTGCTTCTCGACTACGCTGAATCCTTCTGGAGCAATTTTTTGAACGACATGGTCAGGAACCTGTACATGGACTCGGATTCCTTTGCGAAATGTGCGTAAACCATCTTGTCTTTGGCTTGCAATTGCTTCCTCAATAAAAACACAGCCATCATAAAACCCGGGGGCAACAGTGGTAGGAACCCTCACAAAAAAGTCCATCAGTTTTCGCTCGCCTACCGCCAGCTTAACGAGATTATGGTCAGAAAAAAGCCAACCTCCCACACTCGTTTTCTCCGACCCCGGCTCATGGCAGATGTGGCTGCCGTCTGGTAAAGTTTCTGCATCTACAGCGTACAACCGAAAGATCTTGTTTTGCTGTGTATTGTTTTCGAGCAGAATCCCATCGTGCGCCGCCTCACCAGTTGACACGGTAAGCTTGATCATGGTTCTGGTGTCTGCGTCATCAGCTCTGGGGTAACCAGGTGTAGCACTTACTCCTTGGGCGATTGCAAGCAAAGGAACACTCCAAAGCAACACAAACACTACCAAGCTCATCATGAAAAAAGCTCGTGGTGCAGCCGTTACTCGCACTTTTGTCTTTTGTTTCATGAAGAGAAACTGAAAACGATTTTCATAAAATACGATTTTTCTTGATTTAATTATATTTTACGCTATTAATATATTTAAAGCAAACACGGATAGCCACGCCTTTTTCTAGTCCACCGGGAAGTGCAAAAAATATGAAACGAATACGTTGTATTTCGAGATTGTTTTCGGTATAATATTGTGAATTAATTGGATAGAAAAAATCCGAAACGCATACCAAAATAAATTTTTGATTTCACATGAAAACCACCCGCCTAGCCAAACATGTTTGGCTTTCGCTTGTACTCGTCGGTTCACTGAGCACAACTGCTATAACGCAAGCCTCATTTTTTACACCGATTGAAGGGAGCGAATTGGTCCAACAGGCCAACACCCCGGTCGAAGTAAGTTTCTATGAAGCTGATCACCGAAAACGCAAAACCTACAAAGTCATGCGCGCTGCTCAGACCATTCAGTTTGGCGCCAATCCGCAACGCTTTGTCGACGTACCGGTAATCGAACTGACTCATCACAAAACAGGCGCCAAAGGAAAATATCAGATCATTGCCGATAGCGAGGGTCTGTATATTTCTGGCGTGGTGGATGATAAGCGCCTCAACACACATTACCGCGACAAGTTGTGGATGGATGATAGTATTGAATTGATGCTTGATGTCGGGAATAACGGTGGACGCTTCTTGGAATATGACGATTACAAATTTCTCGTTAATCTGGTCAATATCCAATATTCTAGCCAGGCAGGTAATTCGGCATGGGAAGGAGTATTCGATTCTACCGTCGATTATAATGGATCGCTGAACAACAATCGCGACACCGATGAAGGATACCTAGTCGAAACGAAGATTCCCTGGAGCACATTAGGATTAAACAGCACCCCAGATGCCGGAACTGTGTTCGGCTTTGAGCTAGGGCTAAACGACTCGATTGCCAAGGGCAAATATCGTTGGTATCGTCAGCGCTTTTGGTCGAATGCCGATGGTGGCTCTGCTAACAACCCTAGTGGTTGGGGCGCGCTTATCTTCAGCAATGAAGTGATCGATATTTCTCCGGAACTGACCTTCGAACAAAGTAACACCGTAGTATACCCGGGTGGCGATGTAAAACTTTCATGGGCGTCGATCCGCACTGGGTATTGTACTGCCTCGGGCAACTGGGAAGGCGAAATGCCGCTCAAGGGTATGGAAACGATTTCTGATATTACAGAAGATATGACTTTCACTCTCACCTGCGGAGGATACGGTGGTGTGGTAGAAAAAACACTTTCCGTAAAAGTCCTTCCGGTACATGAACCAGACGCAATTTTTTCGGTGGATAAAGTCGTCTCGGTCGATGGCGTTGATTTTAATAATGATATTGAACTCAAGAACGGTGAAAAAGCTTACTATCGCGTTATCATCAAAAACGAAGGGCAAGTCGCCGGCGACATCCAATTGCTGGATGAGCTGACGATCCCGACGAATGGCGGCGCCCTTAGTAAAGTAACAGGCATGGAAATGACCTGCCCACCGCGCGCTGAATGTACGGGTACATTGACTGATGGGGGCGTTTTTATCACCAGTCTTGAGCCGGAAGAATCGGTAGTTTTAGAATATAATCGTACCGCTTCTAGTTTAGGCATCCCCAGTGACGACCATTCGATTATCGTCGATACTGCCAATCTAGCGGGTAATCTGGGCGCTAGCACTTCGGGGGTGACCATAATTGCCAACTATCCGGTGATCCAAGAAGATGTCTGTCCAGATGCCGATTTTGTAGTTCCGGCTGATATGTGGGTCGTAGGAGACGGTTGTCATAATAGCGGACGCACTTCCGATGATGCTTCGTTTATGCTGGATGTTGCCGGTAACTATGACATCGATGCCTACGTCGTACGTAGCGAATCTGGCAAATGTAACACTCAGACAAATGAATCGTTTACGTTGGATGTAAATAACAGCACCGGAGTGACTGTAGAAGATGATACCGACGAATGCACGATTTCATCGCGCAATCAGTTTGCCGGCACCTATGAATTGTTTACCGGAAAAAATACGGTCACCATGAATACAGCAAGTCAATGCCCGCCAGACAACAGTGCGAACAGTGTGAAGGTGACGCATCTCTGCTTGAATCGCATTCCAGACCAATATGAAGTACCAAGCTTGATGCATCCTTTTGATGTCGATGGACATTATAACGAATTTGAAGATTCTGAATTCATCGACCTTGGTGACGATGATCATGGCCTCAGTGCCGCGTTTCGTTTCGTCTCGACTGAAGACGCACTGCATATGATTGCCGAGGTAAAAGACCCGCAACTGAATGCGCTTGCTGAAGGTCGCGACGAAGATTTGTTTCAAGATGACGCGGTCGCCATCATGCTCGATCTAGATGCTGATCTCGGATCTGAACCACAGAACAACGACTACCGCTATTTTGTGAATCTCAACAACGCCAAAGCCGATAGCGACGGGGGTGACTTTTATTATGATAGTGATTTTGAATCCGTTGTGCGTTACAACGGCACACTGAATGATAACACCGATAATGATATCGGCTACTCGATCGAGATGAAGATTCCGTGGGAAGCTATCGGATATGACATGGAACCTGCCATGGGCACCGCCTTTGGTTTTGAAGTCGTGTTTAATGATATCGACGCCGACGGCAACAAACTGCAATATGCTTGGTCGAACGCTAGCGGCGGAACCGTTCACGATCCGAATGGATGGGGTGAGCTGCTCTTTCTCGGCAAAAGCCTGTCAGAAGCACCCCAGATCACTTTTACCGCCAGTGCCAGCTCGGTTGAGCCGCTTGGTAGTGTGGAATTAAAATGGGAAACAGAAAATGCCGACTACTGCCTTGCGCTAGATGATTGGCAAAATGAGAAACCGACAAACGGCATAGAGACTATTGAGCAGATTGATGGAACGAAGGGCTTCACGCTCGTCTGTGGCAATGAGTACGAGACAGTGGTCAAAAGCGTGTATGTAGCAACCTCAGAATTTGCCCCGCAACTGACGCTAAATGTAGATGCTACCACGGTCGAAGAAGGCGACAGCGTAGAACTCAGTTGGGTATCGTTTAATACGCTTGCGTGCGCCGCTAGTGGAAATTGGTATGGCGAAAAGACGATCAACGACTCCGAGAAAATCCGCAATATTCGCAGCAATCAAGCGTTCACGTTGACCTGTGTCGGGCCATATGGAACGGTAACACGCACTGCCGAAGTGGCAGTTTCATCGAGCGCGCCAATGCTCGATTTCGCGGCAAGTGCGACCGCCGTTCAGGTCGGCAATTCGGTCGAATTAACGTGGAACACTACCAACGCCACCAACTGCGTCGCCAGTGGCGATTGGGAAGGTGACAAAAACCTTGCTGGCTCCGAGATCATCGAAAATATTGACGAAGAAAAAAGCTTCACCCTTACCTGCAGTGAAAACACAGGAACAGTATCAGAAACGATACACGTAAAGCTTTCGAGCAGCGCTCCGTCACTTGAGTTTATCGCGAATAAGAATGCTATCAAGAAAGGTGATGAGGTCAACTTAAAATGGAGCACAAGCGATGCCAGTGAGTGTATTGCCTCTGGCGACTGGGAGGGCATCCGCAGCGTTCATGGCACAGAAGTCATTGCAGACATTCAGAAAGAAAAGAGCTTTACTCTCACCTGTAGCGGGAACATTATGTGGGATGGCTTGAATCCGGTAGTAGAAACAGTATCGAAAACGATCAAGGTCGCTATCGCGACTACGGTGCCGACGCTCAACTTTACGGCAGACAAGGTTGAAGTCGCTGAAGGCGGTTCTGCAACATTGCAGTGGACTGCACAAAACGCGGATATCTGTGTTCCATCGGGCGACTGGGGTAATACCGAAGGCCCGTACTATTATGATGAAGCCATTACTAATCACCTTGCCGGAAGCACATCCGGATCGAGTATTTGGTTTGAAACCCTGCCACCCGTCGGCTCTCGAGAAATTACAGACATTGTAGCAGATAAGACCTTTCATCTCACTTGCTACAGTCGCACGGGAGCCGTTTCAGAAACAGTAGAAATTCAAGTCACCGATGGCCCGATCGCTCCACCGCCGACCAACCCACCAGGTTCACCAAGCTTTTCTTGCCACAAGATTACCCAGGCCGACCCTGCATTGGTACCAAGTCGCTTTGGCTATCCCTGGAACATGTTTAGCGAAGCAAGAGAGATAACCAGCAAAGTTAAATGCCTAAAGAATGCTATCGAAATTGTAATCGGTACCGGCGAAGACAATCACTTTATATGGCACTCAGGTTACCTCACAAAAGATGGGAAGACTTGGGAGCAAATCAAATACGAGAGTGATGTCGCAACAGCGAACGGCAAATGGATCGCCGGCACGGCAACAACAATCGAAGCGATTACTCCAGAGCAAATGACGATTCCAAACTACCTCGTTTCATATACGTGTTCGCTTGTAAATAACGAGTGGAAATGTGGTTGCCGTGAAGCAGAAACCTGTACCGGATCTGGAAAATGGACATTCCAGTACTTTGAAAATTCACTCCCACATCCACCTCCGACACCTACCGACCCCCCAGGTTTGGATGAGACGATCGTTGCTATCGCTGCAGAAAATTCCGACTTCAGCACTCTGTTTACAGCCCTCGAAGCAGCCGATCTGGTCAACACGCTAAATGGCGAAGGTCCATTTACGGTCTTTGCTCCCACCAACGCTGCGTTCGCAAAATTGCCCACGGGTGCACTCGATCTGCTCTTAGCGCCCGAGAATGTCGCTATTCTAACCGATATCCTTGCCTATCATGTTACTCCGGCGGCAATCGGTTCAAACGACATTCCGCTAGGAGTGCAATACGAAATGGCAAATGGAGAAACGGTCAGCTTCTCGGTCAGCCAAGCAGGTGATCGCTTCTTCATCAACAACGCAGAAATCACCATCACCGATATTCAGGCCAGCAATGGCATTATCCATGTAATCGATAAGGTCTTGCTGCCCGTACACAATTACGAACTGAACGGCCTGCTGCAGGTTCTCTAGGCAAAACTGGAGGCCACAAAAGAACCCTTTTAGAAATAATATTTCTGGGAGGGCTCTTTGATAGAAAATAATGCGCAAACACAAAATATCTGATGAGAAATCAATAGAAATAGATAAAAAACGTCACTTCTGCTCAAGTATTTGGCATCCCTTCGGCAGTCAGAATGTGATTTCAGGGGAATAATAATTTCCCATTGATTTTTTATTGCGTCTGCCTAGAATGGGTACATGTTCTTTACGAAGCGCACGCCTTGGCATGAAGAAGAAAATCAGCTTGAGTACCTGTTTGTATACGGTACGCTCAGCTTTTCTGAGATACTCTCGGCCGCAGTCGGACGCAAAATCGAAAAAAAAGACTATCAGCCGGCAGCACTCCATGGTTTTAAACGTTTAGCGGTCAAAGACGCCCGCTTTCCAGTTATCCGTAAATGCGAAGGCTGTTGGGTCGAGGGCTTTTTTGTGCATCCGGTCACGCGTGAAGAGCTCGAAAGACTGGATGACTGGGAAGGCAATCTTTATGAACGTACCCAGGTACAAATCGGTACCGAAGCTGGTGAAACTTTGGATGCCTGGGTTTTTGCTGATATCCATCACAAAGCTCCGGTTTTAGATAAAGACTGGTGTCCGCAAGAATTCGCCAAAACAACAAAAGCTGTACGCGACTAACGCATCATTACCGACCTCTACTCCGAAACATCTAACTATTTTGTACCAGTGGTTTTTTCTTGGAACACGTGAAGGGTTTGAGTTGGGAAAGCCATTAAAATCCCCTCTTTCTCAAAGGCCTTACGAATGCCCAAATTGATCTCTTGTTGGGTATCCATATACTCATTGTAATCTGCCGAAGTCACATAATAGACCGTTTCAAAAAGCAGGCTGAAATCACCGAACTGGTAAAAATGTGATCGGTCAAAATCCGCCAGTTTTGCATTGGTAATCACTTGCTTGATGAGTTTTGGAATCACCTCGAGCTGTTTAGTCGGCGTCGAATATTCCACACCGATATGAAAAGATATCCGCCGTTTATCCATTTGTTTAAAATTCTGGATGCGCGTCGAGGTCAATTCTTGATTCGAGATGACCAGTTCTTCACCGCGCAATGCCTGCAGGCGCGTAGTTTTGAGCCCAATCTTTTTTACCGTCCCCATGTCGCTACCGACAATGATAAAATCACCGATACGAAAGGGTTTATCAAAGTAAATCGAAAAGCTTGAAAACAAGTCACCCAGAATGTTTTGCGCAGCCAGGGCGATAGCGATACCACCAATACCAAGCGAAGCCGCAAGCGTGGTTATGTCAAAACCGAAGTTCTCTAACATCAGCAAAATACCAATCGTCCATACGACGATTGCCGTAATCAGGCGCAAGGCGTTCAGCATGGTCGCGTCTTTTGAACTACTTGCTTTTGCAAAGGTCATTTCTACAAGCACCTGGATCAGCTTCATCACTTCGTAAATGATGAGAAAGAGAAAAATCGCATCAAAGACCTGCGTAATCGTGTCATCAATATTCAAAGTCTTTACGGTCAAATAGATCGAAAGAAAGACATAGAAAAAATGAGAAATCGAGACGACTCCCTCGACCAATCGGTTATCATATTTTGTTGTTGTCTTATCTGCCAACGTCTGTAAGCGCACTAGGATGATAGAGCGAAAGATGATGACTGCGACCCATATCGCAACAAAAAGCAGAAAGGCGACGAGATATTGCGAAATCGAATTCCCCAAAAATTCTGTCTGCAAAACACCGAATTGCTGAGGCGGAAACATCTTATCGGCCAAATTGGCATCGACGTAATCGAACATATTGGGCTGATTTTCGGTATCCATAAGAGAGTAAAATGAGAGCGCTTATAAACAGGGTACAAAAAGAGGCAGAAAATTCAAAATCTACAGGCTGTTTTTGGCAAAAATAATTCAAATCAATGTCAAGGTAAAAGCGTGAGTATTTGGCTTCTACACTTGAAAAAGGGTGTGTGATGTAGTACAATTTTTGGAAGCTTCATAAAACCGATAGGCATGTCTGAAAACACAACAAACCAATCGCCTCCGGCAAATACCGGTGCATACGCACCGCCTCAGCAAAAACCGCCGGCTTCGACGAAGCCGGCTGCTACTGAGCAAACTCAAGGGTATCCGCTGCAACAAGGGCCTCAGTCACAGGCAACATCGGCTGAAAAACCGGTAACGCCTACTGTTTCTACTGCGCCACCTGCTGCTACTCCAGTGCCCACAACAGCACAAGTCCCCGTTTCGGCTCCAACCCAAACAAAACAGTCGACCCCCTTGGCTCCACCAGCACCCGCCGCGGTAACCATTCCGCCAAATGCCGACAAAGCTGCAGTTCCGCCTGCTAGCGCATCGGTTCCTTCTATCACTCCCGATCCAAATGGAGAAAAATCAGCTGCGGCATCGGTCGACCCGAATAACCCTCTACCGAACTTTCGCAAAGCAGCAGCAACACCAACCGAGCAGCCAGATACTGATACCCCTGCAGAGCAGAGCGGAACCAACGATGCCGCTGCATCAGAAGCAGTCGAACATGTATTAGATTTAGATGAAGAGGAAAATAAGAAGCCAAAGGGTTTTTTGGGCAAACTTTTGGGCGGCGGCAAAAAAAAGGAAAAGGACAAAGACAAGCAAGAGATGAAGAAGGCGCAAGCCGAACTTGCAGCAGGCGATGAGAATGCCAAGGGCGAAGCAGATGATATTCCGCTCGAAAAACTGCCCAAAAAAGAACGAAAAAAGCGTATCGTCGCCGAACAGAAACGCCTAAAAGAAGCCGAAAAAATGTATAAAGACGGCATGGCGACCATCCGCGACCTGATTGCGCCAAGCTCGATGGACGTCACGTTTCAGTGGATCCGCATTGGCGATACCTACGCGAAGACCTTTTTTGTCTATTCGTATCCGCGCTATATCGAAGCCAACTGGCTTTCACCTATCATCAACTTCGACGTCACGATGGATATTTCGATGTTCATCTACCCCAGCGAATCCGCCGCAATCATGAAGGTGCTGAGGAATAAGGTAGCGCAGATGCAGTCATCGGTGCACATGAACCAAGAAAAGGGCATGGTGCGCGACCCAGCACTCGAAGCGGCTTTGCAAGATGCCGAGGAACTGCGCGACCAGCTGCAGCGCGGGCAAGAGAAGTTTTTTCATTTCGGGCTCTACTTCACCATCTACTCAGACGACCCGGAAAAGATCAAGAAGATTCAAACGAATTTTGAGTCGATTCTCGGTGGAAAACTGGTACTCACGCGTGCGGCAGACCTGCAACAAGAGCATGGATTCAACTCGGTCTTACCGATCTGCACTGATGAGCTCGAGATATTCCGCAATATGAATACGTCGCCGCTCTCGACAAGTTTTCCTTTCACCAGTTCAGAATTGACGTCGAACGAAGGGATCCTGTATGGCCTCAACCGCCACAACGACTCGCTCGTAATCTTCGACCGTTTTTCCCTGGAAAATGCCAATTCGGTGATCTTCGCCAAATCTGGTGCTGGTAAATCGTATGCCATTAAATTAGAGGTGCTGCGCTCGATGATGATGCAGACCGACGTGATCATCATCGACCCAGAAAACGAGTACGAAAAACTCTGTACCGTCGTGAACGGGACAATTCTAAAGGTGTCACTCAACTCTGATCGGCGCATCAACCCCTTCGATCTGCCCAAGCCGCTAAAGGATGAAGTCGTAAAACCAGGGGATTTATTGCGCGCCAATATCATCACGCTTCACGGTCTCTTTAACCTGATGCTCGGCAAGATGAACCCGACCGAAGAAGGATTGATGGACCGGGCGCTACTCAATACGTATGCGCTGCGTGGGATAACGATGGACACCGAAAACCCCGGCGAGATTCCTCCGCCGACAATGCAGGATTTACAAGATGTACTGGAGGGTATGAATGGCGCCGAATCACTCGCCGAACGGCTAGAAAAGTACACGCGCGGAACGTTTAGCGGACTCTTCAATCAGCCGACCAATGTCGATATGGACAGCCGCCTGGTGGTGTTTCAGATCCGCGATCTTGAAGATTCACTGCGCCCGATTGCAATTTTCGTAGTACTAAACTATATCTGGAATCGTGTGCGCAGCTCACTCCGCCGCCGCATACTGGTGATTGACGAAGCCTGGAACCTGATTCAACACGAAGACTCGGCGAAGTTTTTGTATGGGCTTGTCAAACGCGCTCGTAAATACTATTTAGGAGTGACGACAATTACACAAGACGTAGAAGACTTTCTCCGCTCCGATTACGGAAAACCGATTATCTCCAACAGCTCGCTCCAGCTCCTTTTGAAGCAATCACCAAGTTCGATTGAATCACTGCAAAAAGTGTTCAATCTCACCGAGGGCGAAAAGTACCTCCTCCTTAATAGCGGCGTCGGTCAGGGCATTTTCTTCGCGGGTTTAAAGCACGTTGCCATTCAGGTCATCGCGAGCTATACCGAAGACAAGATCATCACGACCAATCCAGAAGAAGTACTTAAGGCGCAAGAAGCCGCAGCCGCCGCGAATCAGACGAAAGCGAAGTCTTGATTTTTGACAAAGCAAAACAAGAAGCGTATCACAGAGAGAGTCTATTCAGATTCATATGAAAAAAGGTCATCTCGCTCGCCTCGTGAATATGCTCGACAATCTCCAGGTGATTTCTAGTATCTCATTAAGTATTATCGGTCTTTTTCTTATTTTCTACTCCTTTTACGATATCGCCATAGGTATCTTGGGCGGCACAGATGAAGCCAGTACATTACTCCTGAGTAATCTGAGTCTCATCATTATCGCCATTGCTATCTTGGATGTCGCGAAGTATGTAATCGAAGAAGCCATTGCCCGCAGCACAGAGATAAAGTCGCCGCGTGAAGCGCGTCAGACCCTGACAAAGTTCATCGTCATCGTCTTCGTTGCGATTGCGCTAGAAACCATCGTCAATATCTTTTTAGCAAGCAAACAAGGCTTCGATCAGCTCATCTATCCAAGTCTTCTGCTGCTAGCCAATACGATTTTGCTCGTCGGGCTCGGATACTTTCAGCGTTTGAGTACATATGTAGAAAGGCGTGTAGAATAAGCTTAGGTCACCGCCTCACGAATAAAATCCGCCCCGTGCCGCACGCTTTCGGCAATGATAATAACAAGTACCATGTTCCCTGCCCACAGTGGAAGGATGATCCGCCGCCAACGGATTTTGGCGACCGCAAGAGAAATGGTCAGAATATCGTTTGGCAGTGGTGTAAAACCGGCATAAACAAATACGATTACCGGAACAAACCACGACGGCCCTTTTTGCAGCCATGCAGAAAGTGTCTCGAAAAAAACTTTTAAGCTGCCAGAAATAATGGAACCCCCTTTATAACCCATGTAATAGAACAGGCAATCGCCGATGGTTACTCCGGTACCGGCAAACATACCGAGCAGTAATGGGTCGAGCCCGCCCGCCGCCAGCGTAATGATCGTGGCATAGATCGATGTGGAGGTGAGGGATGAAAACCCGCCGCACGCCGCCACCAAGAATGCGACGGCATACCCGTTCTCGATACCAATGTAATCGACAATCTCACGTGGTGAGACAAAGTACAGCAGCAGGCTCCACGCGATAATAAACACGAGGACAAAGATGAAGGTCAGATAGGTTTTTTTACTCGGCATGTCTGCAGAATACTTAGATAAATGCGGAACGACAAACTATTCACGCACAAAAATAGTTACAGCAGCGCTGTTTCCAAGTTCATCTGTTGCCGTTATGCGATGTGTTCCGGAAAGGGGAATCCACAGGATTTCTGTACCGGCGCCGATTTGTTCACCATCGACATAAAATTCAGCTGATTGGTTGGTGGTAAAACGGATTTTTTGGTTTTCGGCTAATCGTTCCGAATCGAGTGAAAAACGCGCGCCATCCAGCGGAGTAAGAATGCGCAATGGTTCGATACTGGCAAGAGTCGATGCGCGAGGTTCAGGTGCAGAAAAGGGCTTGAGTGGATACACACGAGCGACGGTTTTAACCGTTTCGTGGAAGATCGGTCCCGCGCCGGTAACGCCCGAAACTTCTTGCATGGGGCTGCCATCGGCATTGCCGACCCACGCGAGCACGGTGAACTCAGGCGTGTAGCCAATGGCATAGTTGTCGCGAAAATTGCGCGATGTACCGGTTTTGGCAGCAACCGGAAAATCAAATTCTAGAGCCGATGCTTCGCCAAAGGCATCGACGCGCGCGACGTTATCGGAGAGGATTTCTGTGATTTCTAAGGCGAGCTGCCCATCGAGTATCTGCTCGCCATGTTGTGGAAAACACGGTTCGACACGACATAAGCGCAGAGTTTTTCCTGTTCGCGCGAGGGTAGCGTAAGCACGCGCCAAGTCGATCAAACGCACCTCCGCCGCACCCAGTGCCGCTGCAAGGCCGGCATCAGCACTGGTCTGCAGTGAGTTCATTTCGAGCTGCGCAAAGAGCGTGAACAGTTTGTTTTCTCCGATAGTCGAAAGTGTAGAGACTGCGGGAATATTCCGCGATTCCGCCAAAGCATCGCGTACCGTCATCTCGCCGCGATACCCGAGGTCAAAGTTTTTCGGCTCGAACTCGGTGCCGATCGCCGTGCGAAACCCGACCGGTTCATCGAGTATCGGGGTATCTGCCGCCCAGCCAAGATGGCGAAAGGCGAGATAATACAAAAACGGCTTCAGCGTACTGCCGGCCTGGCGATACGAACGGAGAATATCGACCTGCCCGGCTGTGTCTTCTGCAAAATAGTCAGCATTCCCGACATAAGCGCGAATCGCTCCCGTCTCGTTTTCAATGGCGATAACGGCCGCATTTTGCACATTGTTGCCCCGTAAAAAGTCGAGGTGTCGCTCGACAATATTTTCTATCTGCATTTGTAGGCCGCTATCGAGCGTGGTTTTGAGAACACTACTTTCTGCTGCAGAACTTTTGGTTCGCATCACAAAATGTGGCGCCAAGAGTGGAGGTGGTTGCAAAAATACTTCGATCCGTTCATTGGTTGCAAAAAGCGATCCTCCTTCACTTACTCGCTTCGAATCGCCGAGTCGCCTGATCACCGAATCAGTTCTTTCTTCTGCTGCGAGTGAATGCGAAAAGGGAGAATAGCGCTCGGGATTATTGGGGATGCCCGCCAGAAACGCCGCCTGTTTTAAAGAGAGTTCGCTCGGCGGCTTGCGAAAATAAAACTCACTGGCGGCATGCACACCGACGATATTCCCGCCGAAAGGGGCTTGATTCGCCCACATGGAAAATATCTTCTCTTTGTCGAATTGGGCCTCGAGCCGCAGTGCAAAAAGGACTTCCTCTATTTTATTGATCCATGTCCGCTCGCGATGCTGCAGAATTTTTTTGGCAAGCTGCAAAGTGAGTGTGCTCGCACCCGAAACCACCCTGCCCGATCGGATGTTTTGCGAAACTGCCCGCAGCACAGAGCCATAGTCGATGCCGTTATGCTGAAAAAAAGCATCATCTTCAAGAAAGAGTGCCGCGGTAAGAAAATACGGCGAGATGTCATCGGTAGCTACCGGTGGCAACAGATATTCGTCGTTTTCAGAGATGCTGAAAAAAAGCACCTTCCCGTGTCGATCGAGCATCAGCGAACCGGTCTCTTGTTCGAGCAACTCATCATTAAGGGGAAAACGCAGCCACAGAAAGAAGAGAAAGAAGGCTGCCGCAGCAGCAAAACACAAGCCGGCGAAAGTTTTTTTTGCATTCATCCGCCTGGCATCATACAGTATTCTGCTCTCAATACAGAAAGCATGGAAACCGTACTTGAATTCTGCGATAATGGCACCAGCACTTCTCGCACGCTCTAGAAATGAACTTTATGCTTAACCTCAACCGGGCAGCCGAATTTCTCTTCTTGCTGCTTGGCTTTGCCTATCTGGCGGCTTTTCTGTGTTGGCGCAATAATTACTATCCGTTCGAGGCAGAGATATTTTTGCGCCTTTCCGATCTGCCGATAGGCTTGTTTGGGCTCTTGTTCGGCTTTACCAGTTTGCGGATCTCACTGTCAGAAAAATACAACGATCCCGAAAATGCAAATGGCCACTTCAGTTTTATGGATCTGTTTGTCTTGATGCTCGCCATGCTCGCCTTTATCGGCTTGGTGTATGTCGACCTGATTTTGCCCAATCGCTTCCCCTTCCCCAAGTTGTAATGCCACGCCGTTTTGCCGCCAATTATTTGTATACCGAACTGATTCTCGCCTCTGCATCACCACAACGTGCCGCATTATTACAAGAATATGGCTTCCGCTTTCGTGTTGTTCCGGCGAATATTCAAGAAACTCATAAACCGGATATGACACCGAAAGAGGTGGCTCAAGATCTGGCAATCCGCAAGGCCCAAGTGGTCGCAAAAAAATTCCCCACTCAAATCGTGCTTGCTGCCGACACTCTGGTCGTTTCGCCACTGGGGGAGATTTTGGGAAAACCGGCAGATAAGGCCGATGCCGAGCGCATGCTAAAAGTTAAAAGTGGCGCGCAAGAAGAAATCATCACTGGCTATTGTTTATTTTCGGAGCACGGCTGCGTGGCAGGTGCAGATACTTCAGTAGTAATCTATCGAAAATTCGGTGATGCCGAACTCGAACAGATACTTGATACGGGTGAATGGAAAGAAGTCGCGGGAGCATTGCGCGTAGAAGGCAAGCGGATGAAGAATATTATCCAGACGACAACCGGTGATTATCACAATATTATTGGCTTACCAGTGGGCAAGATTGCCGAAATACTGCGGAGCTTTCCGGTGTAAAGCAACAACCGCGAAAAAATACTTGCCAAAAATAAAATAGAAAGTTAAATTACAAACTTGTCATTTCTTTTTTTTGTGAATATGAAGATTAAGGAAAATCCCTATGCGCATTCTGATGCAGCAATCGAGCGAGCTGAAGCTCCATTTGACCGTACACACCCGCTAAAAGGTGTTGCTGATGCATTTGCTAATGGCCACTGGCCCAAGATAGACAACCGTTCAGCGCACCAGCTGGCCCATCACCAGTTGGCTTTGTTGGCGATAGTTGGGGAGGAAAATCTTCAAAAAACAGCCCCTGCAGAAGACACCGCATCAGCGGAATAACAGAGCTTCGCAACGGCCGCATCGCTCAACACCGGCCATCTATCGGGTCCGATTGCAGCAGAATCCACCCACCGGGTGTTCGCGCTAGACACACCAGCTAGGGCCGAAAGATTCCCTGTCGATCTAGCAGCCTCTTCGGCAAAGGCCAAGTATTCCACGAGGGTGTCTCGCTCCCCGGTGTAGTCGATTTGAACCTTAGCGGCCGATCGGCGGGTAATTGATAGTACAAGAACTGTGCCGTTGCCGTCATTGCGCTCTGTGCAACGGGTGCTAGCATAGGAAAGCTGCGCTTCCGCCGTCTGTGTGGTGAGCACTGGTTCAGAGTGCAAAAATGCGAATGGATTACGCTTGGCTATGGGGATTTCATTGCCCACACGTACGGCAGGCGGTTTTCCATTATGAAATAGAATATAGGAGGATCTGCAGTGAAACCTTAAACCACGCCAGCGGTGGTTTTGGTATCGAGTAGGTCTAGCACAGCACCATCTTCGAACAGTTCGGTGGACTGACCCGCAAAGAACAGATGTTGTATTTATCCATATTTAACCATATTAGTCCCAAAATACTGTGATCGTCCCTTTCCCAAAAAAGCGCAAAAAGCCTACAAGGCTTAGCAAAATCTTGACAGTACCTAAGTCTGATTATACGAAGCAGACTAACATTAAACCACACGAAACAAAAGTAGAAAGTGGAAATCTTGCGTATAACTGACTGCTTGTTCAGTATATTTTATGTCTTAAAATAACAGTGCAGGCAATTTTTCAAGCATAATAAACACTGTAGTTGTCAAAACAGAAAAGCATGTCATATATTGACTAATCTCCGTTCTGCGCTACTGTCTGCTGTAGTATTTATTTTTCCCAATCCAAATGCGGTCACTTCCTACCACTTCCAGGTTCCTGCTTGGTATTTTTACGTCTGTTTCTTTTTTTCTCGTCACCTGTACCGCGTATGCCGGAGACAAGGAGAATAATGAAGAACTGCACAGTTTTCTTGATGGCGTGATGCGGCTCGCTGCTGAAGAGGATGCCTACCGCTCGATGGACGGGCACCTGAACAATTTTATCAACGACGACTGGGGCATGGCCGATACGCCGCTCTTACGCAAAGTGCCGAGTGACTACGGTGACGGCATCAGCACGCCATCCGGTGGCGATCGGCCCAATCAGCGTGACATCAGCAATGCCATCGCTTCACAGTACGGCAGCATTCCCGAACCGCGCGGCTTGTCAGATATGATCTGGCAGTGGGGGCAGTTCGTCGACCACGATATCAGCCTGAGCGCCGAATCGGAAGAAGCGAGCGAGTTTTTGCCGATTCCCATCCCTACAGGTGATCAGTACTTCGACCCGTATAACACCGGTACGGCTTCCCTCCCCTTTCACCGCTCCGTCTTCGACGAAACAGATGGAGGTGGTGTCTCGCGACCGCGCGAACAGATGAACGCCATCACGAGTTTTATCGACGGCTCGAATGTATATGGCTCGAGTGAGGCCCGCGGGGCGGCGTTGCGCACTTTTTCTGGGGGGCGCCTCAAGACGAGTGGCGACGATCTGTTGCCGCGCAATGTCGACAACTTCCCCAATGCCGGCGCCAACGGGCTCGATTTCGTGCTGGCCGGCGACCCGCGCGCCAACGAGCAGACCGCTCTTACGGCCATGCACACCCTGTGGGTACGCGAACATAATCACTGGGCCGACCTGATCGCCGAGCACTATCCGAACGCGACCGATGAAGAGATCTTTCAGATGGCGCGCCGTATCGTGGTGGCTGAAATGCAGGCTATTACTATGAATGAATTCTTGCCGGCACTCTTCGGCCGCAACGTGCCGACCTACAAGGGATACAAGATCAACGTACCACCGATGGTCGCCCTTATCTTTTCGACGGCTGCCTTTCGCGTGGGGCACACCACGATTTCACCCACCTTCCTCCGCGTGGATGACTACGGTTACGACGCTCCTGGCGGCGAGGTCGCTCTGCGCGATGCCTTCTTTGTACCCAACAGCATCACCGACGGCAACGAGATCGGCTACATCATGAAGGGGCTCGCCTCGCAAAAGATGCAGAAAATCGATACCAAGGTCATCGACGATCTGCGCAACTTCCTTTTCGGCCCTCCGGGTGCGGGCGGTTTAGACCTGGTGTCACTCAACCTGCAGCGCGGCCGCGATCACGGTTTGCCGCCCTACAACGATGTGCGCGAGGCGTATGGCTTCGACCCCGTTAAAAAATGGAGCGAAATCACTTCGGACCGCAAACTGCGGAAAGCACTCAAGAATACCTATGGTGACATCGACAAGATCGACCCCTGGATCGGCCTGATGAGTGAAGACCACGCGCCGGGTGCCAGTATCGGCACCACGTTGATCGCCATCATCGAAGACCAGTTTTTGCGCCTGCGCGACGGCGACCGGCTCTGGTACGAAAACTCACTTTCAAACGAAGGTGTGTGCTTTATCGAACAGCAGACCTTGGCGAAAGTCATCAAGCGCAACACCCAAATCACGAACATTCAAGACAATGTCTTCTTCGCCGAGCGCGAGTACTACGACTACGATGATGGCGGCGATGTCATCTGCTCGGTCGGCTTCTCGCCAAGTAAAATCGCTTATGGCGAAGGAGCGACTTTGTGGTGGTGGACGGAAGGAGCCGAGCACGGAAGTTTTGATCGTGAAATCGGCGAAGTCTACGGTTTTCCTGAAGGTAACAAGTGGATCTATCCCAAAGAAACCGGAGTGTACACGATGAAGGCCTGGGGCCCGCAAGGAGAAAGCTACTGTGAGGCCTATATCGAAGTCGAAGGCGGCCACTACGGTGGCGAGGATGATTACGGTGATGATGCAGACGACGGTTACGACGGCTATCAAGATAATGGTGAAGCACCGTATTGTTCTATCGGTTTTGCGCCAGAAGAGATCAGTAAAGGCGAGGGGACAACCTTGTGGTGGTGGAGCGAGGGCGCAAAAAGTGGCAGCATCAATAACGGCATCGGCGAAATCGAATTACCGATGAGCGATATGTATTTCTATCCCGAAAACTCAGGCACCTACACCCTGACTTTGTGGAATGACTACGGCGAGACGACTTGCTCAGCAGACTTAAAGGTAAATGATAAGGAGTACACAACTGCTCCGTATTGTGCCATCGGCTTTGCACCGGCAGTGATCAATAAAGGCGAAGGCACAACGCTGTGGTGGTGGAGTATGTACGGCGACAGTGCCGAAATCGATCGTGGTATGGGGAGCGTCAACCTTCCAGAAGACGATATCTATTTCTATCCGGAAGAAAGTGGTGACTACACGTTTACAGTCCGCAACGGCGCGGGTGAAGTGACGTGTGATGCCGAAGTCACGGTACGATAGTCATAAGTTGGAGCTAGGCAATAAGATTAAGCGCCGACTGAAGTCGGCGCTTTTTTAAAGGAGTAACTTTGCAAAGTTGCTCCAAGACGTTCTGCAATATAAGTGGAGCGGACAAATGAGCCTATTCTTACCTTCTCCTTGCTCCTTGCTATTTGCTGTTCGCCGAAGAAAAGATACGATATCCGCTGCGCATTTCGTCTTCGATGGACTCCCTCTTCTCTGCCAATCTCTCGGCTGCCGCACCACTGGCAGAACGCATGCGTCCGCGTACCCTGGTGGATGTTATTGGGCAAGACCATCTGCAAGAACCACTGCGGACGATTTTGGATTCAGAGGGCATGATTTCATTTGTTTTCTGGGGTCCGCCGGGAACGGGGAAGACGACCCTAGCACGGATTTTCGCGGAAGAAAAGAAGGCGATTTTTCAGCCGCTCTCGGCAGTTTCAGACGGAGTTAAGCGGATTCGAGAGGTGGCGGAAGAAGCAAGACGGAGCTTGGAATTGAATCAACAAAAGACCATCATCTTTATTGATGAAATCCATGCCCTCAATAAATCGCAGCAAGATGTACTGCTTCCGCATCTAGAGAATGGAACGTTTTACCTGATCGGCGCGACGACGGAAAATCCCAGTTTTTCATTAAATGCCGCCTTGCTTTCACGCGTACGGGTATTTCTACTTAAGGCGCTAGATGAAACTGCGCTGAGGCGGATTCTCGCAAAAGCTATTGCGATGACCAAGGCGGATGCGACGACAGAAGCCGAAGAGTTTCTGTTTCAATTCGCCAATGGCGACGCCCGCACCATGCTCAATCTGCTCGAAGAAGCGGTGTTTTCAAATGCGAAAGTGGATGTGACGGAATTGGAGAAAATCGCCACCGAAAAGACGATCCGCTACGACCGCGCGAGCGATGAGCATTATTGGACGATTTCGGCATTTATTAAATCGATGCGCGCCAGCGACCCAGATGCCGCCGTGTACTATTTAGCACGGATGCTCGAAGGTGGTGAAGATCCGCGGTTTATTGCGCGCCGTATGCTGATTTTCGCCAGTGAAGACGTGGGCATTGCAGACGCGCAAGCATTACCCATCGCGGCAGCGGCATACACCTCAGCAGAAAAGATCGGCATGCCCGAGGTGCGCATCATCCTCTCGCATGCAGTCGTTTACCTCGCAAATGCTCCAAAAAACAACAGAACCTATCAGGCCATCAATACAGCCTTGGCAGAGGTGAAAGACTCTGGAAATCTACCGATTCCACTGCATTTACGCAATCCGGCAACGACTTTTTTAAAAGACCTTGGTTTTGGCAAAGGCTATAAATATCCGCACGACGGCGAACGCAATAAGGTGAATCTTCCGGAAGCCATTAAAAACAAGTGCTTTTTTATTGCCGAATAGTAAAAACCCTCCCCCTAGATAGAGGAACATGGAGGGGCTTGAGTGACATCACTTTGTATTACGAACGCTGTAGAGTCAGGCGCTTCCGTAAAATCAACCCGCCAATCAAACTAAGAACAATCAGCCATGCTACCGATGCTCCGGTGTGCGCCACCACAGTAGAAGCGAGTGGCTTCTGTTCTGGCTCTGGAGTCATATCAGAGATAGCGCGATCGGCCTCAGAAAGCACGATCGACTTTGCACGAGAGATTTTGGGAATATCGTTTGCGGCGACTTGCACAGAAATTCCCGCAACATGCGGGTAGCGCATCCCTTCGGTGGCGATAGAGCGCGCGCTTAAGCGGATCACCCAACGGCCACCCTGCGCTAGTTTTGGCTTAGTGAAGACTAGTACTCCCTCGTCATCGCGATATGCATACGGCTGGTTGGTTGAAAGCAGGTCGAGCGCATTGAACGGAAACGCAATCGTTGCCACCAGATCGGCTTGCTCTTGCTTACTTTTATTTGCCACAGTCAGCACTAGCTCGACTTCTTCGCCAAGCATAGGATTGCTATTGTTAGTATAAAACTCGGCGGTAAGTGCAGATTCATCATCTTTTTGCACCTTTGTGGTAATGGTGACATTCTCAGGTTGCAGCACTTCATCATCCGCTACTTTTGGAATCGGGGTGGGAGTAAGAGTCGGTTTGATCTCTGCGCGACGGATATTTTCAAAATCGGCAACGGTTTTGTTTGATTCATCGGTGCGGATGACGACCGCACGACGTGAGGGAACCGAGCGGACTTGTAACGAAATACTGCCACTGTTGTCCAAAGGATTACCGTCTTTTTGCCGAGCAGAGATGGTGGCAAGAGAAGAGTAATTACCAGAAGCCGCGGTAAAAGATACGCGCGCGACATAGCGCAGTTTGCCGGTTTCACCGGGCTCTAAGTTATCGAGCGGGCAAACCAATTTGCTGCGGTCATCCACGCACTCAACCGGCTTTTCGAGAATATCAAGCCAGCGTTCGCGATTGTAATAATCTTCGATCACCACTTGTGTCGCGGTATCTGTTCCTTTGTTGGTGTATACCAGTTCGATCGTGATGACTTCACCTTTTTCAATGCTGGTCCCCGAGAGATTCACGAGCCGTTTCCCTAAAGACAGGTCGACCGCGCCGGTTGCCAGATCGACTTCAATGTCGACTGGCTCCAAATCAACTGCATATGCTGTAGAAAAGGGGGACAAGCAGACCAGCAGGCAAATGGCGAAGAAGCGAAATATTTGCATAATTATTGATGAAGCGATCGTGACTATCCCGATTTAATTATACTTTGTCAACTTTATCAGTTCTGTCAACTCTGCATTTTCACAGATTGCATTCGCTACCATTTTATCGCAGAATGGACTGGTGTGGAGAGATGGCAGAGTGGTCGAATGCGCACGACTCGAAATCGTGTGTCCCGCAAGGGACCGAGGGTTCGAATCCCTCTCTCTCCGCCATGTACTAGATGTGATGTAGCTCCGCATTTTTTAAATTGCACAACCCAGATCGTAAGAAGGGCTATTTTGACATATGAAAACGAAATAGTAGCTTTATTCTATGACTCAGGATTCTGGCAATCATCGGCGACAATCGGTCCGACTCAAAAAGTATTACTAATCTTCTACGGGGCATTATTGTTTCACAATCTGTACCGGTCTTGTTGCACAAATAAACATTAATGGCACCTTCCCCCTTTCCCCGCCCTTA
>CAZLFD010000022.1:0-24257 GCA_964558715.1 uncultured Candidatus Peribacteria bacterium | reverse complement strand
TGCCTCTGGTGCCTCTTTGCTGCCGAGCGCAGCCAAAAACGCTTCGGCACGGCTGTTGTCGCCGATGGCGATGCTGAGGTCGTGCGCGAGGGCGGGATTCTTGCGCGCGAGTGTTTGCAGATCATATGCCTCGACCGCTTTTCCTGGCGCGCCCAGGGTTTTGACGGCCTGCGCAACAAGGTATTTGTCGTCGAGTTTATTCACGCCATAGCGATTAAGCACCGCTTTATCGACTTGATTCAAGACCGTGAGCGAGTCTGCATCCACGATGAGGATATTGCCCCGATATTCGCGGAGGCGGTTTTTGACATCGCCTTTGTTCGCACGCACATACTCTTTGAGATCTTTGTCGACCAGAGTCTGTTCAAAGGCCTTGAGGGCTTCATCCCAATTACCGAAGGCGCGTTCGTCACTCGTCGCATACAAGCGCACCGCCTCGCTCGCTTGCTCAGCGAGCCGTTTCTCGTCGTCACTCGCCTCGGCGACTCCTTCGATGCCGTATTTCGCATCTACCATGCGGCTCGTGAGTGCCTGCTGCACCGGACGGCTGCGGATGAGCTGGCTGTTAGCAGTTGCAAGCGCGCCCAGCTCGGGGTGTTTTTCGGCAAAGGCTGCATACAGTTCTGCCTGCGTTTTCGCCGCCGCCGCCGTTTCGGTATCGAGCTTGCCGCGCTCGATCAGGTGTGCCGCGCGCTCTTTTTGGTAGTCGGCATATTTCTTTTGCAGCAGGTTCTGCACGCGGGCATCGGCATAGATATGCCCTGCGTAATCGCGGAAGAGCCGGCTTTCTGATGCTTGCGGAGCAAACGCTTTCGCGAATTCTTCGGGAGAGGTGATCTTTTGCTCCGCCGGTACGTCGCGCCGATTGCGCAACTGGTTGAGGGCCTCGCCCACTTGCGCACTGTCGTGAGCGTTGTCGTGTTTTTCGAAGCGTTTGCGCACGGCAGTGATCAGGCTCTTATTATTCAGCAGTTTCGGATTCGCCGTCAGGGCTTGGTCTAGCACCGAGCTTTTGCCGCGCAGGCCTTCTAAAAAGGCGGCGTAATCTGGGTGCCATTCGCCCTTGTCTACCGCAACGCGATTCACTTCGGTTAGCGCCTCGGTAAGAGCGGTGCTCTCTTTGTCTTCTTTTTTTTCTTTGCTCGCCTTCTCTTTTTTTTCTTGCTCGCTCTCTTGCCGTTTCAAGATCTCATCTAGTTTTTGGCTGAGGTCGCTTTGTTTTAAGAGGTCTTCGAGCACGACGCTTTCGGTCAGTGCGCGCACATCGCGCCTTTGCGTGATCTCTTTTAAGAGTTCTTTCTTGTTCTTGGCGCCGGTCTCTTTGGCGATGCGGTTGGTATCGAGCAATCGGGCGACTTCGGCACCGGTGCGGGCGATGCGCTGCGCGGGGGTTTCGGTCGTCTGCCCTGCCATTTCTTGGTCTTGCCGCTCTTGCTCTTGTTGTTTCTGTTCCGCTTCTTCCTGTTCTTTTTTGCGCCGTTCTTGTTCTGCCAACTGTGCCTCGCGTTCTTCCTTTTCACGAGTCTCTCGGGCTTTTTTCTCCGGGTCATCGTCATCTGGTTCGGGCTCTTTTAGTTGGATGGTGCGAATGCGATCCCACGCCATGCCGCGCAATTCGTATGTGTCTATCCATTCCTGCGTCTTGTTATCGAGGCTATTGTAAAAGGATTGCCAGGCTTCTTCGAGTGTTTCGTATTGATTGTTGGCGGATTGCAGGAAGTTGTCTACGGCGTCGTTTACTGCCGTTTCGGCCGTGCCACGCATGGCCACCTTATTGGTTTTGTCTTGATCTTCTTTGAATGGATCATCATCCGGAGTTGTTTCTTTGAGGGGAATGCGTGCATCGAGCTCGGCTTCGACGATGTCCATATTTGCCCGACAGGCATCAATGTCGTTCTGGCTACCATCAGTGCTTAACCATCTAAATAAGGCATCAAGGCGTTCTTGTGCCGTATTGTATTCTTGTATTTCAGCAACTTCAGCAAAAATTTCTACTGCCTCACGTGCATATGTTGCATATTCATTTAAATTTTCAGGACTTTGATTCTTAAAGACCAATCGCTTTTCTAGATACATGCTAAAGGTGCCATCACCTAGGATTTTTCTTTGGTGCAAAAAGGTGTTTATTTTACTGAACGAACGATATTGCAAGAATGTACTTTCAAAACTCATTTAGACAGTTAATCAGCTCTTAACACTACCATTTTATCAAGTTTTTTTTCAACATCTTTTTTATATTTTGTAAAATCTCTTTGGTTATCTTCGCAAACAAAACCCATAAATGCCAACCATCTTTCTTCTGCATCACGAAAAGCCATGTCGCCTTCGTAAAGCTCAATAAAATCTTCAATGGCATCATCGGCAAAAATTAGCACTTCTGGCTTCCTGAAAGGCATCAAAATTCCCGCAAATAAATGGCGCACATATTCACCGTAAAATGTCTGCACACCTGGAATGACATCTGATCTGATCGGCCTTATGACTGTACGATTGCGTTGGTAGCTCATAGGTGTTATTAACGTTTACCTCGTCGCAGTCGCTCGCGTCGATTTTTGCGTGCAGCATCAAATGCGATTTGATATGCCTCATCATGCTCTTTGGTTACTTCATATATGTGGGCGCAATTTTCCTCGTCGTGCACCATATTTTCGCCATCATCGCTCAACAACTTTTCACAAGGCTCATCGCCCTCATGCTTGATCTGCAGCATCTTTCTTAACATTTCCCTGATGCGTTCTTTGATTTCGCAGGTGCCATCAGGATTAGCACATGTAAATTCACCGGTCGAGCCATTAATATCATGCAACTCAGGGTTTGGCACTGGGCCATGTTTTTCGCCATGGTTACAAACCACTCGCCCATCAACACTGGTCGGCTTTTGTTGGCACTGGTCTATCTTGTCGCACGGTTTGGCACCGGATGGAATATTGACTGATACTCGCATGCAAGGTTTTTAAATAGAAAATGCAACTTAGTTGCAATAAAGAGATTAGAGGGCGGTGCGTCTATTGTCAATAGATTTTTTTAAGGTCATAACAACAGTTAGAATTTGGTAATGCTAAAAAATATTAGGTATACCAAACAAAGAAGTCAAGGGTTTTGTTGAACCTTTTTTGCGGGGTGGGTTTGGTAGGGAAATAGGCGCGGAGCTTCTCCCCCTAAGTTAGGGGGAGCTAGAGGGGGTTGAACAGCAAACAAAAAAAAACACGAAGTGCACGGGGGCGACCTCACCTGACCTCTCCTAATTCAGGAGAGGAATAATCACACGACGCCCCGTTCTCCCCCCACTCTACAGAAGGAGTTACCCTGTGCCCAAGCCTGCCGCATTTACCGACACACAGTCTTTGTATCAGCTACTCCGTGCACCCAAACCAAAAAGGACGGAGTGAAACAGCAGAACACTCCGTCCGGAGGTAGCTCATGGGTGAAACTAACGATTACGTCTTAGTTTGCGACGCTCTGCACGACTTGCATCTAAGGCAATTTTGTATGCCTCTCCGTGGCCCAGTGTTATACCCAGTAAGTGTGCACAGTTGGCATCAGTATGATCAACGCTCAGGTCAGGTCTAAGCAATTGATCACAAGCTTCACCATCTGCATGATTGATCTGCAGCATCTCCCTTAACTTTTCCCTAATGTTTTCTTTGATCGGGCAAGTACCATCAGGATTGGCGCACTCGAACTTCTTGGTACCTGATTTAAATTTAATATCATGCAACTCAGGGTTTGGCACTGGGCCATGTTTTTCGCCATGGTTACAAACCACTCGCCCATCAACACTGGTCGGCTTTTTGATGCATTGTGTGTATTTGTCACATTGTTTGGCGCCTGCAGGTCTCCGCACCACCTTCATCACATCTGGCGCCAACATCGTCAACCCCGGCACGCCGATATGCTTTCCGGCCCTCAGCTTGCTGGGGTCCACATCATCTAGCACCCCTGGCTTTATCTTCCCGTCTGCCCCGATGATCTCTGGACACACTTCATCCGACAAATGCGTTCTTTCCAAGTTTGCCCGCGCTATGTTCGCCGCGCTGTTTTTGATCGGGCAGGTGCCGGTGGGGTTAAGGCATTTTTTGACGTGAGCAGTCACCGCATCAAGCACATACGGCCAACTGGGAGACGGGCACGGCCCCTCGATCATCCCATGCCCGAAGCCATGGCTGCAGAACGGCTCTGGCCCGCCACCGAAATCTGCCGCTGGCGTGGCCTGCGAGCAGATGTCTTTGTAGTACTTACACACCGCCATGTTCCGTGATAAAGAAAGAGTGTATAAAAACACTTTACGAGTTTTCTGTCAAGGTTTGGGTTTGGGGGTGATGGCAGGTCTTTTGGCACGGAGTAATTCTCCCCCTAACTTAGGGGGAGCTAGAGGGGGTTGAACAGCAAACAAAAACATGGGGCGCGCGGCAACTTCGACCCCCCTCAATCCCCCTTAGCTCAGGGGGGAAGCCACCCGGGGCTCCACCCACCCCCACCCAATATCGCACCTTCGACTCCACCTAGCCTCCTCCCGCATCAAGTGCGGGACCGGCTCTAGCTCAAGGGAGGAAATCACATCGACCCCCCACAGTCCCCCCTAACTCAGGAGGGAAGCCACCCGGGGCCTTACCTGCCTCCACCCGAAATCGCACCTTTGCTCGCAAAGACGCTGCGCTGTATTATTACTCGATGATCCCAAGTCTCGCTTCGATCTCTTGATCGACAAACTCTTTTTTGCGCCCGTATTTGAGGCGGGAGTATTTTTTGATGACTTCTGCGATCCTTTCGCTCTGTCCTGTTTCATCCCAAATGGTCTCTAGCGAAAACGGGCGACTGGTGGTGTTGTCGATATTCAGTTTGATATACGCTTTGTAATTGGCGATGGCGATAATATCTTGCTGCGATAGATCTGGCGCGTATTCCTTTTCTAAATACTCCGCATCTTCGGCGCCGACTTTAAAACTCATCATCGTGCCTACGTTCCCAAAGACGGCGTCGCGCAACTTGCTTTCTTTTTCATAATTCTGTCGCGTCTGCAACTGGGCGATGTACTGGTGCGCCATGATCAATGCTAAATGGTATTTGCGTGCTTCAGAGAGAATATCTGCAAAAGCATCCGTCGCAAAATTCTGGAACTCATCCACATACAGATAAAAATCGAGCCGGTCTTTCTCGGGCATATCGGCGCGTGAAAGCGCCGCCATCGAAATCTTATTCACAAAAATAAGCCCCAATAGCTGTGCGTTAATGTCGCCGATGCGACCTTTTGAAAGGTTCACGAGTAAGATCTTCCCGTCATCCATTACTTCGCGGATATTAAACGCCGACTTCGGCTGCCCGATGATATTGCGCATCGTGGTGTTCGTAATAAACGGCCCGAACTTGCTGCTGAAGTAGGGGATCATCTCTTCTTTCTCTCGCGCGCCGGTCTTTGCCATCTCATTCTCCCAAAACTGGCGCACTACCGTGTTGCGGCATTTGCTGACTTTGTACTTTTGAAAAGCGGGGTCGACAAACAGTCGCGGCAAGTCGATCAGCGTTGCGCCCTCGTCTTCATCATCCATCAATGTCAAGCACCCATTGCGAAAATAGTGCTGAATGCGCGGACCAAAGATCTCGTTACCAAACAGCTTGATAAAGATATTCATCGCATCCAGACTCGCGCGATCTTTTTGTTCTGGTGAATCGGCCTCTAACAAATTCAGCCCCATCGGGCGTTCGATATCTGCGGGATTAAAGACGACGACATCGCGAGCGCGTTCTTTGGGCACGTAGCGGAGAATATCCTCGATCAAATCGCCATGCGGGTCGACCACACACACCCCTTCTCCGTTTTGAATATCTTGCCGCACCATGTAGCTAAGCAGGGCAGATTTACCCGCTCCAGACTTACCCACTACATAATGGTGGCGTGAGCGGTCGGCTTTTTTAATACAAATATCCCGCTCTTCGCCGCGAAACCGGTTGATGCCGAGTAGAACCCCCTCACGCGGAATGTTTACCGGCGGCGGTAATACGCGGTACTGCAGCCACTTGATGATCGAGATGGGATTATATTTTGCGTCAGGAAAGTGAAAAATGGTCGAGAGCTCTTCGGGCACCAGTATCGAGGTGCGTTCCAGATAAAAATTGCACAAACGCCGTTTAAAGCCATGGAGTACGAGTGGCGCATTGAGAAGATTGATAGGAATAATACGCCGATTTTGAAACCAATTCGAAAGTGCATCGCGAAAAATAGTCATGCCTACCACCAGATTATTGAGGATTTCATCAACGCGGCGATGCGAATGTGCTGCCGCTAAAACCCGGATCGCCACCCGAAATCCAAATTGGCCAGCTTTGGCACCCATACGTTTGGCGAGTTCTTCTTCGGTCTGCACCATGCGAATATAGTGGTCGCCACTGCTGGCGCCGGGCTGATTTGTCGAAGTCAGCCGATCTGCGCCACCCGGCAGAAGAATAGAAAAAAATACATTGAAGACTGAACCCAGTAAAGGGATATCGGAAATAATCGGAATATGAAAATCGTTCTCGCGCTTAAAGTACTTATCGGCTTTTTTGCGTGCTTTTTTACGCCAATTATCGTCCGCTATGGGGTTTATTACCAGTTGCAGTACGGCTTTTTCATTTTTTTCGATTTTCGAAAACGCATTTGCCAGATCGTTGAGCGGGTCGTTTTCCATCTCTTTGGTGCCTTTGATCGGGAACCAAAAATCTTTAACGGTATACATGTAGTGACCATTGACGATGTTATCTGGTGTTTTGAACTCATAATCTTGAATGCGTTCCAGATTGGCCGAGGGAAAAAACGATGTCACCTGTTTTTCGATGATCGACTGGTAGTACTCATCCACCACGATGATGAATTTCAATTGTTGGTCTTCCATCAAAAATTCGAAGGAAATCTTCTCAAAATCCCAAAACATGCTGCGCAGCATATTCCACAGGTTCATATCCGAAATCTCCGTCAGCGCTCGAAAGAACTGTGTCATCACATTTACCTTCTCGCGAAAGTCTTTTTCTTGCCGTTTATCGTAATCACTTTTGGCATCTAGCCGCGGCACCGTTACTTCTAAAAACACCAGATCATCTGCTTTGCGCTCGTGATACCACCAACGCAGCATGTAGACGCCTCCGATAACAAGGTAGTAAATGGTCAGTACATCGATAAAAAAGCGCAGCGGATCTTGCGCGATATAGGAATAGATCGCATTGGAGTACTCTGCATAATTGACGTGTTTTAAAAACGATACCCCCGCAATGATGAGGACAAGCAGCACATAACGCAGCCGGATGAGGGTGTTAAAACTGAACTTCATGTTTTTGCCGGTAAATATCCCAGCCGATCCCAACGGCGCTTTTTATCCATTAAGAGAAAAAAGTAGATCGTTCCTGCCTGAAAGAAGAAAAAGGCGACCAAAGGCATCAGCTGTTCATCGATTCCTCCGGGTAACTGGGGGATGCTAAGCGAATGTAGCAAGTCTGAAACCTTGGGGTCGTGCTGCAATATCGCAAAGAAGACGCCAAAACTAAGCGCAGAAAGACACGTTCCCTGGGCGATTGTCACTGCCTTAAAGCGGTACTTGCGCGGAAAGAAAAAGAGCAGTGTCGCATACAGGCGATACCAAAGGCTCTTTGCCTGTTGTTTGCGTAAATCGTCATTCGCGAAGATGGCGATACCGTAAAAATAGCCAAAGAGCCCAGTGCAAAAGATATGGATCGGTGGAATAAAAAATTCGCGCAGCAAGAAATACTTGAGCGCGGTAACCGGCAGCTCGATCATCGGTACTGTTTCACCACTTGCAGTCGTGGTGACAATGGCGCCGATAAACAATTCGTAGAAATAGAAAAAATTCTCGAAAAAGGTAAAACCGAGTGCCGCGGCAAAACTGAGATCGATAATATCATCGATATTCTTGATATAGCCGACACCGGTAATCCGTACTACGTAATTACGAAAATATTCGATGATCACGCCAAAAACGATAAACAGCGAAAACATCAGGGCAAAATCTTTTGCCTGCAAATACTCGAATACTACCGGCTCTAAAAACCAAAACCCCGTGGCGCCAACACCGGCAACGATAAAGGTGAACAACAGCCTGCCAAGCGCTTGGGAGTGTTTTTTTTGCCGCAACACGAAGTACCACACTGTTACCGGAAACGCGGCTGCGATAAGTGATAACCCCAGAGCCTGAAAATCGACCAGAAAATCCATTTTGTTTTGAGCGCAATAATTCCAGTTAGGATACCAGAATTTCGGGTTTTTAACAACGGATTATGGGCTGGGGTAAGGGCACGGAGTAATTCTCTCTCTGGGTTAGGGGAGTTAGAGGGGGTCGAACAGAAAACAAAACAGCAATTTGGGGTGCGGGGCGATCTCGACCCCCCTCAGCCCCCCTAACTCAGGGGGGAAGCCACCCAAGGCTCCACCCATCCCCACCCTGCATTTCACCCTTAAGCTGGTTCAGGGCTCCCGTCCTGAATCGCAATGGTAATGAATCGAGAATAAAATGACCTGAAGCACGATTCGGGCCGTTCGGGGAAACATGCGGAACGGGTACAACCCCATTCCGGCAGCGGCCCCTCCCTAGACAGGCGATTGTGAGAGGTGGATTTTCACATTTCTACCCCTTCTGACTCCCCCCTGTATTTACTGCGAGACAGGCCATGGTCAGGAGGAGAAGCTTACGCAAAATCTTACCCAAGATTTTTCTTGACACTCTCTGCCCTTGTCTGCCAAGATTGGCACTCGGAAAGGACAAGTGCTAAAATGCAAGAATCAATCCCTGACCAATCTTTTTTCTTTTTCACCCTCACTTATGGCCAGCATTACCCCTCTCTTCGCGCGCGTTGTCGTAAAACCTAAAACCCGCGAAGAAACCACGGCTTCAGGAATCGTTTTGCCCGACACTGCCAGTAAAGAAAAGCCGATGGAAGGCGAAGTCGTTTCGGTCGGCCCCGATTGCAAAGCCGTAAAAAAAGGCGATGTCGTGATCTTCAAGAAATATTCTCCTACTGAAATCGAAATCGATCGCCAAGAATTCTTTATCCTCGATGAAGAAGATGTTCTCGGTACGATCAAGTAGTCCGTTTTTCTTTTTTTTAACCTGAACTATGGCTAAAGATATCCATTTTGCCGGTGATGCCCGCAATGCAATGTTTGCCGGTGTTATCAAACTCGCGAAAGCAGTTGCTGTTACCATGGGCCCCAAGGGGCGCAATGTTGCGATTGAAAAAAGTTATGGCGGCCCGACCGTCACCAACGATGGTGTGACCATTGCGAAAGAAGTCAAATTCAAGGACAAGCTCGAAGACCTTGGTGCGCAGCTAGTGAAAGAAGCAGCCAGTAAAACGAACGATGTTGCTGGAGATGGCACTACAACCGCTACCGTGCTCGCACATCATATGATCAGTGAGGGGCTCAAAAATATTGTTGCTGGAGCCAATCCGATGGTTGTAAAAGCCGGCATGCAGCAAGCCGTTGACGCTGTTGTAAAAGAGCTCGAGAAACTCACGAAGATGATCGATAGCAAAGAAGAGGTGGCGCAAGTCGCTTCCATCTCTGCGCAAAACGAGGAAGTCGGCGAACTGATCGCCGAGGTTATGGATATGGTCGGCCGCGATGGAGTCATCACCGTTGAAGAAGGGCAGACACTGGGGCTTTCGAAAGAAGTCGTGGAAGGTATGCAGTTTGATAACGGCTACATCTCACCGTACATGGTCACCGATACCGCCCGCATGGATGCGGTATTTGAGAAAGCAAAAATCCTGATTACCGACAAGAAGATCTCTTCGATTCAAGAAATCTTGCCTCTTATTGAAGCTTTGGCTCAGTCTGGCAAAAAAGACCTCGTTATCATCGCTGAAGATGTCGATGGCGATGCACTTGCCACCCTGGTCGTCAACAAGCTCCGTGGTACTTTTAACACGCTTGCCATCAAGGCTCCGGCTTTTGGCGATCGCCGCAAGGCAATTCTCAAAGATATCGCTGCGCTTACAGGTGGAACTGTTATCTCTGAAGAAGTCGGTCTGACGCTCGAAAAGGCGACTGTTGATGATTTGGGTGAAGCCCGCAAAGTCATCGCTAGCAAAGACAATACGACCATCGTCGAGGGCGCAGGGAATCCTACAGAAATCGAAGCTCGTGTTAACGAGATCAAAGCTGAGATCGACAACACGAAAAGCGATTATGATCGCGAAAAACTGCAAGAGCGCTTGGCCCGATTGGCCGGTGGAGTCGCCATTATTCGTGTTGGTGCTGCGACCGAAGTCGAATTGAAAGAGCGCAAACATCGTATTGAAGACGCTCTTTCGGCCACACGTGCTGCCGTTGAAGAAGGCACTGTTGCGGGTGGGGGTACGGCTTTACTGCAAGCTTCAAAAATCTTGCTCCCGATGATCGAGGCAGCGAAAGAAAATGACGAAAAAGTCGGGCTACAGATCGTGTTCCACGCGCTCTCGTCACCTACTCGCCAAATCGCCAAAAATGCCGGAAAAGAAGGCAGCGTAATCGTCGAAAAAGTTTTTGAAAGCAAAGCTGGTGTGGGTTACAACGCTGCAAAAGATATCTATGAAGACATGTCGAAAGCCGGTATTATCGATCCTAAAAAAGTCACCCGCTCTGCATTGCAAAATGCTGCGAGCGTGGCATGGGTTTTCTTAACCTGCGATGCTGCGATTACCGATGTTCCAGAAAAAGAAGACGATGGTAGTGCTGCCGCTGCAGCCGCGATGGGTGGCATGGGAGGCATGGGCGGCATGATGTAAGGCAACCTCTTAGGCGATAAGCAGTAAGTTGTAAGAACATGAATGGGCGGAGCTTTGCTCCGCCCATTTTCTTATTCCTTAAAACGCATAAGCCTATAGCTTGAAATCGGGTTGCCAATTCACGTGTAATTGTGCAATAATATATAATCAATATTTTATTCGGAGCACGACTCACATGAACCAAAACAATCACCATTACTCGGATGATTTCTTTCGTTCCAGGCCTCATAAAGAAGAGCTTTGGCGCTTTATCGAGCAGCCGCTCCTCGATACTCCCGAATTACAAGTACCAATCGCTGAAGAAAAGACGGTTCACCACGAACAACCAAAAGCAGAAGCCAAATTCCATATTCCGCATAAAAAACAGGAATCCGTCACCTTTTTGCACATTCCACATCGTGTTACCGCTAGCCGCCTCTCGCGCAAGGCACGACTGACCGGCTCTCTTGGCGACCCCTTATCGCCACATTCCAACCTTACTGCTGCGCCAGTAAAGCAGATGCACATCAAACATAGCGAGTCGATAGCGCTTGCCCCTCCTGCAAAAACGACCAGGCAGATTGAAACCAATAATACAAAATCAATCACTATTCCTGCACAAGCATTAGTGCAAAATACTCAAACGACAGATTCGTTGCGCATTGACTCTGCACTGCAAAAGAAGTCAGTTGCAAGCGTGATTATCGGTACCGAGCGGGTGCCATTGATGACTCCGCCTACTGTACCATCGGTCAAGACTACCACCAAAGAATCGATTGCTCAGATTGCTAAGCGAGACACCATCACAAAGGCAGTTCCACTCTCGCAAATCTTAGATGACGAATGCACAACAAACTTTATTCCAAAGTTAGAAAAAAAAGACCAACCAATCGGAAAGATGTCGCGTTTCAGTATTCCTGAAACCGATGCGGCAGTGAATCATCAGAGCCGAGTTTTGCCAATATCACTGCCTACCCCAAAGAAGCATGTTCCTTCGACTCGCTCTACAGACACAGAAGCCATTCCAGAAGGTGAAATGCGTCAACAAAAAATCGCTTGCGAAATAGTGCAGCGCGAATGTGCTCAGCGGATTCAGCTTGTCATCGACCTGACTCGCAAAGATTTTGCCGGGCTCGGCAAGCTGCGCCCCAAAGAAGAGGTCGAAAAAGAACTCGCTGAAAAACGCCGCTTGCAGACTGCCAAACTTGCTCCGCACCACACCCTACAAGGCCGTCGGTATCTTACCAAGCAAAAACGCACCAAGCGCAAAGCGTTTTTAAAAGGGGCCATCGGTGAAGTCACCAAATTTGCTGTTACCAGTGCGGCTATTTTCGGCATCTCGTTTTCGGTGATGAATGCGCCGGCGCTTTCGCAGTTGATGATGGCACGCATCGATCCGGTTGCATCGACAGAAAAACAATTCGCTTTAGAAAAGGTTGCCGAATCCTCGAACATGGTAGAAAAAGCGATGCCCATCTTGCCGACTGCGGGCATGAAACGCGAAACGCATAAAACCTTTCCGGCGCTTGCTATTCGTCCAGCACCCCTCGAAAACCGCATCGTTATCCCCAAAATGGGGCAAAACATTCCAATCGTCGGAATTTCTCCACAGTCACTGCTAAAGTCTGACTGGGATCAACTCGAGAAAGATATCCAGACTGGGCTAAAAGACGGTGTCGTCCACTACCCTGGCACAGCCGAACCCGGGCAACTGGGTAATGTTTTTATCACCGGACACAGCTCATATTACTTCTGGGATGGCGGTAAATACAAAGATGTTTTCGCGCGTTTGCACGACCTTGAAGTAGGTGATGAGTTTACCATTTTCTGGGAGCAAGATATCTATAAATATCGCATCCGCGAACGCAAAGTGGTGCCGCCAGAAGAAACAAGCGTGCTCAAGCAGCCGACAAACGAAAAGATTGCCACGCTGATGACCTGCACGCCAATCGGCACCGCGAAAGACCGCTTGATTTTAGTGGCAGAACAACTCAACTAGTCGCAAGTTTTAAGATGTAAGGAATAAGAAACCTGATTTACTTGTGGCTTGATTTTACATTGGGCATAATTACTCTGTTATCGCCATATCGAATGACAGAGGGAGCACCTACGCCTTATTCAGATTTAAATACAGTTTTGGCAGACTTTGTAGACAAGCTTGATTCAGTTTTTAGAAGTGATCTTGTCGGAGTTTATTTGCAGGGCTCTTTTGCTGTTGGTGACTTTGACAGTAACAGTGATGTGGATTTCATTGTCATCATTCAGAAAGAGATTACTGAAAAACAGCTGACGGAATTACAGGAGGTGCATAAAAAGATTTTTAGGCAGTCTTCATATTGGGCTCGACATATGGAGGGCTCTTACTTCCCGCAAAAAATCATTAAGGATAAAAAACACTGTGGAGAAAAAGTTTGGTATTTAGACAATGGCAGTGACACACTGGTTCTTTCAAATCATTGTAACACGATTTTAGTACGTTGGACGTTGCGAAAGAAGGGTGTAATCTTGAAAGGGTCTCCACCAAAAGCCTTGGTAAACCCTATAACAACAGACGAATTACAAAAAGATATTTTTACCACATTAACAGACTGGGGTGCAACAATCCTCGCCAACCCAAAGCCGTGGGCAAATCAATTTTACCAATGCTTTATTGTATTGAACTATTGCCGCATGTTGCATGATTTAAAAACCGGGGAAAACAACTCGAAACGTGCTGGGGCTGAGTGGGCAAAGAAAAATCTAGATTCTACTTGGAAGGATCTGATTGACAAATCTTGGTCTGGCAGAGTTCAGCCTGAAAAAACCGTGCAACAACCCGCAAATTCTGAAGATTTCTCACGTACCTTGGATTTTCTAGAGTATGTTATAAAAGAAAGCCACAAATTTTATAAGGCAAAGGCATAAAATATCTTGTGGCTAATTCTTACAACTTGCAGCTTACGCTTTCGCTGCTTTTACGATATCCTCAAACACTTCCGGATTGCGCACGGCGATATCGGCGAGCATTTTGCGGTTAATAACCACTTTTTTCAACGTGAGCTGGTGCATAAAGCGAGAGTACTGCATATCATGCTTACTAAGTGCGGCAGAAATACGCAGAATCCATAATTGGCGGAAATCACGTTTTTTGGTGCGACGGTGCGCATAGGCGTGTTGCCCCGCCTTGGTGACAGCGTTCTTGGCTAATCGGTAAAGATTTTTCCGCCCCCAACGATACCCTTTGGCGAGCTTAAGAATCTTCTTATGGCGGCGTTTACGCGCGGGGCTATTGGTGGTTCTCATGAGATGATAAAAAAATCAGTGGAGTTTACTTGCGAAGCAGTTTTTTGAGCACATCGGTGAAGCCTTTTGGAATCAGCGTCACTTTGCTGGCTAGGTTCTTTTGGCGAGCACTCTTTTGTAAAAGCAGGTGATTGTGCGCCACTTTTTCGTGCGCGAGTTTGCCGGATCCTGTTGTGCGGATGCGTTTTTTCGCAGCAGACTTGGTCTTTTGCTTACCGGTTTTGCCTGGTCTGAGTGGCATAAAAGTTAAAAAGAGGAATTATTCGTCGTCTTCGTCTGTCTTCTTCTTGCTCGGATTCTTTTGCGGAGCTAGCAGCATAGTGATTTGGCGGCCCTGCTTTTTCGCTGTCTGCTCGACTTTTGCGATATCTTCGAGCGCTGCGGCGAACTCTTTCATCTTTTGGTGCCCCAGTTCTTCATGAACGATCTCTCGGCCGCGAAAGAGGAGGAGTGCGCGTACAGGGTGGCCTTTCTCGAGAAACTTGCGGGCAGACTTGAGTTTGACTTCGAAGTCGTGAGCAGAGATGCGGATGCCAAAGCGGACGCCTTTCATGGCGATTGCCTTGCCGGCCTTGCGCTGTGCTTTGTCTTTTTTCTTCTGTTCGAAGAGAAAATTGCCAAAGTCCATCAAGCGGCAGACAGGCGGGCGGGCGTTGGCCGCTACCTCGACCAGGTCGAGCTCTTTTTTCTCGGCCATTGCCAATGCTTTTTCCGTCGGTGTTTTGCCGATTTTTTCGCCGTTTTCATCGACAAGAAACACTTCTGTTACATTGATCTCGTCGTTTTTACGATAGCGATGGTCAGCCAAAAATTCCGGGGAAAAAGGCGCATGGTATCTTCCCGCTTTTTGTCCCGTTTCGTCAAGGGGAAATCTATCAGCAAGCAGAAATCGCTCCTCCTGCACGCTACGTCATTCCTGTCGTAGGTGTGGTTTTTGGGCTAGAAACAGAAATCTTGTTTGATACGAAAGAATTTCCTTCATTCTAAAAATACGAGCCCCTGCATCCTCCCAAAGCTTCACCTTTGGCAGGTGTGACGTAATTACAGACTAAATTTGCATTTTATGTTTTTTATGATGCGCACAAACCACATTGGATATAGATGTGATATGCACGGAACATAAATCCAGAATAAAGAAACATGACAAGATAATTTTTGCATGGCAAAATTATCATTACTGTTTTCCTTTACGCGTGCTTGCTAAAATCAAATCGCTCGCCACTGTCGGTATCGATTCTATGCTCGTCGACATCGAAACCGATATTCACCGCGGCTTGCCTAATTTTACCGTGGTCGGCCTGGGTGATGCCGCCGTACACGAATCGCGCGAGCGGGTGCGCAGTGCTGTTAAAAATTCTGGCTATAGTTTCCCCTCCACTAAAATCACCGCTTCACTCGCCCCTGCAGACGTGCGCAAAAGCGGCCCGGCGTTTGATTTGCCGATAGCGCTTGGCATTATGATCAGCAGTGGGCAGATCGAACCGCTGGCAGAATTCGAAGAGGCAGTGTTTGTGGGTGAGCTCGCACTTGATGGTAGTTTGCGGCATGTAAATGGCATGTTGCCGATGGCGCTTTCTGCCGAGCGACTTGAAAAAAAACGAATCTATGTTCCTGAAGAATCTGCAAAAGAAGCCTCGCTTGCCGTTGGTATCGAAGTGATTCCGGTGCACGATATTCGCCAACTCGTCGATCACCTGTATACCGATGAAAAGATCACGCCGATGGAGCCGGCAGATTACCGCGACTATGTGTTTGTCGATGAATCCATCCCATGTTTTAGTACTGTTCGTGGGCAAGAGCACGCGAAACGAGCGCTCGAAATCGCTGCCGCTGGCGCGCACAACCTGCTCCTGAACGGCTCACCCGGCGCGGGAAAAACCTTAATGGCAAAAGCCTTCCGCGGCATCCTGCCTGAACTTTTGCGCGAAGAAGCGATGGAAGTCGCCCAGGTCTACTCAATTGCCGGCATGCTCCCCAGCGACAGGCCGCTGCCTGCCAACCGCCCGTTTCGCGTTGTACACCATACGGCGAGCGCTGTTTCGATCGTCGGTGGTGGCGGGCAGATCAAACCGGGTGAAATCTCCCTCGCGCACAAAGGCGTTTTGTTCTTAGATGAGCTCCCCGAGTTTCCTGCACAAGTGCTCGAAGTACTGCGTCAGCCGCTCGAAGACCGCGAGATCACCATTTCGCGCGCGCAAGGCAGCCTCAAATTTCCGGCTCATTTTACCCTGCTCGCGGCGATGAACCCGTGTCCCTGCGGTTACTACAATGTGCCCGATTCCGAAAAAGATTGCTCGTGCAACGGCAGCAGCATCGCCCGTTACCAAAAGCGCATCTCCGGCCCGCTGCTCGACCGTATCGATTTGTATGTCGACATTTCACCGGTTAAATTCGATAAACTCTCTGGCGAGCGCACCGGTGAAACGTCACCTCAAATATCGGCGCGTGTGCAGGCTGCTCGCGCCCGCCAAGCAGCACGTTTTACGAAAACGCCCATCACCACTAACTCTGAAATGGGCGTGGGTGATATAGAGTCGCATTGCCCCATCGATGATACCGCAAAAGATATTTTGCGCCAGGCGATGCAACAGTTTAACCTCTCTGCCCGTGGGTACCATCGCATCTTAAAAGTAGCGCGTACCATTGCCGACCTCGGCGATTCCGCAGCCGTTGAAGTAGCGCATGTGGCCGAGGCATTGCAGTATCGCCCGAAAATGCAGGAGGTGATGTAGTGAGAGTAGTCGCAAATGGTTATAAGGCATGCTGCAAATCCCTATGCGGCACACCTTCAACAGGGGTGACGCAGAGATTGATGAGTGCAGATTATCCAATCAATTCCTGCACAGCGGCTTGCTCTTCTTGCAACTCTGTAATGGTCGCATCGAGTTTGGCTTGCGCGAATTCGCCGTGCTCAATGCCTTGTACGATCTCGTATCCACTCCCGGTGCTGCGCAGCGGAAAGCTGAAGATGAGGCCTTTTGGCACACCATAACTGCCATCACTCGGTACCGCCATGCTAAAAGTCTGCCCAGCGGGAGTGGGTGTAATTATCCGTTTTATTGAATCGATAATGGCATTGGCGGCGCTGGCGGCAGAGCTAGCTCCGCGGGCGACAATAACGGTAGCACCGCGCTGTTGCACAGTTTTTAAGAAATCGTTTTGCAGCCAATCGTCATCGATCACTTCTGGTGCCGACTTGCCATTGATAGTTGCATGAAAATAGTCCGCGAATTGCGTAGCGCTATGGTTCCCCCAAATCGTCATGTTCTGCACTTGCTCGATATCCACACTCGCTTTAGCAGCAAGCTGATATTTGGCCCGGTTTTCATCGAGTGCTGTCATGGCAAACCAACGGTCTGCCGGAATGCTGGGCGCGCTTGCCTTCGCAATCAAACAATTCGTGTTGCATGGGTTGCCGACCACGAGAATCTTTACATTTGGCGAAGCACTCGCTTCGATGGCTTTGCCCTGGCCCACAAATATCTTTCCGTTGATCTCGAGCAGATCTTTGCGCTCCATACCTTCTTTGCGTGGCACGCTGCCTACCAAAACCACCCAGTCGGTATCGGCAAATCCTTCGCTTAAATCGGCAGTTACCACCGTGTTTGAAAGGAGTGGAAAAGCGCAATCATCCAGTTCCATCTTGACACCCTCTAATGTTCCAAGGCTGCGCTCAAGATCTACAAGGCGTAGGTCTACCGGGGTATCCTTGCCAAACATATCGCCATTGGCGATGCGAAAAACCAGACTGTAGCCGATTTGGCCAGCGGCACCGGTAACGGCGACTTTGATTGGAGTGGTCATATCATGAGAAAAAGATGAAAGAGTGAACGGGATTGAGAAGATTTGCTCTTGTGCTCCTCAACCCCCCTCTAGCTTAGGGGGAGAAGAATCGCACAAAAAGGTATCACCCGGTGACTTTATCGCGAGCATGGGCGATTGCAGAGATGACTTGTTTGAGTGGATCAGCGATGTCGGCATCTTCCATAAAAATCGGAATACGCACATATCCCACGCTTTCTTCGGGCGGTGAAAGCGGCATGAATCCCCCGTGATTTGGAATCTGTACGCCGCCTTCTGCTTCTGCGATCTGCAAAAATTCATCCCAATTCTCTAGGGTAAGCCCCTCGATTTTGCCGCCCCAAAAATGCCCACCGCTTATTTCGCGCTTTTTTGACTCCGGCAAAAACTTTTCCATCAGCTCGTTAAAATGTGTCACCCGCTCGCGCCCGTCGGGCAGCAGTGTTTCTTTCATGTGTTTCTGCCACGCGCCTGAAGATATTAACTCGTATGCCGCCAAATGTGTCGGCGTAACCGGGCTCAATCTCCATGAACTGATAAAGTGCAGAAACTCATCAGCCAGTTCGCTAGGAATGATAATGCCGCCCGTGTGGCAGCCCGCTGAAATCGTCTTTGACCAAGAGAATGTTTGAATCACATGTTCTGGCACCTTTGGCACCTCTTTCTCTTCAAAATACGACAGCTCGAGATAGGCTCCGTCGCGGATAGCATACCAGTTATTGCGTTCTGCCAATGCGGCAATCTGTTCACGATTTTCCTGGCTGTGGTCGATACCGCTCGGGTTATCGAACCAAGGAATGGTGTATATGACCCCCTTACCCTGTTGCGCTTCCATCAGCGTGGTGAGTGCCGTTAGCTCCAAACCAGATTCCAGCATATCCACCCCCTTGGGGTTTAGTCCGAGCGCTTTGGCGATGATGAGTGGTCGGTCGTAGACCTCTTTGCCGCAGGCAAAATGCTCCAAACCATGTGACGCTTTCAGCATCGTCAAAAAAATGTTCAGCGTGTCCATCGAGCCATTACCGATAAAAACGCGTTTTTTCTCCACTCCATACTTCTCTGCAACGTACTCACGAAGCGGTTCATAGCCGGCAAAATGACCGTATTGCAGAAATGACAACGAATCCTTCTCTAAACTTTTCTGCATACTCTCGAGCAGTACCGGAGCTAAATACTGCATGATAGAAAGTGGAGGAAGTCCGCGTGCGAGTTTGATGATTTTCATGATTTTGCGCTGCAAGAATACGAATCCGATACTAGCGGTTTTCTGTTTACCTGACAATTCCTGTTCGTTAGGGGGCGGATTTTCTGTCGGGCAGTGCGTGACAACACAACCTGCTTCGGTTACAATCCCGCCGCTGCTTTATATGCAATGTTCCTCGTCACCAAAGAGTTCACCTTTGATTCGGCACACTTTCTTCCTAAGTACTTCGGCAAGTGCGAAAACTTGCATGGACATACCTATAAATTGCATGTTACCGTGCAAATCTCCGATTTAGACGACCAGGGCTTAGCGTACGATTTTGCCACACTAAAGAAGGTCGTCAAAGAAGAAATCGTCGATGTTCTCGACCATAAACTTATCAACGATTTTATTCCCATTTCCTCGGCAGAAAATATTGCTGCCTGGGCGTGGAAAAAACTGACTCCCAAACTCCCGATTTTCGAGATTAAACTCTGGGAGACTCCTACCAGTTCTGTAACCTATCGCGGACCCCATGGCAAATTCTAAACCCATCGAACTTTCCTCCATCGAGGATGCTCTCGCCGACATCGCTGCCGGTAAGCCGATCATTGTGGTGGATGACGAAGACCGCGAAAACGAAGGTGACCTTGTCGTCGCGGCGGAGAAGATTACCCCCGAAACGGTCAACTTTTTTGCCACTGAAGCCAAAGGATTGATCTGTACTCCAGTCGATCCAGAGATCGCTGAGCGGCTGAATTTTCATCCGATGGTGGCAGAGGCCGAGCCAGATGCTTGTAATTTTAGTGTTTCAGTCGATGCACGCGTTGGGATTAAAACGGGTATTTCTGCTGCCGATCGCGCGCTTACCATTAAAAAAATCATGGATCCGGACACGGCTCCAGCTGACTTTGTACGCCCGGGGCATGTATTTCCTTTGCGAGCGAAGACTGGAGGCTGTTTGGTACGCGCTGGCCACACCGAGGCTTCGGTCGATTTATGTAAACTTGCTGGCCTTCAGGGCGGGGCTGTGATCTGTGAAATTATGAATGAAGATGGGAGCATGGCGCGTTTGCCCCAACTGATGGACTTCGCGCAAAAGCACAGCCTCAAAATCATGACGATCGAGGCGCTTATCAGTTATCGACGAAATCAAGAGACTTTGGTTGAAGAAGTGGCGCAAGCCCAGCTGCCCACCGTTTTCGGTATTTTCGATATCCGTGTCTTTAAAGAAAAACTGACCGGATTAGAGCACGTTGCTTTGATACGCGGCGATATTTCTTCCGTCGATGCTCCTTTGGTACGCGTTCATTCCGAATGCCTGACCGGCGATGTATTCCGTTCGCTGCGTTGCGATTGCCGCAGTCAACTCGATGCTGCGCTCGACCGTGTCGCTGAAGAGGGTGTAGGTGTTATCTTACGCATGGCGCAAGAAGGCAGGGGAATCGGGCTTGCTGCCAAGATCAAGGCGTATGAACTGCAAGATACCCATGGGCTCGATACGGTCGAAGCGAACAATCGCCTTGGTTTTAAAGACGACCTGCGTGATTACGGTATTGGTGCGCAAATGCTCAAATCTCTTGGTGTCACCAAAATGCGTTTGCTTACTAATAATCCGCGAAAAATAGTCGGACTATCTGGTTACGGATTACAAGCAATCGAACGAGTACCGATTGATGTAGGCGAAAGCGAAGGCAATGCTGATTACTTACGGGTCAAAAAAGAAAAGCTAGGACATTTACTGTAGATTATCTCTTCCTGCTCTTCTTTTTCACCTCCTGCTCCAACAAAATCCCATTCCACGCGAGGTCGTAGAGGGCCTTCATCGCATCGGCAATCTCTTTCCCTTCGATGATCACACCCACCATTTCACTGCCGGAGGCAATGGTGACCCGGTCATCGTAAAACTGGATCTCAGGGAGCCACTTGTAATTATCCTTATCCACCAAGAGTGATTCGCGATTTGATTCTTTATCCTTTTTTTTGCGTGTTTTGCCAAATTCACTATCCGGATAAATGGCGCGTAAAAACACTCCGCGCTCGACACGGCGTTTATAGTAATCCTGAAAATATTCTGGCATGCAGCGATTGCGTTCTTCAAAATTTACAAACGAACGAATGGTTTCTTTGGCAGAAAGGCTATCTTCAAACACCATACGGAGCCCCTCTTTGCCTTCATAAAAACGTACCTGCGGGCGAGTACTTGCTTGTCCCTGCAGTTTTTTGAGTTCCGGGATCGCGCTTTTTACTTCGTCTTCTTTGCGCTCGAGTTCATTCATAAATTCCCATTTTTCCCCTTCTAAAAAACGCACCAGATGCTCCGGGTCAAGCGGTTGATAGGTGGTGATATTGCGGTGTTTCTGCTTACTGGCGAGCCCTTTTTTAACCAATGTCTCTGCCAAAAACTGTACGCTGCTGCGCGGCAGTCCGATTTTACGGGCCAGTACCGAGGCCGGCTGGCCGCCAACGATGAGCATCTGTAAATACAGATCAGCCTCTTTTTTGTTCAGACCAAGGCTGCGCAATGCAGCGGCAATCGCATTCATATGTAAGCGGACATATCGATAACATATTTAACAGGCGTTTCGATTTTTATGCCAGTGGTTTTTTGTCAGAATTCTGAATATCATTTGACAGTAAGAGGCACCGAGGATTTAAGCATGTTTTGTTACTTCCAGAAAGCACGAAGGTAAAATTTAGTTTTTTTTAGAATAAGTCTTTAAGCATTAAACCTAAAAAATTCAGGCAATAATGAAACTCCTGATTGCGGATTGTAAATTGCTGATTACTTCACGATAGTCACACAGTGAGCACATATCCAAAAAATGAAAGATAAACAGCGCAGAATTATGCGATAATGATTCTACGATGAAATACGCAGACCTCGCTTTTCGCCGGCGAACGCCCACCGTGCACGATGGACTGTTCACTTTTTCGATTCCGCAGCCATTAGAATCCAAAATCTCACCCGGATGCCTGGTGGCTGCCTCTTTGCAGGGCCAACCAGAAGTCGCGCTTGTCGTTCGTATTCACGAAGAAAAGCCGCTGTTTGAGACAGAACCAATTCACTCGATCTGCACGCCACCACTGCTCGATACAAATGCCTTTAAACTTGCAAAGAGAGTTGCCGAGAAAACGTTGGTACCGCTTGCCAGGGTGCTCCCTTTGTTTCTTCCGAGTAGCATTTTTTCCGGTAATGGGCAGCCGCCGCTCGTTACCTCTGCTCGACTGACGAAAGCCGAGGCAGAAAAGCTGGGCAAAAAGATGCAACAGGTAGTTGATTATTTACAAAATAATGGTGAGTCAGAAATTGCACTCGTCAGGGAAGAAACTGGCTCTACTAAGGCAACGCTTGATCGTTTGCAAGAGAAAGGTGTTATCGAATTCGTCTCGCAGCCCAAGTTTGTTGAGCAGCTTGATTGCCCGCTAAAAAGCGAGGGCGAGCTTTCGGCAGAACAAGCAGCCGCACTGGCTTCTCTTGCTAAGCATCAGCGAGCGCTCCTTTTTGCGCCGACCGGTTCGGGCAAAAGCCATGTGGCGCGCAAGCTTGCTTCTGACACGCTCGAATCTGGAAAGACAGTATTCTTCTTGGTTCCTGAAATCGGCCTGACGACTGAGTTGCTAGAAAAGTGCGAAGCAGTATTTGGCAAAGACTGTGTGGCGCTGTATCACTCCCGTTTGTCAGAAGGAGAAAAGGCGCAGGTGTTTTGGCGGGTAAAATGCGGCCATGCGCGAGTAGTTGTTGGCAGCCGGGCGGCGTGTTTTCTTCCGTTTCAAAACCTTGGTCTGATCGTGATGGAAGAAGAGCACGAGTGGACATTTAAAAGCGATCAATCGCCGCGGTATCATGCGCGGGATGTTGCCGAAGCATTGGCCAAGATCCACCAAGCACAGCTCATTTATGCCACAGCTACGCCCAGTTTGGAATTGTGGCATGCGGCACACAACAAAGCGACCCACATCGCTCGTCTGCCGGCGCGAGCAGCACTCCCGCAACTTTCTGTCATCGATTTGCGTGAAGAAATGGCGGCAAAAAATACGTCTCCCATTTCGCGTTCGCTCAAGCACAAAGTCGAACTGACTTTACAAGCGGGTAAGCAGGCACTCCTTTTTCTTAATCGCCGCGGGCTGTTCCGTTGCCTAGTCTGCGAAGATTGTGGCGAAGTAACCCGTTGCCCAGAGTGCAATATCGCCTTGGTATCGCACGCAGGCAAAGGTGGAAAAGAATACTTGCTCTGCCACCAGTGCGGCCGCGTGTTTGGCGTGATGCCGCGTTGCACCAGTTGCGGCAGCAGTAAGCTACGCTTTTTTGGCAGCGGCACAGCGCAGATCGAGCGTGTCGTAAAACTGCTCTTCCCCGATAAAAAAGTCGTGCGTATCGACCGCGACACCACTTCTGCCAAAGCCGGATTTAAAGAGCTGCACGAAACCTTTACCAGTGGCGATGCCGATATTCTCGTTGGTACGCAGATCATTGCCAAAGGGCTCGATTTTGCTAATGTGGGCGTTGTAGGGATTTTGGATGCCGACGCGGGCCTGAGCATCCCTGATTTTCGTGCGGCAGAGCGCACCTATCAACTCCTCATCCAAGTGTCCGGGCGCGCCGGGCGGCGTGGGCAAACTGCAGAAGTAGTCATTCAAACTCGTTTGCCAGAGCTGCCATTGTGGCAAACACTCAAAACAGGAAATCCCGACTCGTTTTACCAGCAAGAAATACAAGTCCGTCAGCAGCATTTTCTGCCGCCAGTCAGCCGCATCGCCAAACTCATTTTTTCTGCGAAAACGAAAGATGGCGCGTTTGGTGCAGCACGCAAACTGGAAGCGATTCTTAATCAACGCTGCAAAGAAATCTTTGCGGATGAGAAAATCCAGATTTTCGTTGCCCCGGCATTGCACCCCAAAAAACACGGCAAGTTTTTCGCCAATCTTTTTATTATTGCAGCCGAACCTGAAAAAATCCTCTGTGTTGTGCCGTTGCCACATTGTCGCATCGATATTGACCCCGTAGATGTGGTTTCGTAAACGCGCAGCGTCGTTGCGAGTCGCGGACTAAAAGGATTACAAAATCTAACCACAGCCATCTGCGTGGTAATCAACTCAGAGAGCGACGCGGCAATCCAGAAACAAACAGCAAACAAAGATGTTGCTGTATATGTTTTTGTCTAGGTTGCTTCGTCATTCTCTGTATCTCGAATATTTGCAAAATCGGGTTAATGGAAAAAAGTGGGGTGGTTTTTAGTCGGCCCAGTTCTCCAAGAGA